>JAGQMY010000006.1 GCA_020428465.1 Candidatus Saccharimonadota bacterium
AATCTTTTGTAACTTTACCCCTTAAAAATCTATGATTTTGTGGGGGACCCAGTTTTCCTCAACGCGCCAGGTGCGGAATAAATCCGCCACTTGGGCTGCTCTTTTCCCTTTATTTAGGGGAGCAGTCGCGCTTAAAAATCTGGACTCTACCACCGAGCTCCACATCCTAAAGCGTTTTATTTTCTACTGTCCCACGTATCCGCATTTGCTTAACGCGGCTGCGTGCGATTATAGAAAAGAATTATCTTCTCAAGCCTAATTTTTTAATCAAACTAAGATAAGATGCTGAGTCATTATCAGCTAGGTATTTCAATAATTTTTTCCTCTTACCAACCATTACAATAAGTCCGCGTCGAGCCATGTGGTCTTTTTTGTTGACCTTTAGGTGTTCAGTAAGCTCTTTGATGCGATCAGTGAGCGCAGTAACCTGCACTTCTGTCGAGCCAGTATCTACTACTTCTTTTTTAGATTTAACTTTCGTTTCAGTCATTGTTGAATGCAATTGTAACAGATCTACTCTGTTGTTGCAACCATTTTTTCTAAAAGAGTCAAATTAATTTCTGAAATTGGATATGCTTTATTAACGTCAAATTCATCAATTTTAATCCTTCTAAGTTTGCTTAAATAACCTCCGCAACCTAGCTTTTGCCCCAGATCCCTAGCAATACTTCGTATGTAAGTCCCTGATGAGACTTTGGTCGTAAAACTCAATTTATTACCATTAATTTTTACGTTTTCAATTGAATATATTCTGACTTTGCGAGCTTTCAGCTCTGTTGTTCCGCCTTTTCTTGCTACTTCATAGGCCTTTTTGCCGGCTACTTTTATAGCGCTATACTGTGGAGGCATTTGTTCAGATTCACCTACAAAACTCATAAGTGTCTTTTCGATATCAGTTTTTGACTTTCGACATTCGACTTTTGACATAACTATGTTGCCTTCTGCATCGTCTGTGTCACTCACGGCACCAAGGGTTATTTCGGCTTCATAGGTTTTATCCTTTTTCATAAAGCTATCTTGTTGTTTGGTCATTTTACCAGTTAATACGATAAGTAGCCCTGTAGCCATAGGATCAAGAGTGCCAGCATGACCGACTTTGATTTTTCGATTACTGGTAGCTTGCCTTATGTATTTTCTTACTATGGCGACAACATCAAAGCTGGTATACCCACTAGGCTTATCTATTAGCAAAACAAGGTCACTATTACTTTTCATACTGGTTAGTATATAAGAAGACTTTGTTTGTCGTCCTGCTATTAGTTGCTAGTTGGCGTAACTAGAGGATTGTCGTTCTTACCATCGGCGTCAAAAAATTGGGGCTGATTAGACGGTGGCATTAATGGTGGTGGTACTGGTGGTGGTGAATTTGGGTTAACTACTTGAGGAGGTGGTTGGTCTGCTGGATTAACTTGATCTGGTTGTGCTGGAGTTTCTGGTGCATGTTGTGCCGGTTTTTGTCCCTCAGAAGTACTTTGCGCCTGTTCTGTTGCCTGCCTTGCATCGTTAATTGCCTTTTCTACATCTGATTTTGCTTCAGTTTGATCGCCCACAAAGCCGTTTTTAACCATTCCGACGAATTCGTCAGGCACTTGGGGACTGTCACTTACGTGCGGGCTATCTACTGCTTGTTCCAAATCGGTTAAAGTCTGCGGACTTGAACTTACGGGCTCGGGCGTTGTCACATTTTGAGCTGACTGTTGTGGATCGCCTTCTGCTAAAGGTTGTATGACTTTTTTGCCGTGCGAGAACATAGATTTCTCATCCTCACTTATCACTGAGGGTTGCTCATCTAGTAACGGCTGAGCTGTTACGGTGCCACTGTCGTCTTGCGCAAAAAGCTTAGGTGGCTCTACCGGTGGTATAAAGCTGTGTTCTTCACTCTCATTTGTAGGCTGTTGAGCTGTTAAAGGTTCGACGGGCTCCACAGGATTTACATCTGCAGTCTGTTGGTTTTCTGAAGCAGGCATCTCAGATGGCTGTTCTGGAAGTTTCAAGTTTCCATTATCGTCTATGTGTATATCCTGAATCTCGTTTTCGTCATGGCTGATTTCTAATGCTCCATCATTATCGCTGTCGTCACTAGAACCGTACTGCAAAGGAGCAACTGGTCCTGAATGATCAGGTTCGTCTAGTTTTTCTGCTATAAGCTGTTGGTTAGCTCCCTGACTCATCAGTTGAGCGCTGATTGATAATACCTGTGGTGTCGTATAACCGTTTCTGAACCTATCAGTTTCGGCCACTATACCTGTCATAAGTGCTGTAGCTATTTGTCCGTCTACAAGGTTATCACCAAGTTGACCGGATATGCTTGCTATCATCTCGGAAATACTGCTCGCTTGTTGCTCCTGCCAATTAATTGCACCGATATTACTAACAATGTCGTGGTTAGTCAGTGCGACTACAGTAGCATCATGTAGAATTCTCCCATGTGCTGTTATAGCTGTGTCGAAATCTTCTTTTTGTACTACTCCTAGGGCCACTACAGCATCGACGTTGAAATCACCCTGGCTGAAGTCTAGATCTTTTTCGCTGATTGAAGTCTTATAAGGTGTTATAAAAATTCTGACTACATTATCTTCGACTTTATATCGCAGTTTGTCAGCCTTAGATTTATCCAGTGCAATTATGAAATCTCTCAAGCTATCGGTGTTTGAATCAATCGCCATTTCAGGCTGCAAAAACTCAATTGTTGAGGGTACCCTACCGCTAAATACCGTGATCGAATGCTTTCCCATGTGATTTAGCATTAGGGTTAGTCCGATCGCTGCAGTCAAATCGTCAACAGATGGGTTATTCTTAACAGTCACCAATACATTATTGGAGTCCTTTAATACTTTTACTACTTGTTCGGCTGCCGGATTTTGCATATTTTTGGTTTTTAAATGCTTACGTTTTTGATTGTACCATGATTTTTACCGGTATGTCTATAGTATTTACTTATCTGTTAAACTTCGGTATAATTACCTGAAAAGTTCAATAAACAATTTCGCATACATTACTAGGCGAATATAACAGGAGTGAATTAACATATGCCAATTATCAAATCAGCCAAGAAGCGTGTCCGTGTTGCTAAGCGACAATCGACTGCAAATGCAAAAACCAAGCGATCATTACGGAACGCAATTCGCAATTTTCAGACAGTACTAACAGGCAAAAAAGAAACTACTAAGTCTCAGTCCGAAGCGTTCAGTGCAATAGATAGAGCTGTTAAGAATGGCGTGATTAGTAAAAACAAAGCTGCTCGAAAGAAGCGACAGCTTAACGCAAAGTCAAAAGCAGCCGGTACAACCAAAGCAGGTTCTAAGGCAAAATCTTCAGTAGCGAAGCCAGCAACTAAAAAAGCAGAAGCTAAGAAGCCAGCTGCCAAGAAAACTACAGCTAAGAAAAAATAATCTACTAGATATTTAGTAGATACAGTTCGAGACAGGCATCGGCATCGGCGCCTGTTTTTATTTGAGCATCAAGCTCACTTAAATCTTTGATTAATTTACGTATTTTTTTCTTATTAATTCGACTTGCTAGAGCGAGTGATTTTCGGGCCGTATAGGGTGACATTCCGCCAGACACTAGACTGCTTTCAGTTTTTTCATCCGAAAATACAGCTAGCGCTAGAGTTGTTAACTGCCACACGAACATAGAGATTATATACTGAGGATCGAGTTTTGCTTCGCGTAAATTTCTATAAGTTAAAGTAGCAAGCTCTTTCTTCCCGGAAAATGCCGAGTCTAAAAGATCAAAAATAGTATTTTGTAGCGACAAATCCGTTAGCTTGTCTATACTACTACGCGTAATGTTCTCATCGTACAGCGCTAGCTTGTCTAACTCGCTCGCAAGTTGTTGTTGATTATTGCCTACTCGGCCAATTAGATAATTAGCATCACTAATAGAAACTTTTGCATTTATTGACTGAGCATATTCAACAACCCATTTATCTAAATCATTTTCATTGAGTTCACGAAAATCAGTAAGTTCGGAATTTTTTTGCAGAGTTTTGAATAAAGTCTTTCTCTTATCGAGATTCTGTTCGAGAAGAATTACCTCAACACCATCAGCTACCCTATCAATTAGTTCGTCGATTCTCAAGGCAAAATCACTATTGGACTCTATATCAGATACTATTACTAGTTTCTTCGACGATAAAAATGGAAGAGACTGAACGGCTTGCAGGATCGAGTTCATATCCGTTTCAGATGCATCGATTTGCTCTACAGAGAAATCGCCGACTTCTTTAACAAAGGAACTAATAATTTTGTTCAGCTCTGCTTTTAAGGCAAATGTGTTCTTGCCAGTAAATGTTTTTACCATACTTAACTACTAGTATCTAATATTTCCTACACACATATCCAGCGTTAGCGTTTTATTTTATTCTTTTGACATACTGGACAATAGTGCGTTCCTCGTCCTGCTACCCTTGTTTTTTTTATAATTGCGCTACACCTAGGACACAATTTTCCCTCTCGCCTAAACACTTTAGCAAATTGCAAATAGCTCCCCTTTTTGCCCTCAGCATCAACATAATTTTTGTCAGTACTTCCACCTTTTTCGATGGAAAGCTTTAATACGAATAACATTTCATCATATAGCGTTTCTAGCCGTGATTTATTAATCGATTTAACTAACTCGCCAGGAAATATTTTTGCGCCCCACAAACTTTCGTCCGCATAAATATTTCCAACACCAGCTAAGATAGTTTGGTCGAGCAAAACAGCTTTGATAGTAGTGTTTTGTCTTTTATGAATTCGGGCTAAAAACTCAGTTTTAGTAAAGTTCTTACTAAGTGGTTCAGGGCCTAATTTTTTTATGAATTCATGATTATTTACTTGAGATGTCGGGATTAACTTGACCCATCCGAACTTTCTTTGATCATTGAAGAATAATTTTGAACCATCAGAAAAACTAAAAATAACTCTTGTCGATTTATCAGGTAGACTACCAACAAGCGAATTGTTTGGGTGACCTGCTCCAAAATTTTGTTCACCACGATACACTAGTTGCCCAGTCATCTTTAGGTGAATAATAAATGAGTATTCACTATTGAGGCCCAGTATCAGTGCCTTACCTCTCCGTTCGACATTTACTATCTCTGCACCAACAACGAAATTATCTACGTCATTTGGATTATTAGGAAAACTTTTCAGCCAATCATGATCAATTGATTTTATTAACTTACCTACAATTAATCCATTAAGGCCTCGTTTAACTGTTTCGACTTCTGGTAGTTCTGGCATATAATAAGTTTACATTTTTATCATGGACTCATTAAAGGATATATTCACTAATTCGAAATCAGCCTCTGAGCCACCTCAATTATCTGCACTCAAAAAATATTTAAACGAAAAATATAATGATAAATTTATTGTTGGTGTGAGCAAGGATCGATATTCTGTTATTGCACCAAATTCCAGCTTAGCTGGATTAGTTCGTATGCACCAAAATCAAATAGTCAAGGAATGTAACCTAGACAAAGAATTAGTTATCACCATTCGACATTAACATCGGTTCAATTTCTTTGATAAATTGCTCAAAAGATTCATACTTAATAGCACTCATGCCGGCATCAATAGCACCCGTAACGTTTTTCTCCAGGTCGTCTATGAATACACATTCACTAGCATCAACACCGAGTCTATCCGCAGATAGCTTATAGATTCTTTCATCAGGTTTTACTAGACCAACATCACTGCTAAGAACTATATCGTCGAAATAGTCGCTAGCAGGTCTTTCTACGAACATTCTTTCAATAAACCCATGACCCACATTTGATATCATGCCTATTTTGTATTTATTTTTATGATTATCTATAAAATCTAGAATTCGTCCATCTAAACCGCTAAATTGTTTGAGCCTGCTATAAACCTCTTCTTTTGTAACTCCTACAATTTGTGCAAATTCACCCCATAGCTCATCGCGTGTTATCAGTCCAAGGTCGACTTTTTTTACTAAATTATGAAGCTCGTCTCTGTATTCGTTAATTCTCTGACCTAAATACTCATCAGCCATCAACCAGTAAGTATCTGGATATAGCACTCCAAAGCAGTCGAAAATTATGGCCTTAATCATACTAATAGTCTATCAGAGAGTTAGTTACTGAATTATGAAGTTGCTCTTTTTTTTAGAGAGTTAGGCCTGTGTTTTTGACCAATTCGTCAAAATCTGGAACTTGCTTAGCAAACAGAACTCGCATCGTAGTCATCATACCTGCTGCTGTACCATCAGCCCTGTCACAAGAATCTGTCCAACGTCTCTCATTGTCTCCGACTTCTAGAATGTAGCGTTTTCCTCGAGGACATGATCCTTCGTCCATATAATCATCATCCGAAGTTGTGCCCGCATATCTATCTAGTGCCTTTGCCTTCTCGAGAGATTTTATAAAATTGTCGTATGATTGTACGTTATTTACATATGATTTTTCTGCTACTACCTTCAGTCCGTAGTCTGAAAATACTTTCATCTTGACAGTTTGGGCTGTAACTTCGATAGCGTAGCTACGATGTTCAGAACTGGCCACAATAGGACCATCAACAATATATCGAACAACTTTAACATCATCTAAATTAGTTGTGTTTTCCTCGATATTAACTGTGGTAGGCGTATCTGATTTTTTGTTAAATACAGAACGAGCGATTGAGCTTAATCCCCAACCTACAAAAACCAAAACAACCAATAATAATAGAGTGGCTATAATCCATTTGAGCTTTGAACCAAATCCCATAATGCTTATATTATATCACCAGTTAAACATAATTGCAATACTATTGTAGTATTTCAGACACTATCCGTCTTATTTCGTCATTTATGCCGACTTCTGGGATATCCTCGAGCTTATTTACCCATATATATTCACTGTGTTCGTTGCTAAGCGCAACTTTTGATGGCACCTTGGCCTCAACTCTAAAAAATATTAATATCAAGCCTGTATTTTCTGCTACATCTACTGGTACCCTGTACGAACCAAGCATATCACCGATAGAAATTACTTTAGTTTCAGGTAATTCTTCACTTATTTCCCGCCTCAAAGCACCCTCGAAAGATTCATCGCCATCAATCCTGCCACCAGGAACGTCAATTATTCGCGGATCTTTCAGTAATAAAACACCTCTTTCGGGGTCATTTATTATCGCCTTAACTCCTACATAAAATTTTTTCATTGCCATACGGCAAGTATATCAGTAACTTAAGCTTTTGACGCTGATTGCGGTTTCGGTGACTGGCTTGCCCCTTGTTTATTTTTGGGTATATATTTACGAAGTATGTAAAGGACCGCTGCAATTACACCGAAAACAATCGCAGTGCCGAGCATGTACGGACTTATTAGGTTCTGAATCGCTTTAACCGCTGACTTTATTAGTTCAGTCGTATCAATGTCGCCTTCTTTAGGAGAATTTAGTTTATTTGTAAATGTGACCGGTAAGAATACCGTAATAACCCAGAAGAAAAACAACCAGATACTTGTGTGCAAAAATATCCTGCCGATTCTTTGTAGTTTCTTGCCTTTTTCGGCTACAAACCATTCTCCAATCAAAAGTAGTATACATATAATAACTCCGGCAATTTTTATCTTAGTAAATGTCTCGTAGAAATCATGCAGTTTATCTAACTGACCATCCTCATTAATCTCAATCGGCTTAGTAAAGTCGTCAATCATCTTCTGGTCAACTTCAATACCTGCAGCCTGTAATTTTTGTGGGAAATCACTTAAATCAATTGTTGGTTCAGGCGTACCTTTCTTTAGAAACTCAGACAATGATGATGTTAGGTTCGTTACTTTTGTTGTTACAAAATCTTGATCTACTATCCTAATTATTTGTTGTTTCATATTTTCTAACTCTTCGATTGGAGCGTCCTTCGTAGCTATATCGGGCAATATATTTGTAATTTCTGTATTCACACCGGAGTTTTTTAATGCACTAGTTAGTTTATCGGTATTCAACAACACGTTATCTACCAAGAACGTGAAAAAAGTCGCTATTAAAAAGAAAACAGCTAATGTTATTAATACGTGAGAAAAAATTCGTCTCGCCATTTTTATATCTCCTATTAAATATTTGCTAAAGACATAACCGTATTGTAGCACTAATTTGTTCGGGCAACTTCAGATAGCAAACTTTCCAGTTTTTTCTTAAAATCAGCAGTGTCTTTAAACAGAATAGCTTTCATCCCTACGCCTATTGCTCCGTCAATGTAAGGCTGTCTATCATCAGTGAAAACACATTCTTCGAGCCGAACACCCAAGCTATATGCTACTGCCTCGTATGCTTGAGCTTCTGGTTTAGCATATCCAAGCTTGCCAGACTCTACTATCACATCAAAATAAGGCTCGATCACAGTTCTATCGAAAAATGCTTCCAGACCTTCAGGCCCGATATTTGTCAGCATCCCTATTTTATATTTTTTACTAAGCTCTGAAATATAACTTAGGAGCTCCGAATTATATCCTGCGTATTTTTCTCTAGCCTCAAGCCACTGCTCCTTGGTGACTCCTAGCCTTTGTTTTATACCCTCATACCAATTAATTTTTCCCTTACTAACATCAAAGAAAAACTGCTCTATATACTCCGCATCTTTAGCAGAATCACCACCAAAATGGTCATATAGCGCAGCAAAATCATCAAAATACACAACCCCAAAACAGTCAAAAATTATGGCCTTAATCATGTTGTCCCCACTGGAATTGTGGTGCAAAACTAGGTGCTTCAATCATTAATTTCTACTTCCTTACACACGGCGTTCGGCATGTGATAATATTCATCAAATTCAGTAATTTTTCTGTAGCCCTTGGCAAGCTGTTGCAGATAAAACCCAGCTGTAACATGACCCACGACCAACACATTCCCACTTGCATCATTGCATTCTTTTTTTATCATTTCCAACGCGACTAAAAGTCGTTTTATCAAGGTCGCTTGCGGTTCAAATCCGCGTTCGGTATCGATAGTAATATACTTTTCGCTCTCCATGTCTTTTGGTTTACCTTCGCACTCTCCCAAGCTACGCTCGGTTAACTCATCGACTACCTCAATATCCCCTACATGAAGACCCAGCTCGGAGGCAATTATTTCGGCTGTCTGACGTGCTCGGATAAGGGGTGATGTTAGGATTTTTGTGATTTTTATGTCCTTAAGGCTATTGGCTGTTTCGATAGCTTGTTCCCTACCAAGCTTCGTCAGTTTCGGCGTGCTATCAGCAATTAAACGCGCAGCATTTGCCTCGCTCTGCCCATGCCGTACAAAATAAAATTTAATCACACGTATATCCTTGCTAATATTAATATCTGAAATAATACTGCATAAACCTGTTGAGCTCTTATAACTTGTTTATTAGACTTCTCTCCATGAAGACCCCATGTTTCTGTTATAACCATAATGACAAGGATCGCGACTCCGAAAATTTGAAATACTCCACTGACTTGAGCAGTTCTATCTGTATAATTGCCTTCGACAAGCAGTAAGGCACCGAGCGGTAACATAAAGTGTGCCAATAGCCATGATGAATACCAGTGAATCAGGTGCTTTTTACCAGGTAGTTCGGGCACCCAGGCTGTAATAATCTGCATTGTCAGTGCAAACGCATACAGGTAGTAATATAGCTCCGGTACGGTCAGGTTATAACGCATATAGCCATAGGTGCAGAGTGCGAGAAATATACCAGCCAACGAAATACCAGTAGCAAAAATGAAATAGTCTTTTTTGGATGTTACGGCTAGTTCACTTGTTGTTCTGACGTCAATGTGGCGTGTTCGCCATACCAGCCATGATCCAAAAACCCAGCTTATTAACACACCATAAAGCGCAAAATGTTTGAAAATAGATTGCCATTCCATCAACTTACTTTACCAGATATTTTTAACTACTTCACTACTTTAACACTTGCTAAACTTTCCATCATTGATGGTACGAACTCATCAGGCTTAAGATTAATCCAATTTAGCAGATCCTCGATCAATAACCATCGATATGCTTCGACTTCGTCTGTCTGAATTTCGATTTTTGTCTTTTCTTTGTCGATTTTCGATGAAAAGAACTGTACGAAAAACTTATGATTTCCATCATCAATAAATATCTTTTTTTCAATCATAAATTCAATATTGGATACACCAATTTCTTCTAAAGTCTCCTTTGCTATATTCGAATCGTAGGTTTCACCTTCCTCTACAGTGCCGCTAACCGCCATTATCCACTTGCCAGGATCGTTTTGTTTCGTCCATTTGCGTTGAGTTATTAAACAATACTTACCGTGTAAATCTGTTAGCCACAGTGCAGTCACGCGGTAAATATCTTCATACCGAACATCTTTATATTGCTTCGAGCCGACTACTTCATCGTCGGTATTTACAATTAATATGTTGCCCATTTTATCCTCAAAGTTCGCCCCAATTATGGCCAATACTCACATCGACTTTTAGATGAACACCTAGCTCAGGATAAATTTGCTCCATGGTTTCTTTCATCATTTTACCGATTTTTTCTGCGTCCCCCTCCATACACTCAACCATAATCGAGTCGTGTATCTGCATTATCTGCTTTGGAAAAGCAGAATTTCGGATTTCGGATTTCGGATTTCGTGCTTTTGACCAATATTCACGCTCAAATATCTCGTCGATTTTACTCATAGCTAATTTCGTAAGGTCAGCCGCAGACCCCTGTATTGGCATATTTATAGCTGCACGGTAAGCTCCCTCGCGTACCATAAAGTTACTCGACTGCACATCGGGTGTTGGCCTCCTGCGACCCATGACTGTTTCGACATAACCTTTGTCTTTGGCGTCCCTACGAAATCTATCGATCATTTCTCGAAGCTTCGGTCGAACCTCGAAATATTTATCGATAAACTGCTTCGCATCAGCATATGATATGCCCGTTCCTTCACTCAAACCGTGCACACCTTGCCCATACAGAATACCGAAATTTACTGCCTTAGCTGCGTAGCGCATTTCCTTAGTCACATCATCCGGTGTGACACCCTGAATTAAAGCAGCTGTTTCGGTATGAATATCCCTATCATCGTTAAAGGCTTTAATCATTTGCTCGTCACCACTCATAGCAGCAGCAATTCGTAACTCGAATTGACTATAGTCGGCGCTTATCAGCACATTACCAGGTTCTGCGATAAATCCTTCACGGATTTTTCGTCCGAGTTCAGTGCGTACCGGAATATTCTGCAGATTTGGATCATTGCTAGATAACCTGCCGGTCGCAGCAACTGTCATGTTCATCGTGCTGTGAACACGAGAGTTTTCATCAACCATCGTCGGCAATGGATCGACATAGGTACTTTTAAGCTTGGTGTACTCCCTGTATTTCTCAATTTCGTCAATGATTGGATGTGTACCTTTTAGTTTGCCTAGGACATTGCTAGCAGTGCTGTAGTGCCCTGCTTTACCTTTTTTAGTCACATTAGTTGGCAAGCCCAATTTATCGAACAAAATTTCACTTAACTGGCTCGGACTCGAGATGTTAAATTCCTGATCAGCATAGCCATAAATCGTTTGTTCCACATCACTAATCTGATCTGTTAGTTGTTCAGATAACTTGCCGAAGAACTTTGTATCAAGTTTCATCCCGACTCTCTCAAGTCGAGCTAGTACCGGTATTACCGGCCAATCAACAGTCTCTGCCATTTTAATTAAGCTCGTAACTTCACTCATCTGTTCACCCTGCAAATTAGCGAGCTCCCTGATAACTGCAACGATTTCGGCAGATTTGCTCAATAGCTCATCATCGTCCAAGTCTTCTAGCTCTACCTCGTAACCTAAATCATTTGATGCTTGTTCACTCAAAGTTTGATCACGTCTAAGAGCATCTACAGTAAAAGCACCTATTAGAGTGTCGTGTGAAACACGAGGTAATTTATCTACGCCCAGCTCCAACAAAACCTTAAATGAATTTTTTAAGTCATGCCCGATTACAGAAGTTGGAAAGTTGAAGGCTGATCCGCCAGCTGGCGGACGAAAGTCTAAAGTACGTAAGTCAATCGCATAGCAGGTTTCTGAATCAGCTAGTAGCAAAATGGTCGGGTTCTTGCCGTGCTTACCAGCGCAACGAGCGTGCAGTACGACATCACCCTCGAGCTTTATATTCTTAATTTCGTCGCTAGATTTTACATATACGACTTTAGGTAGGTGTAGCTCATGCGTACTTTCCGCTGGCGCGATAGATTCGACATTATGATTCTGCATACCCGCTGGTAAATTTCGAAGTAAACTCTTGAACTCCAGTCTCTTCAAAATCGCCGCTAATTCTGCTGTGTCTAGTTTATCGACATCCATTTCCTCGAGATCTAATGGCACAGGCGCGTCATCATAGAGTTGCGCTACTTCTCGGCTAAGATAAGCCGAATCCTTCCCCATCTCTAGTTTTTTTGACACAACTGGTTTAATTAGTGCTAAATTCTCGTAAACACCGTCGAGTGTTCCGTATTCTCTGAGTAACTCACTAGCAGTCTTCTCCCCTATGCCCGGTACTCCTGGGATGTTGTCACTTGAGTCGCCCTTCAGAGCCTTTGAGTCAAGAAATTGCTCAGTTTTGATTCCGTATTTTTCTTCGAAACTTTTTGGATCAAATTTTTCTATATTAGTCAGGCCTTTTTTCAGCGCATACAGATGAATATGCTCATCGATTGTCTGCAAAGCGTCCAGGTCTGATGTGATTAACATAGTTTCTAGTCCAGCCTTTTCGGCCTTTTTAGCCAGAGTATGCATAATGTCGTCAGCTTCATAATCGTCGTACTCATATAGTGGCCAATTAAACACTTCTAAAACCTCGTGAAGTATCGGGATCTGTGCATAAAAATCAGGGGGAGCAGGCTTACGTCCGGCTTTGTAATCTGGATAAATCGCCAGACGCTTTCTAATGTTAGTCTTAGGTTTATCCCACGCCACGCACACATAATCTGGTTTCAAGCGCTTAATTAGCTCTAAAGCCATGGCACAGAAACCATAAACTCCACCAGTAGGAGTTCCATCTTTAGTGCTGAGATTCGGCATGGCATAGTAGCCTCTATAAAAGACGCTTTTTCCATCTATTATCGCCAACTTTTTCCGCTCACTCATTACTACTAGTATACCCCTCAAGACTTATGAGGGGTAATACTTATGCTTTATGCTACACAAAATTCTTACTTAAGCCGAAGGTGGAAGGATTTCTGGACTAGGTGACGCAGGAACGCTATTGCCATTTTCCGCTTTGCTTGCTTCATAAGCAGCTGCTTCTTGTGAGTCTACGGGTAATTCTACAGTAGCAAGTCCTTCAGTTCCTGGTAATTGATCCCTAATTTCTGCATCGGGGCCTGTTCCCAAGTTCACACTAACATCCCCTCCTCCCTTTGATGCTTCGTATTTCCTGGCAGAACGTGCAGCCTCTGCACCAAACATTGCCATTAGTACACCGCCACCTGAATTAGGGTGTTCATTAAGCTTAGCTAATGTCTCAATTACATCTGCGGGTGCTGGCTCACCATCGGGTCCCACCAAGTTTCCGTTCGCGTCTGGATGATAATCAACAAATAAAGTTCTTACTTTATCGTCTGGACCAGAGGCTACAGCGTCGTTTGCTGCTTGGTTATTTGCAGCTTCTGTAGCATCTAAATCTACAGGCACTGCAGGTGTTTCACTTGGTATATTTGTCATTTTTGTTATTCCTTTTTTTTATTTTTATTTAGCTAGTTTTTATTTTTCTAACTTGCATACATCTTATCACGTTTATGCTTAAATGTCAACCTAGTTGCCTGAATTATTTTTCGTGATTACACAGTTGGCTAGAAAAGTTTTCAGATCTTCTAATAATGCACCTAATTCTTCACCTAACAGTTGGTGATCGTTATTGGGCTTATCTGTATCTCTATCAAGTGCAAAAGCTGTTAGAAATTCTTTTGCGGTTATACCTGGATATATATCCCTTTGGGGTTTATTTATTCTGTTACCATTATCGTCATACTCATAGACAATCTCCTTAAACCAAACAAAACCATTTTGATCTATTTTGTACTCTTTTATTGTTCTTGTCCTATTACCAGAGTCATTTATTCCAGCTTCTAGTTTTCTTAGCACTACTGTAGGTGCTACCGTAAAATTCTCATCTAGCTCATCCGCCTCTTCAAAACTAAAATTCCAAGCCTCAGTACTATTAGGTTTATAGGCTAGTCGAGCACCGACTTTTTCATGCATCAATGCTTCTATCTTGTCTTGAGGTTCTCCGTAAAGTTCGTTGTCGCTAAACTTATCTACTATTTGTTCAGCAATTAGACGGCAATTCCCTACAGTTAATTTATCCTCGTCAGTGAGGCTTGGATGCCAATCGTATTGAGCACTAATACGTTCACTCACTTCTTGTTGCTGATTCTTATAGTGGGAAAATGCTCCTATACCGTCTTGGTTTTTTATCTCACTAAAATCGTTTAAAGTTAGCAGAGTCATCAAAACTTGATCAACTGCTTTTTCAAGACCTAGTTCCTCCAGATCACCGTCTAGTGTAATAGTGTCCCCATCTTCAAATGCTAAAGATGAATTAGGTGTAATCGATGACTCATCAGCAAAAAATGAAACATAGTATTGTACATTAGTAGCGCTCTCAAATATCGTACTACCACTCATTGCTTCTAGATCAACTTGTGTAATTGGGTTTGTGTGTGCATTTTCGAAAAAATGGCAGTTGGCACGCAAACTTACTACTCTACCGTCCGATAGTTTATGAAATGCGATTCGGTCATATTCATCAGGAAAATCCGTTGGCAAGCTAACACTATTACTTAGTAGTCTCTGCATTTCCGATTCTATGCCCTTTCCAGGAATTTCAGCCCCCGTGTAAATTGGTAAATTATTCATATTAATTAATCCGTTCTTAATAGTTAATTATGATAGTTTGAATAGTCTTTTTGCAATTCGAATTTGGTTAATGTCTTTTGCCTGCTCATCTGCTGGTAATTCTACAAATGAAACTTCTAGACCTGGTTCAATCCAGCCACCGTTATCCTGCTGTCTTTGAAGCCAAGCAGAGTGAATTTCATCACCGATTTCAGCAAACACTTGTTTGTCATTCAGATTAATATCACCATTTCGCGTTAATATTATTTCAACAACCTTTTTTGCTGCTTCATAATTATCTTTCTGCCAGTGAGGATGTAGATTTTCGAAATTGGTATTAGCTATATCTTGCGAAAATAATTTAATTTCACCAGATTCAGTTTTATCCTCATTAATCCACTTTTCAAAACCGTCACGAACTACTAGGCATTTCACTCTAGGCCTAAAAGTACCATCAGGATTTCCAAAGTTTTCCGTACGCCATTCATCGTGTAGAACAGAAGCAAGTAGAAATGACGCGCTTTCAAGCAACTCGACTTGTTCGCGCTCAATAAACTCCTTCACACCCTTAAGAGACACACCCTCAGGCGTAACAAATCCTGAATTCTTTAAAGACTCTGTTATCGAATCAGCCCATACTCTATTTACTGCTTTTTGTTTTCCTAGTGCGCCAATTGCGCCAGCAAGCCCTGATTCAGAACTAGTAGGAATCAAGCTACCATTACACTCAGCAATTTCCCATATTGATAAATTAGCTAGGCCCGATAATTTTGAGAGTTCTTCGCCAGCTCTACCAATCTCTACCCCTTTGTCTAATTGTGCTTGACTTGGTTCATATTCCATTTCAATTTCTCCTTTTTTGGCATCAGAAAACAGACCTTCAAATAATTTATTAGGCTTACAAAGTTGTCTGAATCGTTAATTACTAATAGATTTTGTTGTGATTTTACTTGCTTTTTAAGGCAAGCCCACCCTATTAAATTTTTAACCTTCACCTAGATGTAAGTCAGAATGTAGGTATAGGTCTTTTGGTCCCCTCATTAGGAACTAAGTATATTTTACGATTTTAGTTACATATTGTCAATTTTAACTTATTATATGGTCTTAATAAGGTGTTTAGACTTGCTTTTTATGTCATTTGTTACTTGACATAAAGATTTCGTTTTGATATAGTTTCATTTATGAATGTACAGATTCTTACCGATATTGGCCTAAGTGAAACACAGGCAAAGATGTATATTGCCTTAATCAAAAATGGAAACCTTACACCACCCAATGCTGCTGAATTGTTAAATATTAAACGTACAAATGCATATGCAGTGCTTGAGCAATTAGATAATTTGGGCTTAGCGAAGAAGAAGGAGCTTAATAAAAAAGTAAGCTACTGGGCTGAAAATCCTACAGCTATTGAAAAACTGGCAAGAGACAACCGTTCGCTAGCGCTTGAGCATGAGAGACAAGTCCAAGCTTCGATGCCTACCCTTCTTAACTTTTATTACACTTTCTCTGACCAGCCAGGAGTCAGATTTTTTCAGGGCCTAGAAGGCATAAAAGATATTTATAATGATATTCTCAGAACCAATAAAGATGTCTACGTGGTTAGATCTGCACATGACCAGGACTTAATGAGTGAGGTATTTTTCACCGAATTCAAGAAAAAGAAAGCCGACAGAGGTATAACAACTCACATGATTAATCCCAAAAACGATCCGGCATACTGGAACAAACAAACCGACAAGCATCACCGAACAATCAGGACTCAAGTCCATCCGGAGCTTTACACGGCAAATGTAGAAATATGTAGTTACGGTGATAAAGTATCAATCATATCATTTGGCGAAGAAGCTATAGGTATGATTATCGATAGTCCACAGATTGCCGAAGCTAATCGGCAGCTTTTTCACTTAGCAAAACTTGGAGCCGAAACGGCTAGTAAAAACCACAAAAAAAATGGTATTTATGCTTAATTTCTATATACTTTAAAGTGAAAACCAAATTATGAAACATTATTTTGAGCTATACCTAAAATCAAATGTAGCAACTTCTGAACAGTGGCAAAGTTTCTTTTCGGCTCTTACGGCTCATATAGGATATATGAACAAGTGTCAGGTGATAATGTCCGTACAGGACAGTGTTATTCGGTATTTTGTCGGTTCAGATAAAGATTTAGGGGTACTAAGTAATAACATAGACATTGGAGTATTGAGACCAATAACTGAAGAGGCTATAGGAATTCCAAAAACAAAATCATCTGAGAGATTAGTTTTCTTCTCTGGAAATTTCTTAGATTTACGTGAGCGCATGAAGGTTAAGCGCGGTAAAGAACTCGAGTACATAGTCGTAAATTGCAGAAGAATCAACGCCGAAAAAACCTTTGCCAATACGTCCCTGTATTTCAAAAATCCTGCTGGTCATTTCAGTGTTAATAAGAAAAAGACGCTTTCCTTTCCAGCTCGTCAGCTTACGGTAAATTTTGACGAAAACTCACGTTACCTAAAGAAGGAATTCCCTAAATATTTAAATATAGAAAAAGCTCTGTCAGTATTATCACCAGTCGCTAACAATGCTCTTTTTGAAGTAAATACTTTTCCCTATTTCGCGAACGATTATTATCTCAACCTACTTGACTATGAGTTCGATAAACACTCCTTCATCGTGGGAGCAAGTGGCTCTGGAAAGTCTAAACTAATTGAGCTATTTATAGACCGACTCTCGAAGTCGGCTTATCGTAACAACTACCGAGTTTTAGTCATTGATCCGCACGCATCACTCGGCAAAGAGCTACAAAATATCGAGGATTCTCAAGTGATAGATTTTTCAGGCGATAGTGCGCCAGAACTTTTCGGAGATTCAGCCAAGACAGACGTATCAGCATCAACCGAGTTGACTACTACATTAATGAAAGCGTTACTAGGTGATCAGTTCAATCCTAAAGTTGAGCGAGTGCTTAGATTTAGTTTGTTCGTATTGTTTACAGCACAAACTATGTCACTTGGTATGCTCAAAAGATTTCTAACTGAACTAGAGCTACGGAATCAGATTCTTGAACACGTGGCTGGGAACATTCCTCCTAATATCGAGAAGTTTTTTGGCGCTGATTACAATGAAATCCGCACGACTCATTATACCGAAGCAATTTTACCGATAATTTCACTAGTTGATGAAATGCAACTACAGCCTGGTATGGTTGGTGAAAGTGAGCTTTCCCTCTCAAAAGCTATTGAGCAAAATTTTTTGACTGTATTCTCGTTGAATAAAGTCAGTATGGGAGAGAAAGTAGTAAAAACTGCGGCGGGTATTTTAATGCAACAAATATTCTTACTTGCCCAAGCTAGATCATTTAACGAGAAGGTAATCTTGTTCGTAGACGAAGTATCGGTAGTACAAAGTCCGGCAATGGCCTCAATTTTATCCGAAGCGCGAAAATATAATTTGTTCATAATCCTTACCCAGCAGTATTTCGGACAGGTTGAAAAACAGCTAAAAGACGCAATCTATGCAAATGTATATAACTACTATGTTTTCCGCGTATCTGAAGAGGATGCTGAAGGTCTTATCGGTAACTTAAATATTGAGATTCCTAAAGAAATAATTGAGGAAGAGCATAAAAAAGGTATTAAAGAAGAAACAATCAAAAAGCAGTTAATGACAGAGCTGCACCCCCGTGAAGTGTTGGTAAGAATTTCTGCTAATGGGCAAATAATCCCTGTGTTCAAAGGATGTACTCTCGACATTGGTACTGGCTCAAATGAAAGAATTAAAATTGACCCAGATAAACTAACTGCAGTTAACGCGCAGGAGCCTAAGGTTAAAAAGTTTGTTGAAAGTGAAGCTAAGTCTCTTAACGATGTGCCACAACTAAATAGCACTGAATCAAATGAAAAATCTCTAAATTTAGCAGAAATCTCCCATTTAGAAGTAGCATCGCCAAATCCAACACCTAGTACCGAAGAACTTGCTAAGGATTCCTATTCGGCATGGGAAAATGGCCCTAATGGTAATACAGTTAGCGAGAATTATGCCGAAAAGCCTTTTAACCCAGAATCTGAAGAATCATACTTAAATAACCCCGAAGTTGATCCGATTGAACGACGGCAGACTAAAGCCAGAAAAAAGCAGAATGCTGGTATTGTTGCATCTGTAATAACCAGGAGTGAGATTTCACTAGAAGCTGCTGAAGCCAACCCGATATCAGCAGAATTCTTTAAAACTTCAGGCTCTCCGTCAACATCATCTGGCTTTGGAAGTGGTAATCTGGCAAGTATCTTAGCGTCACAATCATCAAATAACGATTTAGCATCTAAAAGGAGTTAAAAATGGCCGATATAAATAAAAAACCCGATACTTTAGAAGAAATACTTGATAAAATTTGTGCGAATGTATTTGGGTATAGAAATCCTTTCACTCCTGAACAATTTTTGCAGAAATTCGGGTTTGACATACGTCTTCCTAAGCCGATAAATGACTCGACAGACGGTAGCCAGACGTGGGCACAGTCAACTAATCCGACAAAATTTATAACATTTAAGAATGCACAAAAGCGAGCTGAAATTGATGATTTCATGATACCTAAGCGACCTATAAATTCGGTCGAAGATATCTTGGCAGCCTGGCAAGAAACAAACTATATGGCAACCGAACGCCAACTCGAGTCAATCGATATATTCGAATCAGACAATATTTATAATTCGCAGAATGTTTATCGATCTATGGATGTTCATTTTAGTAAAAATGTTTTTGCTTGTGATGGATGTCATAAATTTGAGTATGTAGCCTGTTCGCAAAGGTCTAATTCGTCTACTTATTGTTTACGTATTGAAGACTCCAAGGAATGTAGTAACAGTTTCAATATCATTTGGTCTGGCAAGATTACTAATTGTCTATTTATAAATGATTGCTATGACATGTATAAATGCATGTTTTGCTCGCATATGGCCGGTAAAAAATTCTGCATTGCTAATATGCAGTTTACCGAGGAGGAATACAATCACTGGGAAAAAATTATTAAACAGTGGATATTGAGTAATTAAAATACATAGCCGAGACCTTAAAGATTATCTAAATTGCTCTGCTTTTTTTGTTCTTTCATGGCATACATTTCTCTATCAGCACGAGCAATAAAATCATTAACTTTTTCGCCTGGTTTATGATCAACAATGCCATAGCTAACTCCTAGTTCTGGTATGCCAATCCTAATAGCTATATCTCTTATTTTATCGTTAATTCTTTGTGTGAAACCTTTAATCGCTTCTTCCTTTGAAATTGCTGGATTTCGTTTTCCGTTATGAGGGTTATTTGTGTTAATGACTATACAGAACTCATCTCCGCCCCACCTTGCCGCGACTTCTCCAGACCTTAATTCTAAACTTTTCAAAAATTTTCCAAATTCAACCAGCACCTCGTCACCAGTTTCATGACGCCCCGTTGACCTATCATTAACAGCTTTGAAATTATCCAAATCAATGAATACTAAGGATATATCCTCTGGATTTACGTTACTATTCGCATTTAGTTGAGCTAACCTATCTTTCAGCCCGTTTCGGTCTAAAAGACCCGTCAAATGATCAGTCTCTGCCTTATCTCTGGCTAAAATCGCATTTGCTCCTATAGGCCCTGCTAATTCCTGTATAAACGTCCATCTTTCCATTAAATCACTCGTTGGATTCAATAAATTACCCGGTGATATTTCTTGCAACATCGGAGTCTGTGGCATTGGGATATGACTTTGATTTTCTGGCATTTTCTAATTTATTGATTTCTAATTTATTGATAAGTAATTTTGTATGTTTTGTTAAGACACTTATACTATAGCATAGATTCTATTATTTTGTCAATTTTAGATTATTATTACTTTATTCGACTAGTCTTGCTATTGCTTGTTCTAAATCAGCAATATTATCAAATTCATTAGTTAGAAATTCATCAGCCTTTTCCTTAACGTCACCCATACTAAGTGTTGCAGAGTCTCCGCTATGGCTCATCTCGGCTTGTTCATGCTCTAAAAATTCTTCATAAGTAATCTGATCATCAGCTCGCTGTCTAGATGTTATGCGCTCGTAACGAATTTTTGGGTCTGCATCAATCCAAATAACCTTACCTCCTAGATCGTGAACCCGGTCATTCTCGCCAGGATTTCTCAGACTTGCGACAACTAAACCGGCGTACCTGTTGTCACCTCCCTGTTTTTCATAATAGTCAACAGATTTATTTATAAGCACTCCTAGACCTGATTCCCTACGCCATTCAGCGCTAATAGTTCGCAAGACTTCCCTACTGGTATCAAGTTTTCTACTCAAGGCTTCTTCTCTCAACATGTCAGTCATAGAAATGAACAAAAAATTGTGTTTATCGGCTAAAATTTGTCCAACTGTATCCTTACCACTGCCGTTAGTTCCCGATAATCCAATAAGCTTCATATTACCTAGTTTACGACTTTAGTGTCGTTCAGTCTATTGTCTACTAATAGTCTGCAGCGCTGGAGCGGTATTTGTAACTGACAAAGTCACCCCACCGAATAGTGCGAATTGTGCCCAATCTATTTCACTACCAACTTCTAAAGGTGTTTCAAGCCCAATTACAGAAACCGTAGTGTCTAGATCTAGCAGTCTTGGGCTATGAGTGCGAATATTTGTATCAACTTGTAAAATTTGTGTTTCGCTACCCCCATCATAATAGGCATCCAAAAGCAGTATTCCGTCTGGACCCTCATGAACGCTAACACTCCCTGTTAAAAATCCGTGGTGCGCACTAGACCCCTTCACCGTACTAATAGTTAACGAACCTTGGCATTCAATGCTTATCAAAGGAATTTCTCTACGTCTCACTTAAGGTACTCCATAAATTTACGAGAGTCTTTGTGCTTCTTTAATTTAGCAAGCGCCTTAGCCTCAATCTGACGGATACGCTCACGAGTAACGCTAAATTCTTGGCCAACTTCCTCTAGTGTGTGTTGTTTACCATCTTCGAGTCCAAAACGAAGTCTCAATATCTTCTGCTCTCTTTCGCTTAGACTGCTCAACAAATCACGAACTTGTTCTTTAAGTAGTTGCCCAGTTGCTGACTCCTCTGGAGTAACCGTATCTTCGTCTTCAATAAAGTCTTGTAATACAGAATCTTCCTCGTCATCACGCACACTAGCATCTAACGAACTGATATCTTGTTTGATTTTCATAATGTGTTCGACTTTTTCAACGTCGATTTCCATCGCTTCGGCGATTTCTTCGTTGGTTGGTTCACGATTAAGATCCTGTGTAAGTCGTCGCTGAGTTCTGAGCAATTTATTTATTGTTTCGACCATATGAACAGGAATTCGGATAGTACGTGCCTGGTCAGCAATCGCCCTGGTAATAGCTTGTCGAATCCACCAAGTAGCATAAGTTGAGAATTTGAATCCTTTGTCTGGATCGAATTTCTCAACAGCTCTCAACAAGCCTGTGTTTCCTTCTTGAATAAGGTCGAGCAAATCAAGTCCACGACCGACATACCTCTTAGCTATAGACACTACCAGTCGCATGTTAGCTTCAGCCATTTTGTCTTTGGCTCGTTTATCACCCGATACCACTTTTTGTGCTAGTTCAAGTTCTTCTTCTGCTGAAAGTAGTGGAATTTTACCAATCTCTCTAAGGTATAGACGGACCGAATCATCAGCAATGTCTTCTAGGTAAGAAGTATCCTGCACATACGTATCTTCTTCGATTTCGGCGTCTTCCTCATCTGCCCATTCGTTAGTAAAAAGTTCTGGGTTTGGCTCGCCTACCCCTGTAACGTCCACGCCTGCTTCAGCTAAATCGTTATATAGTTTATCTAATAAATCTAAATTTTCAGGCTTTTCTGGGATGTCTTTGACAATGTCTTTATTGTCGATTTTTCCATCCTTAACACCCTTTTCCAATAATTGCTTAGCTGATTCAATTAATGCTGGGTTTTCTTTAGCTGGTTTATCTTTTTTTGCCATAATAATTCTCATTTAACTTCCGGGAGATTGCCCGGTCGTAATACTCCTTCTTAATTGTGTTTCGAAAACTGAGAAACCAAATCATCTAGCTGTTTAATCGCAAGCAAAATAGTTTTTTGGTTACCGTCTTCGGTAGTTGATAATTCTGATGCAAGAGTTTTCTTTTTGTCTTTTGCGTATTCTGCAACCAGTCTGGCGAGAAGCATTTTAGCCTGATAGACTAATTCGTCAAGCGCAGTATGCTGGTAATATTCCTCGAATAGAAGTGTTAACATCTTAGCATACTCTGATTCAATTGGCGATACCCCTGGATGCTGTTGTATGTAGGAAGCGGTTTCGCGTGATTCATCTGAGAATACGTCTAATGGTAATCCAACTAATAACTTACCGACTTCTTCGGTTTTCATCCCCATAGCAAGCAAATGTTGCTCGCGTATTCGTTGTTCTAGCACATTGCTTGGTTCATTGACTTTGTTTTTAATTTTCCTGAGGTATTTATTAGCATTACCTGCTGATTGTTGAAATTTTTCTTTTATAGTTTCGTAGCTGGTGTTAGTGCGTTTTGCAATTAGCTTTAAGTAATGTTCCTGTTCAATGGGATCTTTCAGCAATTTTACTAATGCCATGACTTTGGCGCTAAATTGACGCTTACCCTGAGCTGTTGTTAAGTCTTCGTTACTTGCTACCTTTTCTATCATCCAATCAACCATATATTGAGATTGTTCTATGATTTTTTGCCATGATTTTGAATCTTTGCGTATTAATTCATCTGGGTCTTTGCCTGAAGGTATGCTTATTATTCCCAGCTCGATACCGAGTGACTGGGCAAGTGGAATTGAACGTTCTAAGGCTTCCTGACCCGCCCTATCTTCATCGAAACATAGTCTAACATCACCCGTAAATCTTTGTAGGCTTTTCAAATGATAAGTCGTAAGCGCCGTTCCTGCTGAAGCAACGACTTGTTTTATGCCTGCTTGATGACTAGCTACAACGTCTAAATTACCTTCAACAACCACAACAAACCCGCTCTTGCGAATCGCTTCTTTGGCTTGCGACAAACCAAACACTTGTCTTCCTTTGTCGTACAGAATTGTAGCAGGCGTATTTATGTACTTTGGAGAATTATTATTATCCTTGAGCTGTCTAGCTGTAAATCCTACAGGTCTGCCCTGCGCATCAAGAAGCGGTATCATTATTCTTCCTCTAAACATATCACGAAGCTCTAAACCTCTTTTTGTAACCAGCCCGGCTTTTAATAACTCCTCGTTCGTAAAACCTCTTGAAATCAAAAAATTATAGAGAGCAGTTCCGCTTTCTGGCGAATAACCAAAGCGAAAATCAATCAATGTCTGTTTTTCGAAAGCCCGTTTTTCTCGTAGGTACTTAAGAGCTGTTGTGTTTTTTGTTAATTGCACCTGGTAGTAGCTAACAGCCGTCTCAATTGCTCTATAGAGTCGGTCTTTGAAGTTTTTTTGTGAGCTCTCTGAATTATTTTTTGTTCGGAAATCATCTAAATCTACACCGGCTTTACGTGCAAGCAATTCGAGTGCTCCCTTGAAATCCAAACCTTCGACTTCCTGTATAAAACTGAATATATCACCGCCTTTTCCTGAGCTGAAATCATGCCATATTTGCTTCTCTGGACTTACCATGAAACTAGGTGATTTTTCGTTAGTAAAAGGACTTAGACCTTTAAAGTTTCTGCCAGAACGCTTCAACTGGACATATTCACTAACTACGTCTTCGATATTAATTCGTGATTTTATTTCAGCAACTGCATCCATACAACTTAGAATATAGATTTTATAGCTGTTTATCTAGCATGAGCAGTTACATAATCAAGCAATATAGATTTGTAGCAATAGCGTAAGCACGATAAAATATCTTTAACATGGAACCACAAAATCAAAATCCATATGATTTTATAGTTAATCCTAATGGACCACAACACGGTAAAAGTCCAGGGATAAATTTTAGTAGCGGAAAAAACAAGATTTTAATATATGCTGTTTTTGGATTAGTAGCAATAATACTTTTAATAATTGGCATCTCCGTAATTTCATCACTGGGCAAGACTAATAACCAAGATTTAGTAGAGGTTGATGCTCAGCAGACAGAAATTGTTCGAATTATTGAGCTAGGACAAAAAGATGCTAGAAGCGCAGACGTATTGAATCAATTAGCCACACTAAATGTATTAATATCTTCAGATAAATCAGCGGTAGAAAGTCTGCTAACAAAAAGATCTGTGAAACCAGATAAAAATGCATTAGCCAGTGCTAAAAACTCAGATACCGATAGTGCCTTAGATAAAGCTAAGCAAATCGGCAATTACGACGATGTTATTATTCAGCAAATCTCAAAGCAAAGCAACGAGTATTACCAATCATTAAAAACTGCTCTACCAGATGCTTCTACGAGTGCAGAAAAGAATTTACTCAACACAGCTATTTCTAATATCGAATTATTCGCAAAAAATATTAGCGTTAATAGTAATTAATTAAAATTTGGGACGTGGTCTTTGTTTCCGATGACTAAGTTATAGCTATGGTTTTTGAGAGGGGAGTATACCCTCTCAACGCGCGGTATGCGGAATGAATCCGACATTCCGGCTGCTCACCCCTAATTTATATTCGGGACGTGGTCTTTGTTGCCAATGACTAAGTTATAGCTATGGACTATTAAATCTTTAATTTCTTCATCAGATAACTGCCCTGTTAGTAATATGGTATTCCAATGTTTTTTATTTAGATGATAACCTTCCATCACTGACTCGTATTTATTACGCAATAGTACTGACAATTGCGGATCGCATTTTAAACTAAGCCGAATAGGCTCGCCTTTCTCTTGAACTAAAGCGAACATTTTATCGTCTTCATCTAGTGGCACTTTAAAAACTGCGACTTCATCGCCAAATGGATAATCTAACCGAGCATTCGGCATAGATAGTATTATTTCTTCGAGCTGTTTACGATTCACCATGGTTTTTAAACCATTCTAAATAATATTGAAGTTCAGCGATGCTGGCCTGTATATCTTCAAAAGCTCTATGGACTTCTGGTTTTTCGAACTCAACGCCGTATTTACTCTGCATGACCAGTTTCCAGCTAGACACATCAAGCATTCTATAGTGAAGTTTGAGATCAAGTTCCGGCATCCATTTTTTTATGAATGCTCTATCGCTATGTATGGAATTTCCTGCTAGAACAGCCGGCTCACTGCCAAAATTATGTGCGACAAACTGAATTAATTCTTTCTCTACTGCTTCTAGTGGCTTACCAGAAGACAGGTTTTTTAAAAATTCATCACGGTTATCTGGGAAATCTTGCCACCAAGTATTATCCTGCATTAATTTTGCAACTAACTCTCGCGAGTATTGTATGTGCGCTTCATAGCTATCAACTGTTTCGAAGTTCTCATCCGTAATTTCTGCTGCCACTTCCAAAATTACGTCTTTATCCGGTATTAATCCAGTCATTTCTAAATCAATCCATAAAAACTTATGCGGGATAATATTATTTTTTACCATTACATTAGATTATATCTTATAAAAGTAGTTGTAGGGGTAGATTAGCTACATTTTGTTTTTAATAAAGTCTAGAGACAAGGAATTTATACAGAACCTCATGCCAGTGGGTTGATCAGGAGCATCGTTGAATACGTGACCTAAATGTCCATCGCATTTGCGACATACTACCTCAACTCTGTGCATTCCATGGCTAGTATCCTCAATCAGCTTGATAGCTTTAGTATCTCTTACATCATAGAAACTCGGCCAGCCACAGCCAGCATCAAATTTGGTTTCAGCACCAAATAGAACGCTTCCACAATTTGCGCACACATAATCGCCATCTTCCTCGTTATATAGAAAAGTACCGGTAAATGGCGCCTCTGTGGCCTTGTTAAACAAGACATCTTTTTGTTCATCTGTCAGTTTTGGGTTAATTTGTTTCACGCTGAGTTTTTGTTAGTCTTTCTTCTTATCAATTTTGTTAAGTCCAGCTTTATCGACAATTAGATAAACAACAAATGCAGTTGCTACTAAGGTGATAGCTGCTTGGATAATTTCACCCCATCCGAAAACTTGTTGCTCACCTTTAACTTCTACGACTGTTCGGATTCCGCTCAGGTCGGTACCCTGAAGAAGGATGCCGACAATTGGATTAATAAAGTATTCAACCACCGCTGACACTAATGCTGCTGCCTGAATTCCTATTGCTAAGCCGACGGCAAGTCCTATAACTCCTTGCTCTCTAATAAAAACAACTAGTTCTTTAGCTAACTTTTTCACTACAAAACTCCTTCAATTTATACACATAGATTACAACAAAATATAGTTTCTATAAATACTGAGGTTATTATTATATGTAATATGCGGTTTTTTCTCGCAAGAAATCTTCAGCTCGGTATTTAGCTATACGGCGCCTGTTCTCAGGCACTCTTTCTAATTGATGGACAAGCATTCTTGTCTGGGCATTTTTCGAGAACAGATCGCTGTTGTTACTTATAAACTCCCAATAAAGCCCATCCCACACATCGGCCCATTCGTCGCGCTCATACCAGCTCATACTAAGTATATAGTTGCTACTGCTAACATTCGGTTTGCTTAAATTTATATCCTGGAGTTGTCCAATACTGTAAACATTGGGCACAACTGCCCAGTCATAGGCATCGACAAACATTTCCATAAACCACCTGTACATGTCATCTGGATGTATTTCACTTAAAAACATTATATTACCCAATATCATCGATCGCTCAACTGCATGCGCATAACCCCTGCTTAAGACTTTTTTAATAACATCGTCTAATGGTTTTACGCCAGTGTTTGCCGTATACCAGTCATTTGTTAAATGGCGCTGGTGATCAAACGTGTTTATCGTTCGTATTTTAACTTGCTTATCGACATAAAGCCCCCTAGCAAATTCACGCCAGCCAAGGATATCTCTGATAAATTTCTCGAGACTTTCGAGAGGTTGAGCTGTTTCGTTGTGTAGTTTTACGGCCCTCTCAACTACCTCCATTGGGTCAAGTAGGCCTATGTTTAATACTGGAGATATTGCACTATGAAAAACCCAAGGCGCTTGACCATCAATAGCTTCTTCATAAATAGCAAAATCACGAAGTCGATTAGTCAGAAAATCATCAAGCCAATCGCTAGCTTCTTTGTGATTCGTCGGCCATGGAAAATCCTCTACACTACCTGCGTTATCTGGGAAATATTTATGTACATAGTCTTTAGCTTCATCAACAAACTTATTTCCGCCGTAAACTTCGAATGTCGGTAGAACGAATTCTGCAGATAAGCGTTTATGTGATTTTGGCTCATGCATTAGTTTGCCACCCACTGGTTTATAGCTCTCCTGATCAATTAAGATATTGAACCTCTCTCGTTGCCACTGGTAGAAATTAACAAAGTCAGATTTATCTTTTTTAGCAAAAAAGTTCTTAACTTCGTCTCTAGTTAAAAAGAAATTAGGTGATTCTATTTTGTTGATAGTAGGTTTATTCTCCAGACCGCTTAGCGCACTAGTAAGGTTTCTCTCAAGCATGTCATCTGTTGGATCAAAAAACTCAACTCTCTCGATATTTGTAAGCTTATTAACAATGTCGCCAGTCTCTTGCATGTGATGAAATTCGATATACTCAACCTGGTACCCGGCCGGCCATAGTACTTCTTCAACATATCGCCTCATACTCGCACGGTGTAGTACAAGTTTTTGTTTATGAGTAAATAGTGGATATTTTGGATCTCGCCCAAACATCAATGGGTCTTCAATCATAAAAACCCTGTCTACATCTCGTGGTAGTTTATCAACTGGATAGAGCTGATGAGGATAGAGCAAAAGTACACTTTGATTCTGAGACATTTAAATTACACCCACATTACATTTACTTTATATTTTGCCAGTGATAAGTAATATACACAAGCTTATTTCACATTTGCTCCGGACAAAAACTGCAAATAGTATTTGGTGTAATCTATAATTTTTTACTACCAAATTATGGGCAAATCTTGACTTGGATTCGGTGACCTAGGAACTTGGTCTTTATGACCTAATGCTAGTCTTCCCATATCTGACGGCAGTAGATTAGAGGGATGTAATTTAGAATATTTATCCGGGTTGTCTATCTCTAACGGTTTATAGTCCGAACCTTCTACAAGATTTACTAGATCGCAAAAGAACTGTGGTGCGTCGTGCCAGGGTATCAATTTAACATTTTTAAATCTCGCTTGCATGATATCAAAAACCTTCATATATTGCTCGCCTATTATTACGTATTTGAAGCCTTCTTTCCCACTTCGGTCATCCATACCAAAAACCGTCACAAGACCACCCTTAACGAACGGCATATCAGCACCAATAGCACCACCGCTTCAGGATTGTACATTAGTTCCGTTGTATAAAAAATTCTGTCAGGCTCTACACCATTTTGCAACAAAGTATCTAGCTCGGTACTGGAGGAGCCACTTTTTCCCGTAATTCCATGACCTTGAAACCTACTGCCGACTTCTTTTGGCATCTGGTTTAATGCTTTTGTTAACCCTTCGTCGATATGTGCTACCCCGGGTAAACCTGTTTCTGCTCTAATTCTTCTTTCTTCAGTCGTTCGTACAAAATCAAACAAAATCCGCTCTGCATTAGCCTCTCGTTCTTCTGGCGTCTCGGTATTCCATGGCTCTCCTTCTCTCCACTCTGGCCATAAGCTATCGAGGTCGGCTACGGTTAATTGATCGACTGGATTATATCTTGTAATATCTACAAGTTCACTATCCTGTTCCATTAGTGAATCTGTGGACACGTCTATCGTCGCGTCTGTCGGTTGTGCTATATTATCGGACATCTTTTTGTTTTAAGTTTACGAGTATTATTTTAGCAATTTTTGATTGTTTTGTCAATACACTACATCTTTTCTGGGGCGTGGATACCTAGCAAGTTTAATCCATTTTTAAGCGTTTCTTTATATTGCTTAACTAAAGCCAGTCTAATTTCTTGACGTGCATCGCCTATAACTTTGTTTTGTTCGTAAAAACGGTTAAATTCTTGAGCTAGTTCATACAAATATGTACAAATATGATGAGGTGCTAATTCAGCAGTAGCAAGTTCGACTACATCTGAAAACTGAGCCAACTTGCGAACTAAAGTTCTCTCCCCCACCTCAAGATTTGATTTTTTAGATTTTAGATTTGAATAGTCTTCGACTTTCAACAAGATGCTACAAGCTCGGGCGTGCGCATACTGCAGATAAGGCCCACTATTGCCCTCGAGAGCAATTGAATCGTTTGGATCATATATAATATCTCCCCCGATACGATTTTTAAGTAGAGCATACTTTACTGCGGCAAGTACCGTGTCCTCGCTCGCACTACTTCCTGCTACATCTCGTGCGGCTTGCAAAATATCAAATGCGCTCAAAATATTTCCTTTTCGTGAGCTCATTTTTACTCCGCCGGATAACTTTACTACTCCGTGAGTCAAATGTCTCGTCGTTTTAGATGCCTCAGGTGCGAATTGCTCCAGGGCTTTCATTACTACTTGCATATACTGGGCTTGTTCGTTGGCTGTAATGATTATTGATTGATCAGCGTGATATTCGTTCCATTTAAGTAAACTTAAGCCGACGTCCTTCGCCTCGTAGGTCGGTAAACCTTCATTATTAATAAACACTCTAGTATGAAATCCGTAAACCTCACCATTAAAAACTACTGCTCCGTTACTGTTTTCAAAAACACTTCCGATATGCTTCCTGACTGCTTGCAAACCCGGTTCTGAGACTTCACTCTCAGGGATAAATCTATCGAATGGTACAACCTGAAGTTCAGAATACAATTTTTTAAAAAACTCATAGCTTTGATCCCGCAAATACCAGTAAATTTGTGCAAAAGCAGAATTATGATCGTTCTCTTTATGAATTTGGTAAACTCTTTTGTTCACTGTTCTTATTTCATCGCGCGCAGTTTCATTATCTTCGTAGGCGTTATTACCTTCTACATACCGCTCGCCCATCCAAACACCAAGGCTATCAATCTGTAAATCTTTAACTGCTTGTACGTCTTCACCGCCTAATTTGTTCAGAATTGCCCACATGGTTTTACCGACATGCATACCAACGTCACCGCCAAAATTAAGGCGAATTGTTTCGGCGCCAGCTGATTCAACCATTCTAGCCAACACATCGCCAACCAAAGTTGTATATAGATGCCCCGCATGCAACGGTTTGAATGGGTTCGGGTCTGAATACTCAACTAGTACTTTTTTCCCAATAAGAGGCTTGGGCGGTTCTGAATCTACAAGGCTTAAAAGATACTCATCTCTGAATCTGATGTTTATAAACCCCGGCCCAGCTACCGATACATCCTGAACGCTGTCTTCTTGTTGCAGGTTTTTTGCAATAAGTTCCGCAATCTCTCGAGGTTGCTTACGCACCTGTTTAGTTAATTGCAAGGCTATATTACTGGCAACATCTCCAAATTTTTCCTCGGGAATATCAGTAGCAACGTCAATTGAAATATCGAAAAGCTCACTAGCTACTCGCTCTATAGTTTGTTTAATCTTTAACTCCATAACTTATCTGTTACTATACGCTATCTTCACTGTTTGGACCAGATTTATGATTTGCCAGCGCGACGGAATAGGCTGTTTTCTGAGCCAAAGCATGTAGTTCTATAAAACCAGCTGAGGCGTTTTGGTTGAACTCAGCGTTTTTATTGAAGGTTGCCAGATTTTCATCAAATAATGAATATGGTGAACCAAGTGCTACAACTGTAATTTGTCCTTTAAACAATTTAACTTCAACCCAACCACTGACCTTCTTATTATGGTCTTTAATATAGGCGTGCAAATGCTCCATAACTGGATCGAACCAGTTTGCAGCGTAGGTTAAATAAGCCCACTTGCTGTCGAGGAAATGTTTTAGCTCGTTCTCTTGTCTGGTACTGACTAATTTTTCTAGTTTGTCGTGGGCGGCAATTAAAATGCTAGCCCCTGGGTTTTCATACACTCCCCTGACCTTCAAACCTACCATCCTGTCCTCAATTAGTTGTGTCACTCCCACGCCGTGTTTTGAGCCGATTTTGTTTAAAGTTGCAATGAGCTTGCTCAGTTTCATCTTCGTGCCGTTTATTGATATTGGTACTCCTCTTTTAAATTCGATCTGCACAGTTTCCGGTGAGTTCAGGCTTTTTTCGACCGTATTGCACCACTGCAAAATGTTATGAAGTGGCGGAATTAGTTCTGGGTTTTCTATTGAACCGCCCTCGCCGGTATTACCCCATAGATTTTCGTCGTAGCTGTAGGGTTTGTCGCTAGTTTGTTTGACCGGAATTCCATGCTTTTCGGCATAGGCGATTTCCTCATCTCTACCCATCGACCACTCTCTAACTGGTGCGACAATTTTAAGCTTCGGTGACAGCGTGGTGATATAGGTTTCAAACCTTACTTGATCGTTACCTTTACCAGTACAGCCGTGAGCAATGACCTGGCAATTTTCTTTGGTGGCAATATCTACCGCTATCTGCGAAATCACTACCCTACCGAGTGGCGTACTCAGCGCATAGCCGCCCTGATAATCAGCATTTGCCATGATCGCCAAGGATAGAAGCTCATCAGCAAATTTATCTTTCGCATCATAAACAATAGCTTTAACAGCGCCAAGGTTTAGAGCTTTTTGCTTTATTTTCTCCAAATCATCGGCTATCTGACCGATATCAAGAGTCAGTGTCACCACTTCGCATTCATATTCTTCCTGCAGCCATTTGAGCATTACACTTGTGTCCAAACCGCCTGAATATAACAGTAGACATTTTTTAAATTCACCTTTTTTCGCCTCGTATGATGTAACTTTTTTATAGTTAGATTTCATTTCAAATACTCCTTCTTAACTTTCATATATTCATCCCTAAACGAACCGCCGGCAGCCACCGAATTATTAACTTTTTCAGTCGCATGTAGTTCAGGCGTCATCGCCTTGTCCAAGGATTTTTTATTAACTTCTAAATTTTCAACTACCTTTTCCCAGATATTCAAGACATCTTCTACCAACTGTATGGCCTCTATTAACGGCTTTTTAGCTAGCTGTAAATCTCGCTGGTAGCCGCTGGTTTTTTTCTCAATTATTCCGTGGATTTGCTCGACATATCCCCAATAAATTGACTCTTTGCCCCGCATAATTTCCAGCACGTCGTAGTTATGTTTTTGTGGCATAATCGACGATCCGGTAGTAAACGAAACCGGCAGCGAAAAGAAATTGAATTCAACTGTTGTATACAGCAGCAGGTCACTGGCGAAACTGCTAGCCAGCAATACTAGGGGTTCCAGATTTTGCAGCAAGATTATTTCAAAATATCCTCTGCTTAGGCCTGCATACATGGGATTTTGCTGAACTTCCGAAAAGTTCAGTTTTTTAGCCGTAAATTCTTTGTTCGGCTGCAGTTTCTGACCGTCAAATCCGAATCCGGCTCCCGAACCGAGCGGGTTCTGGTCCAGGATATGCTTCGTAGCCTCTTGCAGAATCAACGAATCCTCTAAGGCATCAAGATACGATCCCAGCCATGCTCCAACTGTTGTCGGCATAGCTTTTTGCATATGCGTGTAGCCGGGCATTTTTTGCGATTTATGTATCTTCGACTGTTCTGCCAAGGCTTCGATTACGCTAGCTGTTTTGGTAGTCATTAGTTCCAATTTTTGTTGCATGAATAATCTAATCATCGTTAGCGATTGATCATTTCTACTCCTTAAAAAATGAATTTTTCTAGCTAACTTGTTGCATGATTTATGCAATTCGAACTCAATGAAACTATGTCCGTCCTCGTACTTTTCTGGAATTTTAAATCCTTTTTTGCTCACTATTTTTGATAGCTCATTCAGTCCATTTTCTATATCGGCAAGTTCATTTTTGCTTAACAAATTCAAACTTGCAAGCATCTGCACATGCGCAAGCGTGGCTTTGATATCATGCGGTAGCAGTTTGGTATCTACTGCTAAATCATCACCGACACAAAACTTCTCTAATTCTTTATCCGGGGTTATATCACCCCATAGTTTATTCATTATTATCACCTCCGTCAGGTATGACTTTTCATTTGTGCAAAACCTGAAAAATTAAAATCGCCCTCGTAATTCATTAACGAGAGCGACGATGAAGGCGAATTAATTATTTAAATATTACAAGCACCGCTCTCGAAAATACGAGTGCGGCGTACTGAATTAAACTTGTAATTTATGTTAAACATAAATACTATATTATCACGAATCTAATCTTTGTCAAATTATTGTTTTGAAACCCGTTTTCTCTACTGTAAAATAAGCTCATGAATGATCCAATTGAAAATATTGTCAACGGTGTGCGAGTCATGATGAGTCGTCTTGCTCATATACTAAATGTCATTTTTAAAGGTAAGCTTAAACCCTCACATATTACATTATTTTCTCTGCTCGGTCATATTCCGGCTGCTTGGGCTCTTTGGCAGGGACGAACTGTACTGGCTTGCATTTTTATTGCCGTTTTCGGGCTTATGGATGCTCTTGACGGTGCACTTGCCCGCGAGCAAAAGTCACCTAGCAAATTTGGGATGTTTTTTGATGCCGTGACTGATCGAATCAAAGAAATAATTCTTTATTCAGGATTAGGAGTTTATGCTTTCAGATTTGAACCTCGAGTTGCTGCTTGGGTAATTCCTGCGCTAGCCGGAACAAGTATTTTGGTCAGTTTTGTTAAGGCTAAAGGCGAAATGGCGATCGCTGAGTCTACTAATGATAGACAGACGCTAAATCGCACTTTCTCTAGTGGTTTTGCTCGATATGAAATACGAATGAGCTTATTGATAATAGGTTTGTTATCCAACTACTTTGCTTCAATCCTAAATTTGATTATCGCCTTAAATCTAATAACTGCCTCTGAGAGATTTAGCGAAATTGCCAAACAGCTAAATAAAGAAGATTCAAAAAATCGAAGCAAATAATTAATGATAAAGACTGACTTTCATACTCATTCTATTGCTTCACCGGACGGAAGTATAACCAGTGAGCAGTACAAAAATTTAATAAATTCCGGCGTAATTGACTGTGTTGCCGTCACTGATCATAACCGCATCGATTTTGCTCTAAAATTACAAAACGATCTCGGAGCTGAAAAAGTAATCGTCGGCGAAGAAATTGAAACAACTGAAGGTGAAATTATCGGCTTATTTTTAACCGAAAAAATAGCTCCCTATCTAAGCCCAGAAAAAACTATTGAAGCCATAAAGGCTCAGAACGGAATTGTCTACATCCCCCACCCTTTTGAAACTGTTCGCAAGGGTATTAGTCGTGAAACATTAAATCGCATAAAAAGTAACGTCGATATAATTGAAAGCGCCAATGGTCGAGCTTTTTTCCAAAATTTTGGGCCGGAATCTCACGCTTGGTCACACATCAACAGAGTCGCTTCCTTTGCATCGAGTGACGCTCATCGCAGTAAAGCATTATGTAAAACATATACAGATCTTGCGGAGTATCCAAATCGCAAAAATATACTCGAACTCTGTGCAACCGCACGCAAGCACTACTCACGCCCAAGCTTGCTTGATATACTAGCACCAAAGCTTAACCGTATACGTAAAGCTTTAAATTTATTATGAAAGATATACTATCAATTATTTGGATATTCCTGCCCGCCGGCATAGCGAATATGAGTCCTGTCATCGCCAATAACATCCCAGTACTTAGAAATTTAAAAACACCCCTAGATTTTGGTAAAACTTTCCGAGGTAAAAGGATTTTTGGCGATCATAAAACTTTTCGTGGGTTATTCGCCGGTATAATTGTTGGTTTATTGGTAGCGGGGCTACAAATGCTCCTTGCAAAGTTATTTAGTTGGCCTAAGGATTTATCGTTAAGTCTAGATTATTCTTCCCCGGTAATTTTAATTATGGGCATGGCATTGGGGTTCGGAGCATTAGCTGGAGATGCAATAAAAAGCTTTTTTAAGCGCCAGATTAATATAGAGCCAGGTAAGCCCTGGGTACCTTTTGATCAACTAGACTTTTTGCTTGGAGCAATATTGGTAAGTCTATTATTTTTCCAATTACCTATAAGGTTATACGTGATAGGACTCCTAATAGGGCTTTTCCTACATCCGACCGTGAATATTATCGCTTGGCTTATGCGACTACAGGATAAGCCGTTTTAAGCTTTATAGATGTACTTAGGCGAACTTTTCAGTTCAGCTAAGTATGATTCTAGTTTCTCTAGATAATTTTGACGTTCGTCATCCATTGCTGTTGTTATACCGGTAGCAATATAAGGTTTTAACACATTCAGACCAGCATGAGCCAGTGTGCTATGTAGTAGTGGATATAAGTGTTGTTCTACTGTAGCACCGTGAATTCCTTCAGGAGTGTAGTGTTTATTCGGATCACCTGCACTAACGATTACCAAAACCTGCTTGCCCTTTAGTAAGCCTTTTGAATAGCGATGATCACTATCCCATGCTACTCCTAGAGCAAAAACCTTATCAAACCAGCCCTTGAGAACTGCTGGTGGTGCACTCCACCAAAGCGGAAACTCCACTAAAATTAAATCTGCTTGCCTTAGCTTTGTAATTTCTTCTTTAATGTCCTCGGCAAAGGCATTCATGTCGCCAATATCGGTAATTCTCTTTTGTTCCTGAAGGTAGTTCTGATGAGGACCGCCACTAGTTTTAAAATCCCACTTAGCGGCTACAGCCTGAAATCCTGAGGCATATAAATCACTAACAACAGTAGTGTGACCTTCCCTCTCAAAATAACTTAATGCTCTATTGTGCATAGCCGCACCAAAAGATATTGGGTCTTCGTGAGCATAAACGAATAATATATTCATGAGTGTATTATCGCACAACCTTAAGCATGGTGATAAGGGTGATTTTCGTGAATTGCATATGCACGATAAATTTGTTCAGCGAGCATTAATCTAACAATTTGATGTGGAAAGACTAACTTTCCTAGCGACCAAACTATATCTGACTTATTTCTGACCGCATTAGTAACTCCGTAGGCCCCACCTATAACAAATGTAATGTCGCCTCCAGTAAATAGCATTTTTGAAAACTGAGTTGATGAAAATTGTTCACCTTTTTCGTCCAATAAAATTACCCTACTATTATTTGGCAAGTTTCTCAGAATCAACTCAGCCTCTTGTTGTTTACTTTGCTCATTAGACCCATGACCGTGTTTAATATACAGCCATGAGAGTTTAATATTTTTTGGTAAACGACCAGTGAACTCATTTATTAATGAGCTCGATGCTGGTTTAGATTTATCACCGACTGAAATAATTAAAACTTTCATTAATTATAATTTTAACAGATAAAAAAGTTGTAATTTTAGCACTCCCCACAAGGTATTGCTAATAAACTTCAGTTGGTGTATCATACTTTGACGAACGCTACTCAGGCTATAAAAAGCCGGTACAAGGAGGGAAAATGTATTCAGCAGCAGTTAATGCACATATACGCGAACTAATTGAACAAGTAATGGAATACCGCGATCAAGGTCAGTGGACTAAACTTGAACAATTATTCACTGAAACGCCTTATATTGATGAAAGTATGTTTAATAAAGAAGCACCAGGTAAAAAACCTACACCTAGTGTTCTTTATGGATGGCGACGAATGATTAGAGATCTATATTACAGCGCTAAGCATAAATTAGGTGCGATGGATATCGAGAGAACAGGCAAAAAAGAAGTGGCAGCAACTACAGAGGTAGAAGCACGTTATTATACGCTTAAGGAAGGCCAGCGATATGTTCACAGGATGGATGGAGTCTATGAGTACAATTTTCGTAAAGTCGCAGGTCGATGGAAAATCGATAGCTTAAAACTAAAGGTTAATAAACAGTCTTTTGAGCCAGTTGGCGTAAGATAAGTTTTATATAATCCTTGGTAAATCTATCGACTAGTGAATAATCAAAAAATTAAGTTATCTGATTTTTTCTTTTAGTTGATATTCACGAATTGATGTTTCAAGCTGGTCGGCAGTGTCTACAATTCTATCTGGTGGGGTATCTTCTAGACCAATACGTCCTCCAACTCCCCAAGTGACGCCAATTACCTTGATGCCGGCTTTGTAGCACGCCGTTACATCGCGAGGTTCATCGCCCACATAAACTACCCTATGAGCTTCAAGCTTATGACGTTTAATTATTTTGCGAAGTGCCTTTTCTTTGCCAAATAGAGTCTTCTCACTGACTATAAAGTCAAATACCGGGAAATTGTTATTCTTAAAAAATTCATTAACCAAAGCTGCATTATTTGAAGTTAAAACACCAATTGAGATTCCGGCTTTTTGTAGGTTTTTCAGCATATTTACAACCCCCGGATATGGAGGTACCTCAGCCATATGTTGCTTCATTTCTTTACTAACAAATAGCACAAGCCTTGGTAAAACGGTCCACCTTATTTTGGCTTTCTTCATGGCTTTTTTATAGCCAAGTTTTCTATAAGCATCTAAGTCTGTTAGATCTACTGGGATAGCTCCAAATTCGTGAGCATGATTATTATAAATCTTACCAACTAACTCAATCGTGTTCGCAAGCGTACCATCGAAATCAAATATTACTGTAAGTTTATCTTCCATTGATTAAAGTATAGCCTAAACAATAGTGAAAACTGAACTATTTGATAGGAGTTATTTGCTTTTTGGCAATGGGATAAGTACACTCGTTGAATTCTTGTAGTGCAAATAGTTCTTGTCACTACCCCACTTTTTGTCTGCTGCTTTTTCAAGAAGTGGAATCCCACTAATAAATAAAAGCATGGATGTTATAAATAAAGGACTAGCTAGTGCTATATAAACTTCTGGGGAATCAATCCAGTGCGCAACCGATAAGTAAACGCCCAACCACATTAGGATTTCGCCAAAATAATTAGGGTGTCTCGAATAAGCCCATAAACCTGAATCTATCCATTTGTTTTTATTAGCTGGATTCTTAATAAATTCAAATTTTTGTTTATCTGCAAGTGCTTCGATCAAAATACCAAAAGCCGAAATAAGAAGTCCAAGAATTACCATTGATGAAATTTTTGTGTTACCAGTTGCACTAGATAATAGGACAGACGGCAACATCACGACCCAGACTGTTATTGCCTGTAGTAACCAAAATCGAAGAAATTTCCAAAAGTATTCTCGCATGCCATCAAATCTTTTATCACGACCCATGAAATTTATTCTAATTAATAAATACGTACCTAGCCTTATGGCCCAAATTACGATTATTGAATTAACCAGGATTCGCACACTGTCCAACTTTGTGGCCGTAATAGTGTTATAGATAACTATACCTATGAACGTTAAAGCGTATGATATATCAGTAAGTTTGTCTGTTTTATTACGAAAAGCAATTAAAAACATTACCAAATTTAGAACTAGTGCGAAAATTAATGCAAATAACATATTTTTATTATACATTCGCTTAACTAAACTTTTAATCATTAATAACAAGTCAAATTTAAGCTATGCCCTTAATGCAAACATGCCTAAGATGTTTTGTCTGATTTCAGAGTAAATATACCGTGATAAACAGGAAATATTAGTTTTGCTCAAGAGGGAGGGATTCGGTCACCTTCGGCGACCCCCGAACTTCATTCTTGGCAACAAGTTGCCAGAAGAAGATTCGCTTCCGAACTGCCACCGGCAGTTCTCACCCTATCGGGTTCGAATTCGCAATTCACAATCCTTCATAGCTCACCCGTTGTTAACGGGATGAGCGACGAAGGATGGCGGAGAGGGAGGGATTCGAACCCTCGAGACCCTTGCGGACCTGCCAGTTTTCAAGACTAGTGCACTAAACCACTATGCGACCTCTCCAATTCTGGAGAATTATAACAGAGATAGATGACAAAATAAATGGCGGAAGATGTGGGATTTGAACCCACGATGGAGTTGCCCCCAAACCGCCTTTCCAAGGCGGCGCCATAGACCACTAGGCGAATCTTCCTTATGAAAGCTATTTTAACAAAGTATCGAGCAACTACCGACATGGTTATGGTGTATGAAAGATTTTTTTTAATTTCTTATGCTTGTGTATTTATAAATAACAGATGTAAAATAAGAGTAAAGATTAATTTATGACAAGCAAATCACCACTAATCAGTATTGAAGAAGTGTCCAAAGTTTATGGCTTTGGTGATGCTACAACTGTTGCATTAGAAGAAGTCAGTTTAACGATTAATAAAGGTGAATTTATAGCGATTATGGGTCCGAGCGGTTCAGGTAAGACAACACTAATGAATATCATCGGCTTACTCGACAGGCCAACTCACGGAAACTATAAGCTAAATGATAAAAATGTTGCGCGCATCGGTAAAATAAAACAAGCAAAATTACGCAGAGATAACATTGGTTTCATATTCCAGTCATTTAACTTGCTCCCTAGATTGACCGTGCTTGAAAATGTAGCCTTACCGCTAGCATATAAAGGAGTTATGCAAACCCGTAGGCTTAAAGCTGCTTCAAATGCCCTTGCAGAAGTAGGATTAAAAGACAGAGAATACTACCTACCAAGCCAACTTTCTGGCGGGCAATTACAAAGGGCAGCTATCGCTAGGGCTTTAGTAAACGGTCCAAGCATAATAATTGCCGATGAACCAACTGGTAATCTCGATAGCGTTTCAGCAAGGGTAGTGATGGAACTATTAAGTGATATCCATAAATTAGGAAATACTGTCTTGATGGTAACTCATAACCCTTCCCTAACCAGATACGCGGATCGGATTATATATATGCTAGATGGGAGCATTGTTTATGATGAGGCTACAGCTGTTGGTGAAATACCTAAACGCGTACAGAATGCCGTCAACTCACTTCGTAGCTCGGATGAAGAAGAAAAGTTAGCTAATGTGAGCGCACTAATGGAAACAATGCCCGGACCAGATAAGGAAAAGCCAAAAGCAAAAAAGAAAAAATCCAAAAAACGAGGTAAGAAGAAATGATTACTGAATATTTCAAAATGGCATTATCGTCTATTCGGGGCGCGAAATTCAGAAGCTTACTTACGATGTTTGGCATTATAATCGGCGTAAGTTCTGTAGTTACGATTGTCAGTCTCGGCGAAGGAGTTAAGCATCAAGTAGCTTCTAAGGTTGATGAGGTATCTGATTCCTTGGTTGTTATCCGTCCCGGTAAGAAAACAGAGGCCAAGGCATTTAACCTCGACTCACTCCGAACATTTATCGGCAACACTGGTTCACTGAGCGAAAAAGATTGGCGCGATACCGAGAAAGTTACAGGAGTTAAATCGGTTGTACCTATAGGGATTGTGAGCGGGATAGTTACATATGACAGTCAAGAATACCTGGATGGAAATATCATTGCTACGACAAAAGATTTACCTTCATTATTAAATCAAAAGCTGGCGTTCGGAGAATTTTTCGATGAATCACAATATACCCGTAATGTAGCGATAATTGGTGTAGACATAGCTGAAAAGCTTTTTCAAGAGAATGTGCCGATCGGAAAAAGCTTAAATATTCGCGGTAAAGACTTTATTGTCCAAGGTGTGTTTGAACAGCAAAAATCAGCAACATTTGCCGAGCTTAATCTTAATAACTCGATTCTGATTCCTTATGATGCTGCCAGACAAATAGGCGGGACGATTCAGTTGATGCAACTCTATGTAGAGGCAGAAAGTCCTGAGAAAATTTCTGATGTTGCAAAGAATATAACTTCGACTTTAACCAAAAACCACGCCGGTCAGGAGGATTTCACAATCCAAGGCAAAGAAGAGGCTCTTAAAACTACCAATGCGGTTTTCTACCAAATAACACTTTTTATTGCTGGCGTGGCATTCATCTCATTCATAGTCGGTGGTATTGGGATCATGAACATTATGTTTGCTACGGTTAGTGAAAGAACGCGTGAAATCGGTATTAGAAAAGCCATCGGCGCAACAAATGCTCAGATTCTCGGACAATTTATTATGGAATCGGCCGTTCTTAGTTTTGTTGGTGGTTTTATCGGAGTGTTATTTGCGCTCATAGCGAATGCTATTTTCAGAGTAACGACAGATTTACAGCCAGTTACCACTTTGAATATTGTGTTGATAGCAGTAGGGTTGTCATCTTTTACAGGAATTGTGTCTGGTCTACTGCCTGCTGCTAAAGCTGCTCGCAAAGACCCAATAGCTTCACTACGAAGCGAACTTTAGCACTTGATGCGTCATACATAATACGTGATACTAAATAGACACACATGACATTAAGAAGATTCAATAATTTACTCTCAATCTTGGTCATTATGCTTGGTGTGTATATCGCGATTTCCCCATTCATACCAGAGATAACTTATAAATTCCGTGATAAAAGCCCCGAACATGTTGCACCCTATAGCGGTGAACTGGCAAAGGAATATGGTAGCAGAACAGAAGTTTCACCTCCGACAGAAAATAGATTAGTTATACCTTCTATAGGTTTAAATGAGATTATCAAAGAAGGTAATTACATCAATGTAATCAAGGATGGTGGTACGTGGCATCGACCCAATACTGTCACACCAGATCAATCAGGTAATTCTGTTATAGTCGGTCATCGATTCTATGGAAGTAATCTTTCAACTTTTTATAATCTCGATAAAGTTGTAGCTGGTGACAAATTAGCGATTTATTGGGATGGGGTTGAGTTATTATATGAAGTCTTTGAGGTGAAGGTAGTCGATCCTACGGCGGTAGAGATCGAGTCTCCAACAGCTACAAGACAACTCACACTCTGTACTTGCCACCCGTTGTGGACATCTTCTCAGAGGCTCGTTGTTATAGCTAGACCAGTAAATTTGGAGGAAAACGTCAATGCTGAATAGAACTAAGTCGATTCTTAACAAACTTTTCAGTTGGAGAATTTCTGAAAGACAACGAACCGTAATATTAATATTACTTTTAATTTTCGCTGTTGGGTTTATATATTGGACTAAGCATAACTATTCAGCAAACTTCGTTGATAGTTTTTAAGATTCGCCACGTTCTTTTTTGCGCTGTTCTGGTGTTTCATCAGGTCTAGAATAATCATCTTCGAGTCGCCATGTAGTTCCGAGTTCGGGAGTTGAAACTTCGATAATGTCACAATCTGTAATTCCCTTTAAGCGATGTTTTTGACCAACTTTTGTCGTATAACCCATCCCAGATTCTAGCTTAGTTTCTATAAGCTCACCCCTGTTATTTTCCCATATAACAGCAGCTTCGCCATTTATTAAAAACCAACTTTCGCTTTTTTCGTCATGTATTTGCAGGCTTAGTCTGGATCCTGAATTAATATGTAGCACTTTCCCCATGTATGGAGCGTCTTCTGGTACCCAGTGCAGCTCATAACCCCAAGGTTTTTCGACACGTTTTACATATGAATCATTGCTGAAATTCGTTGGATCAAATTTTGGTGCATCCTGACTCATGCTGGATGTCCTAGCTCATTTTTAAATCGCTCAATAATATCATCATCACCCATATCTATTGGGCTAGTTCCGTTAATTAAGGCAGTATACACGCTTACAAAATCACCTAGCGTGACGGCCCAGAGTAACTGCTCCAATCTTGTTTCGCCTCCAACTTCAATGCGATGAGGCGAAGGCCAGCGTCCACTCAACAATTTATCACTCAGCTCAAAACGCTTTTTAATCCTATCATTGTCGTATGATGAAAGTAGGTAAAATATTTGATAAGGCTTTTCTACTGGATGTGATGTCCAACCGGTAAATTCATTGTGATTAAACTCGGGGAAACTATATTCCCAAGCTACGTTTTTTGCATTTTCATTAAAGCCTATCTTCCATTTATGTGCTGCTGGTGCGAGTAAAGGACCACTATAAATTACTATCGATTTTCCAGCGCATTCATTGGCTAACTGTTTAGCTAAATTTTGCGAAGTTGGCACGTCTGCCTTCCAGCCATCAATAGCTGTTTTTACAAACTCACTAGCTCTTTCTAATTCGTTCAGGCAATCTTTCTCGACAGTTAAATCAAGTTGCTCGGCTAATTGAACCAAACCTTTCAGGCCATTAAACATTCCGTACCTAGGCGGTCTGACTTTTGGCAACTCTATTAATGGGTATCCCTTTTCAATTGCAATTTCAGCAAGTTTTCCGCCCGAAGCTATAACAACCACAAAAGCACCCTTTTCTTCTGCCTGATTAAGGCATGAGATTGTTTCCTCTGTATTACCAGACACACTTGCGGCAATAAATAAAGTATCCTCATTGACGTACGGAGGAATATCATAGCCTTTAACTATTTCGAAAGGTAATTTAAAACCAGGCCAACTAGAGCCGACTATGGCCCATAGAGCAGATCCACCCATTCCGGAATGAACAACATTAGCAAATTTTCTTTTAATTTCCGGCAATTCGTATTTCTGTAAAAGTTGTTGCCACTGTTTTTCTACGACACCTAATGCATCGTATTTATCTTTTGTGTGAATATATTTTAAGTCATCTAACATATTTTCAGTATACCGTATTTAGTATCAAGTATTTTGTATAAATTACTGGCGAAAATTTAGTAAACCATGTAAAATTAGCGTAAGCAATATTTGTCTTTAGACAAGTAAATTGTAAAATGATAAACGTAAAAAGATAATTGAGGCCGGCTAAGGCCGTCCTGGGGGTGGAATGTTAGGAGTTAATGATAATCAGTCGACATCTGGATCTACAGGGCATCCGTCGATGCTTGATAACGTTACACCTCAAGATTTTCAAACACAGCCTACTAATGACAACTCGGCCGGGGCTCAGCAAGTACCAGCACCACAACAACCAGTGCCACAATATATGAGTACCCAGCCTCAAAACACCGTATATCAAGCACCGGCACAGAGTCAGACATCTCCGTCAGATGTCCCAGATACTTCAGCAAGCACATCCTTTAATCCTTTTAATCAAGACCCTATTGGCATGTCTTCAACTCCCCAAGAACCCCCAGCCACGGAGAACCAGACTAAAGAAGAACTCATAAGTGATTTTACAAATGGAACTAGCACGACACCGCTAGATGATGTCGCAGATAGTACATCTACCAGTCAGACTCCGGCAATTGACCTAAATAAACTAGCCAGCATGAAACAGCAGGCACTAGCACACCTTGAGCCTCTCGCTGATAAATTAGACGGGACTCCAGAAGAAACTTTCCGGACAACTATGATGATGATTCAGGCTAATGATAATCATCCTTTGCTTGAAAAAGCTCTAGAGGCGGCAAAAAAAATCGAAGATGATAAAGTTCGCGCTCAAGCAATGCTCGACATCATTAACGAGATTAATTACTTTTCACAAAACTCAGATAATCTCTAGTTAAATAGTTTATTAAAAGCCATTTTTATTTGTTCCGGATAGCCAGGATATGAAAATTCAATTTTTCCTAAATCGGCAATTTCACAAAACATAGTGCTCTCAACATCATCCAATGCTTTCAGTTTTTCAGGATTGTGTATTTTAGCTGTGAAAACTAAATTCAATGTATAAATATCTTCCTTACTAAATCGATAACCATCTCCGTTCCAGCTCGTGCAATAAACTGGAGATGTAAAATCACTAGCCGTTAGACCAAGTTCCTCTTCAATCTCTCGCAGAAGTCCATTTTCGACTTTTTCACCTAGATTGAGAAATCCACCCGGTAAATCATATTTACCTTTATTAGGTTCAATTCCTCTTTTGGCGAGAAGAATACGGCCCTTACTGTCAAATAACGCTATCTCCACAGTAGGAGAAGAGTTCAAAAAGTGTTCATTACCACATTTAGAGCAGAGCCAGGGCTGTTTTCTGCCTTGCACATATTTACCACCACATAAACTACAATATTCCATATAGTAGAATTATACGACTCTCAAATAACTATTGGTTAGCTTTTTGTTTTCTTAAGCTTATTCGGTAGCTTAAAACAAATACACTTGCAATCACTACTAGGGCTGACTCCCCTGGGCCGGTATTTGGAATGTTTGAGTTCGTTGTAGATGTATTTCTGACGTTACTTGGCACACTTGTCGATGCCGCTTGATCGCTTACTACGCTTGGGAAATCAGTCGAGCTCTCTTTATTTGAGCTATTTGAAGGTGTTGTAGCCGAGTTTGTATTTGAACTGTTGCTTGAGGCAGTGCTCGTCGTCTGTGTAGTTGTTTGTTTTGTGTCGTTTCTGTGTGCAATCTTTTGGTACACCCAACGGCCACCAAAAAACAATCCAGATACGACTGCAACCGTAATAAGAAGGCTTATTATAGCCATGATCCATGCCATAATTGGTCGGTTCTTTTTACCCGAGTAATACTCTTCTAGCTCTGTTATAGTCTTTTCTTCTGGACTTTTCTTATTAAATATCGCCACGTTGGGAACTCCTATTCCCCACCCTTAATGACGATATTGTACTACATTTTTATATTTTATGCAATAATCTTACATATCTAAGCCGGCAGATCCAGGAGTGGCTACTTTCGGTTCAGGGACATCAACTACTAAAGCACCCATTGTCATACTTGTTCCTGCTATCGAAACAGCGTTTTGTACTGCCTGTTTTGTTACTAATACCGGGTCAACAACACCCGCTTTTTTCATATCAACCAGCTTTGAAGGATTATTTACATTGACTCCCTGACCGTTGCCAGCTTTTCTAACAAGAGGCAACCACTCGTCGGCGTTCAAACCTGAATTTTCCATTAATGTTCTAAATGGTTGTTCTAGAGCTTTTGATAGTAATTGTGCTCCGGCATTTTCGGTTTCGCCGTTTAGTTGTTTAATTTGACCTGACAAGTTTACTAATGTTACTCCACCACCAGCAACAACACCCTCTGCCATAGCCGCCTTAACAGCCGCGACTGCATCATCGACGCGGAATTTCTTCTCTTCAATCTCGGTCTCTGAAGCACCGCCGACTTTGATAACCGCTACTTTACCTCCTAGAGCAGCTCGACGCTTCTCTAACTCACTTTTGTCGTACTTACTTGTTGTCGATTTAATTTGTTCATTGATTTGAGAAATTCTAGTTTTGATAGCACTAGCTGAACCTGAACCTTCAACAATTGTTGTATTATCTTTATCAACAATCACTTTTCGTGCCGAACCAACAAAGCTCATATCTACTTTTTCGAAGCTATGACCTTGTTCTTCAGATATTACTGTAGCGCCCGTTAAAGTAGCGATATCTTGCAATATATCTTTTCGTCTATCACCGAAGCTTGGTGCTTTAACGGCTACTGTACTGAACACACCTTTAAGCTTGTTTAAAACAAGCATAGTTAAAGCATCACCCTCGACTTCTTCGGCTATTAATACCATGTCTTTCTTACCCGATTGAGCGAGTTGTTCCATTAGCCCGGAAATTTCCTGGATACTACTGATTTTCTTATCAGTAATTACGATAGCTGGCTTATTAAAGGCAGCCTCCATACGACTAGTATCGGTAACCATGTATGGGCTCACGAAACCTCGATCAAATGTGAAACCTTCAACAACTTCTGATTCGAGCTCAAGTCCCTGTCCTTCTTCTACAGTAACTACTCCGTCTTTGCCGACTTTAGCCATAACATCAGCGATTAGTTTGCCGATTTCGGCGTCGCCCGCACTTATGGTTGCGACTTCTGCGACACGTGCACTATCGCCCGTGATCGTTTCGCTCATTTTTTCGAGTTGCTTTATCACGTCGCTAGATGCTTGTTCTAAACCTTTGCGTAACAACATGGGATTATGTCCAGCAGCGATGAGCTTATTTGCCTCGTTCAATATGTGATAAGTCAGCACAGTTACGGTAGTAGTACCATCGCCAGCGACATCGTTCATCTTGCTAGCAGCTTCTTTTATTAACTCGGCACCGACTTTATAGCCTAGAGTTTCATCATCTCCACCAGCCGGTGGATCAGCGATTTCTACTCCTTTAGCTACCGTTACTCCGTCATGAGTTACCGTTGGAGGGCCGTAGCTTTTACTAATTACGACATTTCGACCTTTCGGACCCATGGTCGTTTTAACGGCATCATATAGAATTTTTGCACCGCCCAATACTCTTCTTCGGGCGTCTTCATCATAAAAAACTTTCTTTGACATTTCGCTACCTCCTACATTTTTGCATAAATATTTTCGTTTCTAACTAACATATGCTCGATACCATCGATTTTAATCTCCGTATTTGAATAACCACCAAACACAACGCGGTCACCTGGCTTAACATCTTTAACAGCCGGGCCTACAGCCAGAACCTTGGCTATTTTAGGCTTTTCAGATCCACTGTCAGGCAACAATAGCCCGCTCGCGGTTTTGTTTTTTGCTTCTTCTTGCTGTAACACAACATAGTCAGCAAGTGGCGTGATTGGAACTTTTCCCATTTTTATAACTCCCTCTAGTAAATTAGACTCTATAAGATAGAGAACGAGCATTCTCGCAGTAAGTGATGCTCGTTATCTAGCACTCATAATATACGAGTGCTAATTAACTAGTCAAGCCCTGTTTCAGTATTAATATTTATTATTGTCTGAAATTGCTATCCTATAACTGGCCGATTAAACTCACCATTAACTTTCATTCCATCTTCCATTCCCATCAAGCAAATTTTCACAAAAGACGTCGCCTCAACGGCTGTAACACCGTCTTGGGGGAAAAATCTTCTTCCTCTAATTCCGCCAATAATAATTCGTTCATCAAAGAAATATGCACCTACAGCATCTAAGCCTGTAATTTCACCCCGCTCATCACCAAAAAAGCTTTTAGTTTCCGCTGCCTTACCTCTCCGATTATGATGGTAGGTTGGTAATCCTAGATTTGGAATTACAGTTTTATCTTCGGGCCTTGCAATTATTTGTACGGCATTACCTACTCCTTTAGCAGGGCCTACAACCTGTTCAACTCCTATAACTAGACTTTTCCAATCTCGCTTTTTGTTAAAATTACAAAAAAAGCCATACCTGTTAACTCCATCAATAGTGAAAACGGGTGCTCTACAAATAGCACTATGCCCAACAAGCCGCTTTGCTCGTTCGTGAGAGTTGGATAAACTACTCGGGTCAACGGAAATCATACATCTTTCAAATGCTCCATTATCAACAGAATTAATAAACATAGATTTTTATTTATAAGCTCTTAATTAAAAATTACTCTATCCTATTTTTAGCAAACTTGCAAGATATATGATAAAATATCCCTGTTATGACTAAAATAAACACACGAGTTTTAATGTCCGGTGCGGAATTTTTCGGTGATTACGATGCTATCAACGCCTATATGGACGACCATGTTCCAGTAGATGTTAATAAAGCGGTAGAAGAACATACGGCTATTCGTGAAGCATTCTCCGAAGCAGGAATCGAAGTAGTAAAAATCGAAGCTCCTGAAAGATGCCAAGATGGTGTGTATACGGCTAACTGGGCACTGATTTCAGGCAATAAAGCTATTATGTCGAACTTACCGAATAAGCGACTAGGTGAGTCGCCCTATGCCGAAAAAGTACTTAATGATTTAGGTTATGAAATTGTGAAAATACCAGAAAAATTACGTTTTAGCGGTCAAGGGGACGCACTTCCTTGTGGTCGATACTTATTTGTTGGTTCTGAATACCGTACATCTAAAGAGGTTTGGCCGCTTCTGGCAAGAGAAACGGGATTGGAAGTTGTAGGTGTACAGGCTGTGCCTGCTCTAGATGAGCACGAAAATCCAGTGATTAACCCTGTGACCGGCTGGCATGATAGCTTTTTTTACGATTTAGATTTAGCTATTGCTGTTATTAAACCCGACCTAATAGCCTGGTGTCCAGAAGCACTAACACTAGAGAGCCAAGAACGGATCAGAGCTTTGAGAGATTTAGATAAAATTGAAGTTTCGCTGGATGAGGCGATGCATGCTAGCGCTTGCAACTTGGTTTCTACCGGAGAAGTCGTGGTTATGGGCAACCGTGCACCAAATTTGCAAAAAGCCCTCGAAGACAAGGGATTGGTTGTACGAACAGTTGATGTAACCGAGCTTATGAAAGGTGGCGGATTCATCCGCTGTACATCACTAAGTTTGATTTAGAGTTTATTATTTTCATAAAAAATGTTACAAAATAATCATGGAATCAAACTTTAGTACAACTAATTTAGACCAACGTCATGCAAGCTATATGGAGAGAATAGATGGTCTAACTAAAGTAGTTTTTGGCGGTTTAAAAGTTCATGAAGTTGATGAAATTTTACAAACCACAACAGATGTAGAAATACAGAAAATATTAGATTAATTCTATAAAGCTTATACTTGCATTTTTAGCAATAATATGCTAATATTATGCTATGTCAAGTGCACCCACTACCCCTAATCAAGAATTTCCAAATTTTGACCAAGCAAATAGTTATGTTGAGACTGTAAGAGAACTATACCGCAATGGCGCCGGAGAATATAGGGGCAGAAGAAATGAAGATCAACAACTTATTGCCGAAGTTACAAGTGACGAGGCGCGTTTGTTGGTTGATGGTGTGATGCTAGGACTATTAGCTTTAAGTGGAACAGATGATAAAAAAACAACAGCCAATCTAGATAGTGACGAACAGATAATAGGAAGCCACTCATGGAAAAGTTTCCGTGGAGAGTTTGAAAGACTATTAGTTGGTTTCGGCGTTCTAACTAATCGATTACATAGGGATGGATTCGGTGTCCCAAGTTATGCTGACCTGGGTGAAGCAGATAGAATAAAAGCAGCCTCGGTTATGTTGACCGACTTTTTAGCACACAATGCATTGCGATTCGGAGTAGATACATCTGGAGTACATAAAACTGACTTTAAAACCATACATACAGATGACGGTGGTATTAAGCACGAAAGAATTACGTATGATAAAGATAAAGCTAAAACTCGCCACGAACTTGATAAAAATATAAGAAAAAGAGGATTTTCTTCATCACCCGCAACGCATCAAGCTGGTAAAATATCTCCTAAAGAATATGTAAAATTAAGAAGAGAGCATCCAGAAATGGACGCGGATGATTTTAACCAAGCTGTAAGTTTTTATACAGATGTACGTAAAGAACTTGAAAATAGGGAGTAAATTGTTACCTTTTGGATTTTAAAGCAAGCGTAGCTACAGTTACTTCATCATAGTCACGTTTCAATACCCGGCGCTCATCGCCATCATCCTGTGGCAAATGTCTTAACTCAGTAGCTTGAGGGCCGTTATAGAGTATTGATTTCTCGTGACCTTTACCTAATAGAATTACTAGGTCGTCTTTTTTTGCCATATTAATAGCTGTCTTAACTGCCTCTTCCCTATCGTGGACTAAAAACAAATCTTTTTCACGGATTTTCCCAGATTTCTCAGCGCCACCAGCAATCTGATTCATGATCTCCATGCCATCTATATCACGGTCGTCTTCCTCTGTAACAACAACTATATCGCACCACTTTCCGGCAATAGCCCCCTGCTTTGCCCGCTTTTCTTCATCACGTCTTCCAGCCGAACCAAATACGCAAATTAATCGGTTCTTAGCTAGAGGCTTAACTTCAGCGAATATCTTGTCAAAACTTTCTGGGGTATGCGCATAATCGACGATTACTGTAAAATCCTGCCCCTCATCCACGCGTGTCATTCGTCCTTCAACCGATTTTAAGCTCCCAATACCGTCAATAATATGCTCTTTATTCAGGCCTTCGACTACGCCGACAGTTAAAGCTGCCAAGCTGTTATAGACATTAAAGCTTCCTGGCAGATGACACTCTACATGATATTCGGTATTTGTAACATCGTCGTTATCAGCCCCAAAACTAGGTACTTTAGCTACATATCGGCTACCAGCAGGTGTTAGTTTAATACTAGTTGCTCTTATTCCTCCAGATTTTATCCCATACAGTACGGGAGATTCTATATCACTTGCGAACAATTCCGCTGAAGGATCATCGGCATTTATAATTCCCGTGCGCAGACCTTTTTTATATTTATTTGCGAGTTTAAATAGCATTCTTTTTGCGTCACGGTAATTTTCGAAAGTACCATGATAGTCTAGATGTTCGTGTCCGACGTTAGTCATAACTGCTACGCTAATCGGAACGCCCCAGATTCGATGTTGGTGAAGCGCGTGCGATGTAACTTCCAGCACTAGATATTCGACGTCTTCCCTTTTCATTCTTTTGAGTGAATCAGTAAGTTGTTTTGCACCGAAAGTAGTTAGTCTGGTTGGATTCGGTCTTGCTCCTTCTCCGTCCCCGAAATCTACCGAAATTGTAGTCATCATTGCGACTTTCTTACCCGCATTCCTCAACATCTGGGTGATAAGTGTACTAGTGCTTGTTTTACCATCTGTTCCAGTAACGCCAATTACCTCTATATCACGAGCTGGGAAGCCAGCAATTAATTGATAGAATACTGAATTTAACAGATGCCAATACGGCATTAACCTCTTAAAAAGTCCAGATGGGATCAAACGTTTTAGTAATTTTCTCATAGCAATATTGTACCCGATATCTGTAAACTAATATCTATGATTGTTCTGGGTATTGAGACCAGCTGCGACGAGACAGCGGCTGCAGTCGTTCAAGACGGTAATATTTTGCTGTCTAATGTAGTTGCGAGTTCTATGGACTTGCATAAAGCTTACGGTGGTGTTGTGCCAGAGATTGCAGCGCGCTCCCATATAGAATCGATCTTGCCCGTTATCGATGAAGCTGTTTCGGTTGTTGGGTGGGATCAAATCGATGCTATTGCTGTAACCTACGGCGCTGGACTTGGTGGCAGTTTGCTTGTCGGAGTTATGACGGCCCGTACACTAGCAATAGTTAAAAACAAGCCACTTTATGCCGTTAACCATGTTCATGGTCACGTCGCTGCTAATTTCATCACAGAAACTGATTTAGAAAATTATTCACTCCCAAACAAACAGCCAGAATTCCCGCTAATAGCCCTTATAGTAAGTGGTGGACACACGCAACTAGTACATTTCAGGAGTATGTTTGATTACGCCCTTCTAGGGAAAACACGCGATGACGCAATTGGTGAAGCATTTGATAAAGTAGCCAAAATTATAGGCCTCCCCTACCCTGGCGGGCCAAGTATATCTAGTACTGCTAAAAATGGTGATGCACAAAAGTACAATTTCCCAAAAGCAAAATTAGATCATCCTTATGAATTCAGTTTCAGCGGCTTAAAAACAGCCGTTTTAAGACTAGCTCAGAGCGAAATTGGGGAAGATTTCACATTTCCATCTAAAGCCTTGCCAGAGAGACTATCAGAAGCCCAGAAAGCAGATATTTCGGCTAGTTTTCAGCGTATTGCTATAGAAACTGTCGTAGATAAGGCTGTGAAAGCATGTATGGAATTTAGTCCAAAATCATTTGTGATTGCCGGAGGTGTCGCAGCAAATCAAGAACTACGCAAACAATTAACAGAAAAACTACCGATAGTGCCCACATATACTGATATAAAACTTTGTACCGACAACAGTGCCATGATAGCCGAACTTGGCTGTCTAATGGCGATGTCCGATCAACCGACTGCCGACCCCTACTCTCTCGATATACAGCCGAATTTAAGTATGTAGTTTCTGGTTTACCAACACTAGTGGAGTTTGTTATTTAAGATTTTTAATATTTTTAAAATTAATTAAATTCATAGACAGCATTAAACGTACTAGTAGTATGGAAAGATCCGTCTTCTGCCTTGGTTTTGGTTGGTATTGGTACGTTAACCTCTTTGGCCCCGTCAATAATTTTCACAGTGAATGGTTGCATCGCCACTACATTGCCACCGCTATCGATTATTCGTATTGGGTTTGCTGGATCGTACAACACACGTTCTCCTTGAGGATTATTAAAAGTTATGAATACGTGGGCTTCAGTGGTCGGCTGTCTATCTGCATTTTCTTTATATAAACTTCCAACTTCTAATCTCGAGTCGACACCAAGAATCTTAAGTGCGTTATGAACAACCCCCGATCTCTCCATGCAAACTGCAACTTTTTTCAAATTTGCGATATGTGTTCCATCGATTTCTGGTGGATCATCGTTTAAAAAATCACCCGTCATCGAAACTAGCGCATTAAGATCGCCATAATATGACCCAAAATAGGATGCTTGCCCGTGATAGGTCCCATTAATTGTTGCCTGGTAAAAGGCTCTGATTGGTGGTAAACCCTTGTGAATGAACTTATCGTATGAACTTCTAGTAAATCGAATTAATGTTGCATATGCTGTGGGATCATCCAGGTAAAACTCCTTGTCGAAATCATTTCTAATCATTTTTGTATCAGATGATATAAAACTCCCAGTGGCTTCGCTATCATTTTTTATTGTATCGGGAGAATGTTCTTCCTTTGTTAATACTGAGGCTCTTTTTTCAATAAATCCTGGTAGTGCCTCTTCAAAATCTGAATCGCCCAGACTAAATAGCTCAATGGCTTCGTCTATTGGGTTCTTTTCTTTCATCTCAATTTCAGGGTTATTAGTAATATCAACTCCTACTGTAGATAGTCCTTGCACGTCAGTAATTGGAGGTTGTACTATGTCGTTCATCTTGTTTGTTTCGATTAATCGTAGATTTATTTTAACATATTAATACCATATTTGTCAATACTCAACTGGCAGTGTAACCCTGCCAAGCGCTACCGATCGGGAAAGGCTTGTAGTCGTACGCCATTCCCCACTTTGTTCGTCGCTAACAACTACATTTGTCGTGTGAGTTGCAAAAATCCTTGAACACGGGTCTCCAATACCGTTAAAAAACACAGCGACATCGCCAAAATTTACCCGAGCCTCTGTCTCCCGTAGTGTAATAAATTCGAAGGGCTTAATTTGATCGGACAAAAATTCTTTGTCTATCCCAGATTCTTGCCCAGTTGAAGGGTCTGCTGGTCTTTGTACTAGAATATATTGATCATAATCATGAACATCTAAGTCATCAAAGGTCCTTAAGAGGTCTCTAATGGTCTTAGGGTGAGGTATACCGACTAATTTTAGTTTAAAATCGACTGCCCTATTAATTCCATCTTTTACTCTGTCATACTTTTTATCTGCACAAGAAGAGTTTAATTGTAAATAAGTTTTAGCTTTACCATCAACATGCTCTGAGACTCCAGTAGATAATTTCTTGTTACCAATTTCAGGTTTATAAATTCCTCCTAGCATTTGAGCTATAGTTTCTCCGACAATCCTCACCCTATATTCACACTCCCCCGGCTGAGCTTTTGGTTTTAAGCCATCAAAACCCTCAAACTCAATAATCACTAAGGGTGCAGTCGCTAGAGCTTCAGGGGTTATTCGAGTTAGTTCAGCACGCGGGACACGTAAAGCTCCCCAAGGCATATCTGGGCTTAAATTAATCATAATTTTACTTATATTATAATATTATTAATTATTTTACAATTTTACGATGCGTTTCTCTCTGTTATAATGGTTATGTAAAACAAAAATGTGAGTAATGCTCTGCCAGCTAACAGAGTTGTACATTCTAAACAAAAAGCGAACACTTTTCACGAAGAGAGTTCGTATACAATTTGGGCACATGTATGAGGGGTTTTGAGAAATAAACTTTTGATGTAGTTTGCCAAAATTTCACGTGAAAACATAACCAGAATCAACAATAAGTTATTTATCCTTTTTAACAGAGGTTAGACTTTATTTGGTAAAGCGTGCAGTTAGAATACTACAATTACCCCTGTTAAATCCGCCCGTAATGGTGTAGACTGTTAGTAATATGAAATTACCAAAAACATACATTCCAAAAGATTTTGAGTCTGATATTTACGATTTATGGGAAAAAAGTGGAGCATTTACGCCAAAGGGTAAGGGTGAACCATTTACTGTAGTGATGCCACCGCCTAACGCCAATGCTTCACTGCACATTGGTCATATACTTTTTTTTAGTATTCAGGATACAGTAATTCGTTACCAGAGAATGAAGGGTAGGGATGCACTATGGTTACCGGGTGCTGATCACGCCGGATTCGAGACGCAAGTAGTTTATGAAAAACATCTAGCCAAAGAAGGTAAAAGTCGGTTCGATTACAGTAGGGAAGAGCTATATAACCAAATCTATGACTTTGTCGGCCAAAACCGCCAAAATTTTAATGATATTTTTAGAAAATTAGGTGCCAGTTGTGACTGGAGTAGATTTACTTTTACGCTTGATGAAAAAGTTGTAACCACAGCCTACCAAACGTTTAAAAAGCTATGGGATGACGGCTTAATTTACAGAGGTGAGAGACTTGTTAATTACTGCACGCATCACCGAACTGGTTTCGCCGATATTGAAGTCCAGTACGAAGACCAGACGTCTCCACTTTATTACCTCAAATACGGCCCATTTACCCTCGCCACCACCCGACCCGAAACAAAATTTGGGGATACAGCAGTAGCAGTTCATCCTGACGATGATAGGTACAAAGAATTTGTAAACAAAGTTATTACCGTAGAAGGGGTTAATGGGCCATTCGAAATTAGAGTTATAGCTGATGAAATGGTTGACAGAAAATTCGGAACTGGTGTGGTTAAAATCACCCCTGCCCACGACTTCAACGATTGGGAAGTCGCCCAGCGACATAACCTAGAAGCAGTTAGAGTAATTAATCACGACGGTACCATGAACCACAGAGCAGGGCGCTTTGAAGGCATGCCTGTAGCAGAAGCCCGAAAGGCTATCGTTGAAGCCATGAAAGAAAAAGGCTTACTCGAGAAGGTCGACGAAAAATACCAGAACCGGGTAGGGAAGTGCTACAAATGCGGTACTACAATTGAGCCGATGCTAATGGACCAATGGTTCATAGATATGCGCAAAATTGCCGAACCTGCTATAAAAGCTCTGAGGGATAAGAAAATTAAATTCTACCCTGAAGCCAAGCGAAACCAGACTATAGAGTATTTAAAAAACGTTAAAGACTGGAATATTAGCCGGCAGATTGCCTGGGGCATCCCTATTCCTGCTTTTCAGAATATTGATGATAAAGATGATTGGATTTTTGACGAACGCGTTGATCAAGAAATAATTGAGATTGATGGCAAAACCTATAGTCGTGACCCTGATGTTTTTGATACCTGGTTCTCAAGTGGACAATGGCCTTATATCACTACAAATTACCCTGAAACAGAAGATTTCAAGCGATATTATCCAACCAGCTTGATGGAAACAGGTGTGGACATTCTATATCAATGGGTCGCTCGCATGATTTGTCTCGGTCTATATGTAACTGGAGATATTCCGTTCAAAGAAGTGTACTTACATGGAATGGTCCGCGCTGAAGATGGACGAAAGATGAGTAAAAGTCTAGGAAATGTTGTCGATCCACAACCTTTAATCGAAGAATTTGGTACTGATGCCGTGCGCATGGGTATGATGGCAGGCAGAAGCCCGGCTGATAGTGCAGCATTCTCTCCAGGAAAGATCTTAGCTGCCCGAAATTTCTGTAATAAGCTATGGAATATTGCCCGTTTCACAGAAGTTATCCTAGAGGGTAAGCAAGTTGATTTAGGCAAAGTCAAAGCAGTAACACCAGCTGATAATTGGGTGTTGAGCAAATTACAACATGCAATTGAATCTATTTCTAACCATCTAGACAATTACCGTATGAATGATGCCTATGAAGCCTTATACCATTTCGTTTGGGACGACTTTGCCGATTGGTACATAGAAGCAAGCAAGAAGGAGCTTAACCCGGATTTATTAGTACACTGCCTTGAGTCAGTTCTTAAATTAGCACATCCTTTCGCTCCTTTTGTAAGCGAGACAATCTGGCAGACTCTCGAAATATCAAATGAGTCTATGTTAATAAGTCAAAATTGGCCCGAAGCAATTTCATTTGATCAGAAAATGGTAGATGAATTCGAGGAAATCAGAAACATTGTCACCGAAACCAGAACAATCATGTCGGCAATGCAATTAGAAAAAAGTACCCTATACCACACTGGTGTCGAGTTCCTAACTCAACACTCTGATCTAATAAGTCAGCTTGCTCATATAGAAGGAGTACATGAAGTCGAAGACGGGAAGGGGCTTCACCTAACCACTACGAGTCATCGTTGCTGGCTAGACGTAGATCGCGAGCGAGCTGCGAAATATACACAAAAGCTAACAAACACACGAGACGAAGCACAAAAGCGCTTAGAGAGCCTAAAAAAGCGTTTAGAGAATAAGAATTATGTTAAGCAAGCCCCCAAAGCGCTGGTTGATGAGACAAAACAACAATTAGCCGATACAGAACAGATGATAACGAACATAAGTAATGAAATCGAAAGAATTTCAGCAGCTGAGAACTTAGGCTAGAATTCTAAAGCACTTTTAATTCTTCTAACTGATTCTTCAGGTCGTAAATCGTCAAACCACATAACTTTCCATCCGAACTGTTCTGCTGCCATCAAATTGGTCCTACTATCGTCTATAAACAATATTTCGTCGCCCGGAACACCCGCTTTACTACTGGCAATAGAGTATATCTGTGGCTCGGGCTTTATATAGCCTACCTCAGAAGAATCAATGATAACGTCGTAAGAGATTCTCGGGAGGAGACCTCTGTCAATCATTTGTTTAATGTAACCCGGCATAATATTTGATAGTAAACCAACTTTGTAGTTTTTCGACAGCCAGCTCATCAGCTCAATCATCTCCGTAATAGGCTCGACGGAGTCCATGTAATAAGAAGTCCAGTCAATAGAATCTACCCTAAGTTGACGGGCAAAACTCTCATTAAACGCCTCTAGTGACATCTCTCCTTTACAAACTGCGTCGTTGTAGTGCCAAAAAGCAGTTTCTACCAATTCTGCAGAGACTCCCTTGTCCATTGAAATTCTGGAAAATGCCGAGTGAAAAAAGTGCACTAGACAGCCATTGATATCTACATACACAAATGATATGCCTGAGCGACTGCGCTTTTTTATCATTGGCTGAGTTGAAATATCCGAGCCATCTAACAGAGAATCAAGCGGTACGCCCAAGGAGGATGCAATTCGCGCAACGGTGAATACCGAAGGCGTCTTTATCGCTCCACGCTCGATTTTTGTTAGGGTTGAATATGATAAACCAGCAACATTACACAACTCTTGTTGCGTCATCCCAAAGGCCTGCCTAGCTCGCTGAATAGCCTTGCCTAGAGCCTTTTCCGAAGCCTCACTCCCACTCATATAGGCCTAATAGTACCAGTTTTCCTGTTCTATTTCTAGTAAATTAGTATTAAACGGCTAGCTTATCCAACGAGGGAAAGTACGCTTAGCATTATTAAGAATATTAATACTCCAGCTACTGCTGCTGCGGCAAAACTTGAGCCACTGTTACCGCCGGTTTTTTTGTAAAACATACTACCAATCCATACAGCTGCACCAACGGAAAGGATTAATGCAATTAAGACATTGCTCATTTAGCATTTCTTTCTAGCTCGCCGAGTTCTTTGGTCCACATAAGTGCATCAATAATCCACCATACACCAACGCCTCCGACTGTTAGTAGCTTCAATACACCTAACCCAGTCTCACCTTTATAGAATCTGTCAGCACCGAAATAGCCGAAAGACCAGCTAATGATTGTCCCAACTAATGTATAACGCCATTCATTTTTCATAAGTATTCCTTTTTGTTACTAGTTATATATTATCACTATAGAAAAATCCTCCATAGCTCCGTAAATACGGAGCGACAGAGGATGGCGGAGAGGGGGAGATGAGAAGGACCTAAATAATCTGTGCGCCGAGCATGTTAACCCGGGCAACAGACTATTTAGCGAACTCGCCTCGAGAATTCGAATCTCTTCTCCAAAAGAAGAAAACGACCAGGATAAAACCTGGTCGCCCTTCTCCTGGCGGAGAGGGGGAGATTCGAACTCCCGATAGAGTTGCCCCTATACTGCATTTCGAGTGCAGCGCACTAGACCAACTATGCGACCTCTCCAAGCTCTGGTAATTATACTATAATCATGCTAATATTACCCCTGTTTGAGTAAGATGTAGCTTCCCCAAAATCGAGAAAGGATTCTCGATTTTGAAGAAACGGCGACTTCCTAGGATCGTCATGAGTTTTAGGGAACTTGTTTTGCTAAAACTTCGGCGATCCTAGGTTTACGCGCCGTTTCGCACCCGTAGCTCAGCTGGATAGAGCGTCAGTTTGCGGTACTGAAGGTCGTACGTTCAAATCGTATCGGGTGTACCAATAAAAATGACTCAAGTTATCTTGGGTCTTTTTTATTGGACCATCCAGTATCTTTGAACGTACGACCGTAGGCGAGAAAGCTCGGGGAGCTTTCGAGTTTTCCTTGCTTGGCCACCCGAGATGCTTTAGCTCTCGAGGGTGCGAAAAATAATAAGTTTCTCGTTCAATCCGCCAGATGTCGGAGTATCGGGTGTACCGTCCTCCGTCGCTCCGTGTTTACGGAGCATGGAGGATTTTACGTTCTATACAGTTTTCACGCTATCGAGCTTCAGCTGAAGGGAGTACATGAGAATGTCCGGTGGACATTCGCAAGGAAACCTTCTTCTGGCAACTTGTTGCCAAGAACGAAGTTTCGGGCCCGCGCTTGCGTGGGCAAATCGTATCGGGTGTACTACCATCTTTCGTAACATTCTATGTGGAGTAATAGGGGTTTTTAGATTGTTTTGATACTCTTTATTCATGAGTCACCCAATAAAACATTACTCTCATCTATTTTATAAAGAGTTAGCATTGTCTTTATTGGCACTTTTAAGTATAGCCCTCGTAATTATTGAATACCTCCTAAATGTAAGTGAACCAATTAGGGCAAGTATTATTCGTTTTGATATCCTAGTAGCTATTATATTTTTGATAGATTTCACTTGGTACTTCTCGAAGAGTAAGAGAAAGCTAAAATATATTAAATCTAACTGGTTTTTACTACTAGCTTCTATTCCAATTGTAGATAGTTGGGCTGAACTTTTGAGGGGTCTTAGGTTATTCGAGTTAGTCAGACTGGTTCGTGCGGGAGAGCATTTAAACTATGTAATTAACGGGCAGGGAGGTAAGAATGCTAATACACGTAGGCTCTAAAAATCCGACAAAAATCAATGGAGTTAAAAATGTACTTGCTAAAAGTGAGGAGTATAAAGATGCTGAAATAGTCGGTATTGATGCGAAGGTCGAAGAGTTTGGGCACCCAAAAACTCTCGAGGAGACAATTGCGGGTGCGAAGGAGCGAGCTAAAAATGTTTTTAACGGTGCCGAGCTAAGCTTTGGCATTGAGAGTGGACTTTTCCCGGTAGAATCTGCGAAAAGTGGATATTTAGAAACGACTGTTTGTGCAATCTACGACGGGAAACAATTTCATCTAGGTATCGCACCCGCTTTTGAATGGCCGAAGGGGATGACCGAGCTAATCTTAGCCGGGCAAGACGGAAGCCAAGCTTTCAAGGCCATGGGACTAACTTCACATGAAAAAATCGGCACTGCGAAAGGCGCAATTTTCGAGCTAACACATGGTAAAATCGACCGTACAAAACTTAATGAGCTGGCCGTTATGATGGCTCTAATACACCTCGAGAACCCTGATTTATATTAGTTTTTAAAACATTTTCTTAAGATAGTATTTTGTAACTCGTACAGTATACTCCCAGAGATCGTTTTGGTGTTTTTCTTTTTCTTTTACGAATCCCTGCTTATTTAGGTATCGCTTGATCAAGAAAAAACAGACAAGGTACACAAATACCTCAATAATCATTACTATCCCCATACGCTCAATAACCTCGTTTTTTATAGGGACCACACTTAGTGCGCCGGCAAGTCCGGCTTTCGGGTAAATTGAAATTCTGTTGGCCAAAAAACTCCAGAAAATATAAGAGGTAGTAAATGATATAGGCAATGAGATTATTGAATAGTAGAACATTCGTTTAATCCAAAAAAGAAGGTCGTTGCGCGATGGATGAAAGTACCACAGCGACATAGCCAACAACACAAATAAAAGTGGCGCAACCAATGTAGCCCACCAGAAGTATCTATAAAGTCTTTGCAGGAAGAGCTTTATAGACGAATGAGCTGGGTCGTATTCAACGACAAAATGACCGTCTTTCAGAAATGCTGTATCTATTTTTGGGTTGATACTCTTAATTTTTTCTTCCTGCTTTGTGGCTAGATAGCTAAATCTGAAAGCACTACTTCCACTACTAATCCACTCGTGAAAATCTACTGAGAACTGGCTATTGATGTCAGCTTTTATGGATGGTGTGAAGGTTTCGTCTACTGCTTGATTAATGTCTCCCTCTGATAGAACACCTTCGCTTATTTTTATGTTATTTGTCCTGATTGCCATATTGTTTATTAGGTTTTTTTCGAGTCCGCTTCGCTTAATAACGCCTGATACAGCACCAGGGGATGAAACAGTACTCCAAAATAAAATCGCCAAAAATGATAAGCTCAAAAATACCCCAAGATAAGACACAATGTAAGCGGAAATAAGCCGTTTTAATCGGGCAAATGAAAAAATGCTTTTAAATTTAGCTTTGAACCATGCAAGCATCAGTCTTAGAAACGAATCCTCTTCGTGAATCTATCTATCAAATCAAGATTTCTTGATTCAAATGGCAAATATTGCTCTAGCTTGGATTGAATTTGTTCTTCATCCTCAGGAGGGAAGTACATAACAATTGTTGGTGATATCCGATTAAGCCGTTTTAGCCATATACTATCTAACGCTCCTTCTTCGACTACCGAAAAAGACCTAAATTCTGAGTAAGGGAAAAATTGATTGTCGATTTTGACTCCCGATTCATCAAGTTCATAATTTTTCTCTGATGGCTTTTTCTTAGCATATGAGCTCATTGCGAACGCCGATGCTACTATGACAATAACAGCGAGCTTGTCGTGCGATATCAGAAAAACAGCCACAGCTAAAACCGCTGCAGCGCCAAATAAAATCCCATGCCATCCCATAGATTTTTCATGAACTATATACTCTGATGCTGTCCAGGAAATAGTCTGTTTGTCGACTTCAGGTTGAGCAATCTGATTTGTTTGCTGACTTGAAGTTTCTTCCATAAGCAATATTGTAGCATGTATTACTGTGTTGGTAAGTTTATGGTTCAAACTAAAACAACCGTGGCAAGCACGGTCATTTTAGTCTGGCTCAAGAGAGAGGTGAAAAAGTCCAGTGGACTTTTGCAAGACCGGAAACGCTGCGCAAATTATTGCTAGAGCTGAGGTGGGGTCGCGGAATTTGGCTTTAGCCAAATATCTGTGACTTCGTTCGAATCCCGTCCCGTGATCACGAAAAAACGTCTTTGAAAACAAGTTTTCAAGAGTTTGTTTCCTTGCAAAATGCCACAAGCATTTATCACCCACGCAAAGCACTCAATGTGCTT
>JAGQMY010000056.1 GCA_020428465.1 Candidatus Saccharimonadota bacterium
GACCAGAAATACAGCACTTTCGGTTGGAGGTAGATTTGCAAAACAAAAAATAGTGGAGTATATTACCTTTTCTAATTATCGAGGAGACTTTGAATATGGCAATTAGCAGTGAAGTGCAACAGTTACTTCATCTAGAACAAACTAGAGACTATTTTTTTACATCTGATGAGGAAAGGGGAGTCGGTGGAGCTAACTCTTATTGGGTTCGTCAACAAATACAAGTTGCTCCATTAAAGGATTTAATCCATGAGGGACTTTTAAACAATGATGGTAGTCCAACAGGTAGGTATGACTTAACAATAGTCGATAAAAGCCATAAGCCGCCACGAGGTCTATCGGTTAGTGTCGGGATACAGAATCAAGGAACACAAGTATGTGAGTTTTCACCAAAAGAAGACGAAGCAGGTAGTTGGGACCGACAGAGTCAAACATGGCATGGAATTGGAACGGTTGCTGGTCACGACTTAGTTGTAAGATTTTTGCAAGAAACTAATGCGCCCCTATATCAAATGTAAATGTTATTGCATTTAGCTATAGAATTAACCCATAAAGAAGTTTTGTCTAAGCCACTCGTCTAAACTGCCACCACCGCCTGCACTTAGACATAGAACTAAATTTTCAGTTGTCGCGTTATTGGTAATTTCCTCTTTAAGGTTCATATCAAGTCGTGATGGAACTCTTTCATCAGGAAAACATATAATCTGGCATAATTTCTCTGGAGTTAAATCATCTAGTGACTCATCTTCTCGAGCTCGGTAACTAGGCACGACGTAAAGTTTCTTAACACCCTTAAACAAATCAACGAGTCTATCTTTTATAAAGTGTTGGCGGGTATTATGCAGGCCTTCATAAACTACCACTACATTATCTCCAGCTACTTCTCGAGCAATCTGTAAAGCTCCTAGAATTTTTTCGGGAGTATGAGCATAATCCGAATATATATGATTGGCAATCTTCTCAAATCTTCTCGATAAACCAGGAAATTCATTAAGTATTCCAATGATGTTTTCGTTTGATGTATTTAATTGTAAATCTTTCGCTATTTCTAGTGTTGCTTCGGTAACTAATTGGGCATTTTTGCGGTTAACTTCACCAATAAGGTTGAATGATCGAGGGTTTATTAATTCTGTATCTGATTTATAGCCAATTTTTTCTAAATCATCAGGGTGCGCTATAACTTGCAAACTCTGGCCTACAAAGTCGGCAAAGGCCTGAGTATAGTCGTTTATTGTTGGGTAAACATCAGGATGGTCGTATGCTATACCGGATATGATAGAAATTTCTGGCTTAAAATTCATGAAATTACGATCATATTCATCAGCCTCATATACGAAATATTGTGACTTAGAATCATATTCGCCCATTTCGCCGAAGCTTAATTTAGCCCCAACAGAGTAACTTACAGGTATGCTAAGCTGTTTTAGAACCCAAATCATCATTGCGGTGGTTGTGGTTTTACCATGTGTTCCTGCGATAGCAATTAATTTTAAACCTTTATCTTTTAGTAAAAAGTTTATAAATTCATCTCGTTTGGATATTCTAATGCCTTGTTTTTTTGCCATTTCTAATTCTGGATGATTAGGATTTTCTTTAACTAGTGCTGAAGAATAAACTACCCAGTCAATAGGATGCTTAACATGTAAAGATTCAAGATATCTTCCAGACTGGTCCAGTGATATCTCCTCTATGCCGACTTTTCGGACGCTCTGTATGTAGCTACTATCTTGTTTATCCGAACCTGAGACGTCATACCCAG
>JAGQMY010000057.1 GCA_020428465.1 Candidatus Saccharimonadota bacterium
ATCCACAGGAAGCACTTGAGCGTGAGCTAAAAGAAGAAACCGGCTTGAGTAAAACAGATTTTGAATTTTTTACAAATCCAGAACAACCCCGTCCTAGGGATACTAAAACCATTATTTTACCAATGCATCTCGACGTTCATAGCTTCGATGAAACCCATAAACACATTGATTTCACTTACTTGATTAGGGCAAAAACTGCTGAACTTAAACCACAAGAAGGTGAATCAACAGAGATATGCTGGTTTGATATTGACGAAATACGTAGGTTGCATAAAGAGGGAAAAGTATATAGAAACATTCTAGATATATGCGAGTGGATTTTTAAAAATATTGACAAGCTGTAATAGTAATTTGCATACATACCTAATATATTGTATATTTGTTCATAATTTGAAGAGGTTAATATGAATTTAAATTTATTAGACCATGTGCACTTGCAGTATGCAGATTTTGTAGAAGTCCGAAATATTAGCGAAAGAGATAGTGAATTATTTCAACACCAGCAAGCATTTGCTAATCATGCTGCATCCCAATATGCACTGATGCACCCCAGATTTTATCAACACGATACTTCTAATGCTTATCCTTGGGGACTATTTTCATATTTATTAGGACCAGATACTGTTCCTAATTTACACCCATTAGTTCAATTAGGTGTTATACGCAGATTCAAATTACCTCAAGAATTAGGTATAGTCGCTATTACTCATGATTGGGGCGAAATTCATCCTGATACTGGTGATGACATTTATTCTGAAATGCCTGATGCAGATAAGAAAGAGTATGAGACAAGAGTTAGGAATGAGTTTATTGAAGAAATAATACCTGGAGGATCAAGCATAGTTGATCTTATTAATGATTCGCTAGACCCTAGTACTGATTTAGGAGCTCAATTTAAAATTTCTGAAAGAATAGGATATATGAGAACTATATTACGTGCTTTTAAAATGTTGTTTGACGAAATTAGAGCTCAAAACTCTACGAAGCGAATTGAAGTATTAAATAGTATAGCTTCACATGGGCTTTTTCATATCGGGCCTTTAGAAGTTGCATCTCAAGGAAACCCTCTAATATTGAGGTTTTTAGAAGAAAATGCTAGCGCTATATCTCAGATTCAAGACAGATATGATAAACCCAATGTTCCTTCGACTGGAAATAATAATCTGTAAAAACTACAGCATTTTATGTTAATCAAAGGTTGAATTTAACATAGCTTAACAACTAAACTATAAACACATGGATGAAGGGAATTCGCAAGCCTTCATGCCTCTAGCTAGTACACCACAGGTAGCGTCTATGACACCACCAGTAGCGGTACAGACTGGGGATGGAGTGTATAGCAACACACAAATAAAAGCCGCTATTAAGAGTGGTCATATTGTGTTTCATCCTTATATTGAAGAGCATATTGCTGGCAGTAGTGTTGACGTTACACTTGGACATTGGTATTACAGAACAGAGCGGAATACAAATGGCGGATTCTATAACCCATTTGATGAAGGAGATGTTCAGAAGTATTTCGATGGCCCACATAGCGCTGAAACTCATCAAATGTGGGCAGAAGCTAACGGCCGTAAACTTTTCGCAGGCATACCTGCAGATCAGCCAATAATTGTACTTGCACCTGGAGAAAGAATTTTGGCTCATACACATGAATTTATTGGTATAAAAGCGCCGGGAACAAGTACTATGCAAGCACGTAGTACTTGGGGCAGAAATGGAGTTGCCGTATGTTTAGATGCCGGATGGGGCGATCCTGGATATATAAACCGTTGGACGATGGAAATTTATAACATGAATCAGCACCATTTCGTAGTACTACCCGTCGGTGAAAGAATTGCGCAAATCGTCTTCTACCATACTGGACCGGTTGAAGGGCAGTATAAGAAACTGAGCGGTAAATACCAGACTGATACCGATGCAGATTTAGGAAGCTTGATTCAAAATTGGCGACCAGAACAAATGTTACCGAGAGGATATAAGGACAAAAGACGCAAAACTTTACCGTTGTAATAATAAATAAGGACTAATAAATGATAACTAAGATTACAAGCCTACCGATATCAGAAAATAATTATTTATTATTTATTATTTTTTGTTTATTTTTTTCAATTAAAATTTTAACAAAGAATAGGACTTCTAATGCAAGATAAAGCGAAAAAATCCGAGAGTAGATTCTTCGTAATAGAAGGAACAGACGCTTCAGGCAAAACAACGCAGTTTAAACTCCTCGCTGAGAAATTAGCTTCATTAGGCTATGATGTAGTTACTTTTGATTTCCCGCAGTATGATCAGGATTCTAGTTTTTATGTACGCGAGTATTTAGCAGGTAAATATGGTTCTGCCAATGAGGTAGGTCCATATACAAGCAGTGTGTTTTTCTCACTGGATAGATTTGCTGCTAAGGATGCTATTAAGTCAGCGCTAGCTTCGGGAAAAATTGTAATCGCGAACAGATTCACTGGGAGCAACATGGCGCATCAGGGAACAAAATTCTTACATCCGGAAGAACGGCGCGGTTATTTCATTTGGCTGGATAATTTAGAGTATCAAATGCTTCAAATACCAAGACCAACTGTTAGCTTGGTTCTAAGAGTTGATGCAGACACAAGTAAAAAGCTATTAGATTCAAGAGCTGCAGAGGATCCTGAGCATAAAACTGATATTCATGAAGCAGATATTGAACACTTGCGCCGATCGGTGATTGTTTATGATGATTTGTGTGCGCTATTTCCGAAAGATTTCCAGCGTATTGACTGCGTACGCAATAATAAACTACTAAGTATCGAGCAGATTCATGATTTAGTTTGGAAAACGGTTGAATCATACCTTGATAAACCGCTTAAAGACAAAGGCTCTATCCAAAAAGGAAGCGACATGCACGCGCCTTACGTAAAAAAAAATGATTTAGGCAACAGCGTGATGACAGAGGCGGGTAAAGCCTTCCTCGATGGTGCAGTAACCGACACTGAGGGTAATGTCTATGCTTTCAGCGATAAAATGAGCCCAATTACAATTGCTGCTGCAATGGCGCGTCTGAGCAGACGCGGTGACGATATGAGAGTAACAATCCTCGATGAATTCGCTGGGTCGGCAAAGAAAAAAGACGATGCCCTACTGAGACGTGTCATAACAGCGTACGGTGATGATTCTGTTCAGCAACTTGTTGGACAACATGTGGTAGTCGAAGGAGCAAGCAATCTACTTACAAAGAAACTTGAATGGGGAAGATTAGGGGCCTATCTAGAGCAGTCAACGCGTTACATTTACTTCGATCAAAAAGATGAAAATGGTAAGTATAAATATTACGTACCTGAGCATTTTGACGCTAAGACAAAGAAAAAATATGTCGAGATTAATGATCAGATTTTTGATATTTATTCATCAATGGTTCATACTCTTACGGATTTTGTTCGATCTGAATCCTCGGTGCCAATGGACGAGCGTGATGTCGCCTGGCAAGGAGCTACACGGGCTCAGGCCTGTGACGCAATTCGACCAGTTCTGCCAGTATCAACAAAGGCAACCGTTGGTATTTTTGCATCCGGACAGGCTCTCGAAAGTTTGATTATGCATTTGTTGTCTGACCCATTACCCGAAGCAAGAGAAACGGGTCAAAAAATGCTCAAAGAGTGTCGTAAAGTACTAAGTACATTTCTAGAAAGAGCTGATAAACCTGAACGTGGAGGTGCGATGATCGCATACCGCGCTAACACCTATAATGCAGTTAAAAAAATGGCAGTTGAGATGCTACCTTCGACACATACACCAAAGCAGAAATCTGTTGATTTAGTGTGTTTTTGGCCTAAAAATGAAATAGATTTGGTCGCCGATATGCTCTATGAACATAGCGATATGTCGCTTCGTGAAATTCAGTCAGCTGTTGATAGTTGGACTTACGAGGAAAAGGAAAAAGTATTCTTGGCATATATGGGCGAGAGACTCAACCGTAGACACAAGCCAGGGCGAGCTCTAGAAAAAGCTCACTATAACTGGGATTTGATATGTGACTACGGAATCTTCCGTGACTTACAACGGCATCGGATGGTTGACGATCTACAATGGCAAGAGTTAACGCCTCGTTATGGTTATGATGTACCTGATCTAGTTGAAAAAGCAGGCTTAACTGAACAATTCCAGCAGTGTTTCGATTTAAGTTTAAAATTACATAGTTTATTAGTATCTGCCGGATATGAATATGAAGCTCAATACGCTACGCTTCTGGGGCACAAAATGCGCTGGAAGATAACCATGAACGCAAGACAATCGTTCCACTTTAATGAACTACGCACAACTCCTCAGGGTCACCCTGGATACAGAAAATTGGTCAAAGAAATGCATGAAAAGCTTAGCGAGAAACACCCACTTATTGGCGCTGCTATGAAGTTCGTAAACCAAGATGAAGACCCGGAATTAACCCGTCTAGCTGCAGAACGCTATACGCAATTTAAGCTTGGTAATCTGTAGTCTGAGGTACAAAGTCAACACGAATTGCTGGCAAATATAATCCACCAGTTAATGCAGCAAGTTCTTCTTTTGTATAATCAGTAGGTAAAAATATACCTTCTATTTGCGAAACGAATCCCAAACCTTTAAGTATATGACTGCTGTCCAATTCGGGAAATGTAGCAACTTTCATACCATCAAGAAAACCTCTTACAACAGGTACGTCATCATTAATTGTTAGGCTAGAAAGAGAATGACCATTTTTTGCATTTTCTATAAGTTCACTAAAAGTCCTAGCCTGAATTGTTCTTTTTTGTGCAGGTAATATAACAGGATAATTAAGCTTTCCTTGTTCGCTTAAAAGTCCACTAATCATTTCTGCAATTCGTCGTCCTTTATTGTGCCAATATTCCGGTCCTGCTAAAAAAGAAGCGCTATGAAAACGATTTTGTTCACTCATATGTTATATTATATCATACTTAAGCTTATATTGTCAATATGTAATATGCTTTCTAGTTTGGAATAAATTTAATATCAAGACCGTCAATATTTCCAGTGTCTGGAGTAAATCCAACAGGATAACTATACCAATAATGACCACTAATTTCATCCACCTCTTGTATGACATTACATATCATAGCTTTACCGCATATTACATCTGAATCTTCGCCAGTTATGACTGGTTTACTGCCGAACTCCGTATAGTAGTCACCTCTTACATATAAAACACCTGTGCTAGGTGTAACTTTTCCAGAAATTTTTCCGTCAAAATTTCTTAGATCGATAACTGCTGATTTTTGCCATTCATCATCACCGATTTTTGCAAAAGTTTCAATCGTGTCCGGTATCATTGCGTCAACTCCACCCTTAGCGGCTCTTGCTAATAGAT
>JAGQMY010000058.1 GCA_020428465.1 Candidatus Saccharimonadota bacterium
CAAATAGGTGCTACACTACCATTACTATTAACAAATGAATGCTGTAATTTCGGTTAGAATCCGAGTCAGTGCCGCTACGGTGATGATGTAAAAAAATACATACAAGTCCGACACAGAACTAATAAAAGTAATTCCCGAGCAGGAAACTTGAGCTATCAAATTAGCACTCTATCTGACTCGAGAATAGAGGGTTTTTATATTGCTACAGACAGAATCATTAGAAAATGGCCAAACACTTGATCATAATCAATGGTTTCGAGCCGATCAATTATATCCAGAAATGGTTAAGCAGGCAAATGAGATTACTGCTGAATTTGTGGGTTCAGTTGCGCTTGAGGGAATAGTTAGTGTTGATTTTACGCAAGAAGAAACAACATTACTAGACGCCTTAAGAAAAGCAAAATCTGGTGATTTACAAGCAAGAGAAGTTGTTAGAATGAGCGTTGTAACGGATCTTGCCGAGCGCATGTACAAGTCTAAAAACCACACTCGAGTTAATCTGGACTTTAAAGATGGAAGACTTACACAAAACGGTAGATCTAATACCGAAGTATTAGGTAATACTTTTCGACACACTAATCTAAACGAAATAATGTATCGACGTGCATTTGCTGAGCAGTCTAATGCTTTTCTTTTCGATAGATTTGTTCAGTCAGGAATAACAGACGAATTTGATGTTTTAGTTGCATCAGCAACAACTAATGATTTGACAACAAAAAAGCGTTACAATTTCTTCACAAAAACCGACACAATGTCTCTACAACTTTTATCAGTTTCCGGTTCCCAAGCGACGCTTGATACTGCATTTGTTGCCGGTAAAGTGGCCTCTGATGCCAAACGACATGATTTACTGGCAATTCAAAAACTAGCTGATAACCATGGCGTAGATTTGCTGGATGTTTCAGAGGATGACCTTGTTCAATATGTGATTCTGGTGCCTAAAGGCAGCTTGCCAAACGGCATAGCGTCTATCGTAGAAGAATATGATGTTGCGGCTGGTGGAACATTTTACGGTGAGGCTGAACCTCAGCAGGACTATAAATCCTTTATGGATATGTGTCTAAGAAGAAATTTTGATGATTTTGCCGAGGGGATAGTTAGTCAACTAATAGATGAAGTAGATAAATTCAAAGACGCCATTGAACCGCTTAAGAGACTGGGTAAATTAGCCGGTAAGACAGCAGTCCTGTATGCAGTAACTAACATTGAAATTGATACTGATATATTCGGTGAAGAAGCATCTCAATTTCTTAAACTAGCCCGCGTCGCCTTATCAAATGGTGACTTGGAAGGGTTTGAGTTAATGCTTGATGGTGCAATGCTTACTGAGCGTTCCAATTCGTGCCCATTAGAGTATGAGATGTTATCAGGTGGTGAAGATGAATATGGCAGTCTTGAGTTTGATTGCCCTGAATGTCATCAAACAAACCGTAGAATGCCGGGTCAACTAGTTGCATCATGCCAACACTGCAGTAGTAGAAAAGTTGCGTGCTAATATTGTAGTAACAATGAATAAAGAAAATGCAGATTCTACAGAAGAATTTTCGACAGAATATTTTTGTGAATTGTGCGGGCATTACCCGCTTATTCCAGTTCACGGCCATTTTGAATGCCCAAGTTGTCGCTATAAAACAAAATGTTGCGAAGGAATGGCACTCGATGAGTAGTTATTATGGGGAGAGCAGCCCAAAGCCGGATTTATTCCGGATCTGGCGCGATGAGAGGGGATTTTCCCCTCTCATAAGGCGTAGTCGTAATTGTTGCGAAGGAATGGCACTTGATGAATAATTTCCTTAAATCATGGCTTGATAAATGGAATAGAATTGTTGTCTTTGCTGGTGTATTTGATCCGGTTCATAAAGCGCACATTTCAGCAGCAGAAACGGCCCTAACTTTGGGTAAAAAGGTGGTTTTTTTGCCAGAAAGAGTGCCTCAGCACAAGCACAGTACAACAGATTATACCCATCGGTTAAATATGCTAAAAATAGCAACAAAAAGTAACCCAAGGTTTGAGGTATTAGATTATCCAGAGGACCATCAATACATCGAGCCAGTATTTAAATGGTTAAAGGCAAAGTATCCTGCCAGTAGCTTTGTGTGGATTGTTGGTAGTGATGTAGCGCCACTTATGGCTAAATGGCCTGGAGTAGAAAACCTCGAATCACTAGGTGTCAAGGGCGTGTATTATCTAAATCGACATGGTTCAGAAATAGGCAACAGCTACGAGCTAGATAACGGTGTCGTACTATATCAGCTGAAACGTCGGCGCAACTGGAAAAAACATATTACTCATTCTCGCATAAACTCAGCATCTATAAGAGAAAATACCAAGCAAAATAGAGATCAGTTACCTGGCGGAGTATTTGAATATTTAGTGGCAAACGGCTTGTATAATAATTAATCTTCGACGACTTCGATTTGATCTTTGTCGGCATTAAAATGGGTTTCAAGATATGCTATGTGTTTCTCGCGAAACTTACGGAATTCGGATTTTTTCAAACCAGATTTTTTTATAAAAGCACTTATTTTTTCACTTCCAATATAATGAGGTAGCATTACATAACTTACACCCATCTCGTACAGTTCTGATGCTTGTTCAATTGTGTCAGCATGAGATATAAAAACTACGCTGGGATTTGTAGTTTCTAGTAACCTAACCAATCCCTTATTAGTTTCAAAATCAGTAATTGTCGAAACTATCATCCGAGCTTTAGTTAAATCGGCCTCGTCTAGTAACTCTTGATCAGTCGCATCGCCATATAGAAAATCTATTCCAGTTCGTTCTAGGGCGTCAATGGCTTCCGGGTCATAATCGATAACAACAAATTTTTTACCCAAAGTTTTGAATACATTAATAAATTCTCTTCCACCTCTGTCATAACCGAATAAGACTAGCTCATAAGCTTTACGTTTTTTGCCTCGTTCGTTGTATGTTTTCTGCCTTTCGAATAGTAAGAGATGCTTCTCAAGAAAAGTATAAACTCCATCGTCGAATACGGTTGTATAAGTAGAAAACGCAATTGAAATTAAAGCTACAAAAGTCAACGCTGATGCGACGTTCGCACCGATTCTGTTCTCGTCTAGTGCTAAGCTTGCCAAGACAAGCGAGAATTCACTAATTTGCGATAGACTCACGGCTGTTTTAAAGCTGGTGTTTTTTGTGTAGCCCAAAATTCCCATACTCAAAATAACTGACCAAGGCTTTATTACGATAACTACGAACAGAGCACTTAAGGTTAATGGAACAACGCTACCAAGGTTTGAAAAACTTAAAGTAGCACCAAGGTTTATAAAGAAAACAACGACGAAGAAATCACGTAATGGGCGTAACCGAGAGCTAATTTCTTGAGCGTAAGGTAAGGTAGCTAAACTTACACCTGCAAAAAGTGCCCCAATCTCAATAGAAAACCCTGCTAATTGGAATAGTGCTGCTGAACCAAAACCCCAACCGATGGAAAATAGGAATAGAAATTCCTGACTTCCTGCGATAAGTTTACGTAGTTTTGGAAGCACCATATTACCTATCAGCACTAAAGGAACGCCAATAAGGATACCTTTACCAGTCAGAAAAGCAAGTTGACCTAGAGAAAAATTCTGTTGTTCTCCATGTGCCGTGAAAACAAGCAGTGCAATTGTCGCCACCACGTCTTGTACCAAAAGAATACCGACTGTAATTTTCCCGTAAAGTCTTGACTGTTCTTTTTTATCACTAAGAAGTTTCAAAACTATAATCGTACTACTGAAACTTAAAGCCGTAGCTAAAACAACCGATTCGGTTTTTGATAACCCAAAAAGCGAACCAACGGCAAAGCCTGCAATCCCGGTAATTATTATCTGTGAAGCGCCAGCTATCATTGTGACTTTACCCACTTCGCGTATGACTTTAGGGTTTAGACCAAGTCCAATAATAAATAACAGCAATGCTATGCCAATTTTAGAGAAAACTTCTATTGTTTCTGCTGAGCTTATAAGAGATAAAACGGAAGGACCGACAATAATACCTGTTAATATATGTCCAATAATAAGAGGCTGACGAAGTAATCGCATTATTAAAGCTATACCGGAGCCGATAGCGATTATTAAACTAAGTTCTATAAAAAGGTCGTGTTGCATATTAAATTCTTATGTTTCTAGAGTAACTTATTAGACTGTTTTTTCCAAAGCTTGACCGATAATTTAAGCATAAGTTATAATACAGTTATTCTGCAAAGTTGAGAGCGAGAAAGCTTTTGGCAGAAACAAAAAATTAAATAAAAAGTGCGAGAGAAAGGCAGCTGGCTTATTAATTATGTCAGTGAAAGTTATATTTATGCCGTCTCGGGAAAGTAAAATTCCAGTAACGGTGAAACGAGCAAAGTGGCTTAGGTATCTGACCTATTAGCTACTAAATAAACTGCGATTTTAGGTTACAGAGGGAGTTAATCACTGTCAGTTAGAGGACTGATTAGAAGCGAGTTCAGCGTCTATTAGTTTTGAAAACGCATCGAGAGTGGTTACGTTTTCTGATTCTTCTATTTTTCTACCATTAATGAAGAATGTAGGAGTCCCGGAAATGCC
>JAGQMY010000007.1 GCA_020428465.1 Candidatus Saccharimonadota bacterium
CTGGCTGGTATCTGGCTTAAGCAATGTTTTTCAGCTGGGTGTCGTTTTTTGTCTCTCGTTTTTTGCGATCAAAAAATGAGAGCCGTAGGTTTAAGGGCACGGAAAGCCCTTTTTGTATTAATTGGGTCGAAGTCGTCTACAAAAAAGTTTTTAAGAAATTCATACAAATTAAATTTAAACATTTGTCTGTTTCAACACATACTCTTCACCCTGTTTCATCAAACCATAAATCATATCTTTGCGTTCTAGCACAACCATCCACCCCTTACTTCTTGCCTCTTTGAATAGTGTCTGGCTCGGGTTAAAAACTATTTGCGTTTCGACTAAATTGAGAAATTCTAAATCACTTATTGTGCTACCTACTGCGGTACTAGCTTTTGTTTCTAGGCCGAATTTCTGAATTAAATTATTTATAACCTCCACATTAGTTTGTTTTAGGATGTCGTATTTACCATCAAGCTTTTTCTTGTTCTCTACGAACGAATATTTTCCTATCCAGGCGTCGAATCCCAGACTTTTAGCAATACTACCAACAAGCTTCATCTCTGAGTTCGAAACAGCAATTAAGAAAAAATTATTGTTTTTTAATGATTGAAGTAGCTCTCGAGTGTACAGATATGTGTCAGCGAGGGCATGTTTTGTCGATAGCTCAATTATTTTGTCATAAACTTCTGAATCTATTCCTTTACGCAAGTTTTTAAACATGAACTCTATTGCTTGTTTATTAATTTCTGTAATTTTTTCGCTATCATGGTATCTATTGAAAAAATCTATAAGCTGTGTACCGGGTCCAATGTCTAGTTGTCCCCTATTGATCATTTCACTCGTTACAATCTCAAGGAGATTTTTCCTCACTATTGAGCCGTCTAGATTAAAAACTGCAAACTGCTTTTTCATAACCCACCTATTTATAGGGATTATATCAGAAAAACAACTAAACAGTTGTTAGATATTGAATATAGTGATAAAATATTTCTTAATATGTTAATTTATAGTCCTGAAACTAAAGGAAAATTCTTTAGGAAGGCTGCCAACTTAACTACTCGTAGCTCAACAGGAGTTGCACTAGCTATGGCTACAAATATTGCAACAAACGATAAGCTACCTTATATAAATTCTTTACCTGGCTTCCAAACTTGGGGTATGGCTATTTGTATGGGAGCAATTGCCGTAGCAGACAAGGTTGATGGTACCTTTGCGCGCACAGCGCATAGATTCGGAAATCTAATATCTCGTAAACATAAGAATATGGATCCATTCCATGATAAAGTCCGTCACCACGCTATTACACTAGCTAGTAGCTTCGCGCTCGCTCAATCAAATGTGTATCTTGGTGCAGCCATGGCGACAGTAGATGGTATTACGCTTGTTAGAGACGTAAAGAAGACTATTGAACGAAAAAATGCCCCAGAAGCAATAGATACTCAGGCAACAAAGTTTACTAAAATCAAAACTGGCGAACTTGGCGTGGCAGACATTGTTACCGTAGCGCCACTGAGCGCTCATCCCGTAGGTGCAGCTGCTAGTTTAGCTCTTCATACAGTCGGTGCATGCATGTCATGGATGAGTAGCGGAGTCGCTGAAAATCAACCCCAATTACCAATTAGTGAAGCTGCTTAATTTATACATTTAACTCAATGCTAACCGGGCAGTGGTCTGAGCCCATCACGTCGGGATGAATTTGAGCTTTTTTCACATTATCAATTAATTTCTGGCTTGCCATCCAATAATCAATCCTCCAGCCAATATTATTTGCTCTAGCATTTGCCCAGTGTGTCCACCAAGTATAGGCATCTTTTTGTTCTGGATGTAGTTTGCGAAAAGTATCAACATAGCCTGCAGACAACATATTTTCGAAGCCCTCACGTTCCTCATCTGTAAAACCGTGCTTACCAACATTTTCTTTAGGTCGAGCAAGATCAATTGGCATATGAGCTACATTGAAATCACCGCTGAATAAGACAGGTGCGATTTGTTCTAGCTCCTGTATATGCATCAGAAACGCCGGATCCCAGACTTTTTCACGCATCTCTAATCGTTCTAGTTTATCTTTACTATTCGGTGTGTAAACGCTCACTATCCAAAAACCATCAAACCTGGCACTTATTACCCTTCCTTCTTTCGATGTATCACCGTAATTGTCTGAGAAATTAAATTTATTTAGAATGTTTTCAGAATAACCGAGTCTAACTTCGTGAGGTTTTATTTTACTGAAAATTGCAGTCCCGCTATAACCTTTTTTTTCAGCGCTATTCCAGAATTCATCATATTGAGGTAAATCCACCGGCGATTGGTGAGGATCGGCTTTTGTCTCCTGAAGGCATAATATATCCGGGTCATGATATTCGATGAATTTCTGAAACAAACCTTTATTCCAGACGGCTCGAATACCATTTACATTCCAAGAGTACAATTTCATACTAGGAAGTTTAGCATATTTAAATATATATAAAAAAGTGTTATAATAGCGATTTATGCTACTAATTGAATCTGACAGACTTGATAATCTGGCAAATATGATATGGCAGAATACTTCCAGTAGTGGTCCAAATTTACTACCTGTTCATAAGGGCATACTAGTAACTCATGGATTAGTAGATACTTTAGGCCGGTTATGTTTTGGGCGTAATCGTATCCAATCACCGTTCCAACGTAAGATACCTCTATTAGGGGTTGTTAATTGAGCTATGGGACGCAGAAACGGCCCATCGGTGGACATTACATATTTTAATACCGAAGGGCATTTTACCGGTTTAGCTATCGGAGAAAACGATTATGACACCGACCCGTTCGATAATTTAAGATTTATTTCTAGGAGTCCACAGCAACTTACATTTCTTTGTTATAGAGGTGAACTAGCTCGTCATACCCCGCTACAACAGATATCCAAGGCAGACCAGCAAACTATCGCATGGCGTGCCGGATTATTTATGGCAGAACATTTGCAAAGATTTAATCATACCCCAAGTGTTAGTTAATTAGTTTTCTCGTTGTTGCATTGCTTTGTTATAATTCGAATTAATGTATAAGCGAATATTGATCAAACTATCTGGCGAACAACTCGCTGGTGCGCATGGCTACGGCGTTGATCCAGAAGTGGCAAAATATTTAGCTCATGAGATTAAGAAAGTTGTAGACAGTGGTTGTCAGGTTGTAGTGATAGCTGGTGGTGGTAATATGGTTCGTGGCGCTGAAGTCGCCGGCCAAGGTATCAGAAGAGTTACGGCCGATCAGATGGGAATGTTAAGTGGGCTGATTAATGCAATGGCGCTCACAGACATCTTTGAGCACGAAGGACTTATTACTCGATGTATCAGTAGTATTTATGCTGAGCAGGTGGCAGAGCCCTACTCATACAGGCTTGCTGAAAAACATTTAGAAAACGGCAGAGTTTTAATCATCGCTGGTGGCATCGCTAGACCATATGTAACGCACGATGTTGCGGCTGTTAGCTATGGTTTAGAGCTTGACTGCGATATGGTTTATAAATCAACCAAAGTCGATGGAGTATACGATAAAGATCCAATGAAATTTGATGATGCTGTTAAAGTAGATCGAATGAGCTTGCAAGAAGCAGTTCAGAACGAAGCAATTAAAATCATGGATAAGGCGGCATTAGGTCTTGCTGCTGAACAAGGTGTGCATATCACTATTCTAAATCTCGATGAACCCGACAATCTCGTAAAATCTGTTCAGGGTGAACATATCGGTACATTGATTGACTAAAAAATCAGATTCTTGAATTATGAAACCAAATTACGAAATTGATAATTCAGAGCATGCACTGAACTCTTTATTTAGAGTTTTAGGTAAGGCGAATTTATTCATAGCTAGATTGTTGATGCCCGACACTCAAACTCATACTATCACTAATCTAGATATCCAGCCCAGAGATGAGGAACTAATAAAAAGGGGTCAAATTGTTTTCGGAATATCAGCTATTGCTTTAGGGGTTGCTTTTTCTCTAATTTTAGAACATTAGATTTAGTAACCGGCGCTTATAAACTTAAGTATTATTAAGGAACAAAGTTTACATTACACAAAATTAAGTATAATGCTATAATTATTTCATGAGTGAAAATCCTGAAGAGCAACCAAAACAATCAATTGGACATGCACTTGAAAGTTTCGGTGGTGGAATTTTGAATTTAGTTTTACCAAATTACGAATTTAGTCAGCGGACGCAGAGGTTAACTGGGGCGGTAGGCGCTCTGGCTACTGCAACCATTGCTTTTGAGGCATTCTACTTAATAACTATCATAGAAAACTCAGATTAACTTAGTCTGTTGCGTGTATCGCGCTCGATATCTCTTCGGGCTGTTTTTTGCTTAATCGAGTGACGTTTGTCGTATTCACGTTTACCCCTACCCACTGCTACTCGGACTTTAATAAATCTGCCATTGGTCATAATGTCTGTTGGAATGAGAGTATTGCCCTGTTGTTTTGCAGTAATTAGCTGATTTATCTCACGCTTTTTAGCTAGTAACTTGCGCGTACGGGTTTTATCAGTATCACTTATTGGAATGCCGTTCGTGCCATGCATCTGTGCGTTAATAAGCCATAGTTCGCCGTCTTTAACTGTCACATACGCTCCCTGCAACTGGCCATGTCCTAGCCTTAATGCTTTCGTTTCCCTGCCATTTAACACTATTCCCAAGATATAGCTGTCACTCAGTGCATAGTCATAGCTAGCCCGTTTGTTGCGGATAACTTTATTCTGGACTGGTTTGGTTGCCTTACGTGACTGTTTACTTTTCATAAGCTATATTCTAACAGAGGTTATGGTTATTTACAAATATTACATTAAGTGATATAATAAATAGATGACTATTGAAAATGCTTCTCCTGGATATGTTTGGACTGAGATGCAGGTACCTGGTTTTACTGATGTTGCCTCTTACGATTTAAGGCAACTTTTCCCTGTACCCACGGTTGCTAAACTTCAGGAAGTTTGGGAAAAAAGAATTTTTGATCGAAAAGTAACATCTACCGGAACTCAAATACCCTATACAACATTCAACCCCGATGCAGAACAAGGAACTTCAGTATTTTTTCCTGGGTGGGGTGTTACTTCACTAGATAGAGGTGGGGCTAAAGTTGCGTCTTTAATCGCCGCAATGAATCCAGGTTATAGACTTATAGTACCTGAAGAATTAGAAGGCGTAAGCGAATATCAAAAAAGGGCTGCAACAGAGGGCTTTTTTGGCCCTTATGCTTCTAATTATAAATTCATTATTCCTGATAAATTACAGTGTGGTTCAGGACATTCACGTGGCGGAATTATTCTTTCAGCACTTGCAGCTAGAGGTGATACTGGTATAGACACTATGAATCTCATGGACGTTCCTGGTGCCATAAAACGTTCCCCTTTGAAGTTTGCATACGAAGTAGGGTTTAAAGATAATCAGGTACGTAAATTGTACGAAGACCAAATTGACAACGAAGAAGAGCAACTAGTTGTCGATTCATTAATGAGTAGAATTCCTAATGCACCAGATCCGTTAAAACAGGTTGCTAAACGTGGAATCGATCAATGGTGGTTAATTCGTGGAATGTCAAAACCACTACTACCTAAACTTGTTCTTGGTGTCATCCGAGTTCAACCAGATGCTAATACTTTCATTTGGCACGGAACAAATAACCAAGGAATTCCTGTGTCAGCGACTAGAGATATGTTGGCTACTATTTTTAAAGAAACTCAGAAAGATGGCACATTGATATTGCCTAGGTATTTTGAGAGCCCAACAGGTCATTATGCTGATGGGCATGCTGCACGATTTGCCAGAATTATTAGATTCTCAATAGCAAACACTACTCGTTAATCTAGTTTTTATGAATCTTCCAGTAAGCTAGCTCCTGCTTGGCTGTATCCCAAAGCCCAGGTTCATTACGGTTAACTTTCATTTGGTACCACCACTCTGCACCCCATAAATCAACAGTTCGCATTCCTGTATCCGCAGCATATTTGATACGGTTTTTCAGTCTGGATGGGTTCATAGATTTATAAAGCTCCTCAACTGGAGCGTCTTTTATCTCATAACCGTCTGGCGTCCATGCTTCTGCTTGTAGCTCGTGAATCATCAAATCCTTACCGGTAAATATCTTGCCACCGCCAGCAAGTGATGAGTAAAACCAGGCGGGTATGGGGTATTCAAAATATCGCTTTGTAAATGTGCGATCCCAAACTCTTTTATATACCGAGATGCCAAACTCATCTGCGCGAGGATCGCCAGTCGGAAACCCGCTAAATATCGTCCAGTTATTACTTCTAGAAATAATGACCTTCGTGTTTGAGTCGAGTCTTTTGACTAAATCGTACTCTTCGACTAAGCGTTGCCTGTCGAAATTTTTACATTCGCCAAATATTTCTAGAAAATATTCATTTTCTAGCTGATAACTATCTAACGCGGGACTATCTTTGTATCTGTTAATCACGGCCGACATGAATTTTTCTAAGGCTGGTTGCCATTCTGAACGAGGTTTACTCGCGTCTATCCAATCGGGTTCATGACATTCAGGCCAGCGAGGTTGGCGCATGCCAATTGCTAGGCTCACTTTTGTACCGTGTTTTTCTGCTAGGTTAAACTGCCAGTCTAGATCGTCAAAATTAAATTGCCCTTCTACGGGCTCTATGTCTTTCCAGTAACTTACAAGTCTAACTCTATCGACGTCCAAATCATTAATAATTGCTTCAAACGTTTCTTTTGGATCAACGCCTAAGTACCGAGCATAATTCGGCACGAAAGTAACGCCGACCTCGAGTGGTTTATTTTGGTTTGTAACAATATACCAACGAGCGACAACAAACATTAACGCCAGACAAAATACAACACCACCGGCTATTATGGAACCTATAACTCTACCTAGTCGTGAGCTCGGAACAAGAATTGTAGCAAACTCTTTAAGTTCATGCTTCAATGAATAAACTTGCTTCTTTTTGCTATTGCTCAGATGTTGTTTATGATTTCTTTTTATAGTTTTGCCCACTGCTATATACTTTACATTAAGAAATTATGCTTACTTTAAGTTTAGTTATACCAGTTTTTAACGAAGAAAACCAGATAGAATCCTGTTTAAAATCAATCGAAAATCAGACAGTAATGCCGGATGAGGTGATTGTTGTTGATAACAATTGTACTGATAGAACGATTGAAATTGTCGAGAAATTTAAATTTGTAAAGGTTATAAAAGAATCAAGGCAAGGTCGAGGGTATGCAAGGACTGCTGGGTTTAACGAAGCTAAAAGCGACATTATCGGGCGAATTGACGCCGATTCAAGGTTATCTAATAACTGGGTTGAGCATGTTAAGAATAAATTTGAAGAAGACGATAGCTTGACTGGATTGACTGGTCTAGGAATAACGTCCTTTATACCTTTGATTTCGAGCCTCAAAACCACACTTTTCTCTAGAGGTTATTTCTGGTACGTACATGCTGGATTCCACACTATTACCATGTGGGGAGCAAATATGGCAGTTCGGAGAAGTGCGTGGAATGAAATATTTGAAAAAGTTATAAATGATGATGATAAAGTGCACGAAGATCAAGATGTGTCACTATGGATCGCCGGCACCGGTAAGCTGATAGCTCAAGATAACAAGATGATAATATACGCTAATGGACAGTCCTATATAAACCTTAAGAAAGCTTTTCACTATCGAAGTTTGTATATAAATACTAAAAAGATACATAGTCGTAATGGCAATATCCCGAGAGCGATTCCGACAAAAAGTAATTTTTTGGCAAAAACGCTTGGAATAATAATGCTCTATGTAATAGGAGGAATAATTATTGCAATTGGTACTGTTTTACAAATAGCACTTTTACCATTTAGGCCAATCAGGGATTTATTAGGCAGTAAACAAAAAAGAGCCGTTTGACGGGCTCTCTTTTGTTCGCTACGACTTTCCACCTTGCGGTTTTCGGTTTTCGCTACAGCCACCTCAACGATGGTTGTACTGTTAATTTACTACCTAAAATAAGGGATGTCAAAAAATACATACCAATAACTTATCCACAACTGTTCATAACTTAACAATTAATCTGTTTATTTATCCACAGACTTTAAAATTTCACTTATCTTAGCTGGGTCTATGTCTGTTCCGTCAATTTCGATGACCGGCTCAGATGATTTCGGCTCTTCGAGAATCTCAGCAATTCGTTCAAACATCATTTCAGAAGTTTCACCTTTAGGGAGTAGTAGCGTGTCTTGCTCATCTAACCTTCTCTGCTTAGATAAGCTTTTAGGTGTCTTAACCCACCACAAAATAACTCTTGCTTCAAATTTCTTAGCTAATTCATATTTTTCCTTGCGATGAACATATCTATTTAGATTGGCATCGTATATCACGCTGTGCCCTGTAGATAGAAGATGCTCAGCACTATGATCAATAAGAGCATACAAGTTATCATGTTCGTTTTGACTAAATGTCGGCTCTGGATAGATAACTAACCTATAATCATCAGATGATAGTCGTGCAGATCTCGTAATCTTCTGCAATATTTTGGCAAGTGTAGTTTTCCCTGCTCCGGGAAGCCCCATGATTAAATGTAGGGTTGGTCTTTCTGTTAGTGCCATGATTACATTGTACAAACTAAGCCTGAAAATAAAAGTAAATAATTAATTTTGTATAAATAAATCCTATAATATAGTCGAAGGTATATATTACATACTAGTATGTTTTATAAACCTTATGGTTTATAATCTATACTTGTTATGTTAGATAATTTAAGTGAAGAAGAGTTATTGATAATCCACAGAGGTTTTTATGTGTTTGGTGACTCAACAAGTTTAAAAATTTTGTATGAACTTAATAAGTTTGGTGATAAAAATTTCTCTGATTTGCGCGATCATCTAAACATTAATCCCGCTTCCCTATCTAAAAAATTAAAAGTTCTAATCGAAGTTGGACTTGTTGTAGCTGATAGGACTCATGATAATTTACGAGTTTTCTATTCTATCGGCAAACACCGTAGAGCATTACGCAAATTCCTTGAATCATTTGAAAAAATATCAAAACAGTTGTAAAATATACTTAATATGTCTCAAAATACTCATGATTATGGGCATTTTTCTGAGCATGAAAATCCATGGCGATTCATGCTTTCTAAATTACCAACACTTCTAATTTTCTCTAGACTGGAAGCACAACGTGCTTATTCGTATAGGGATTTTAAGGTTGGAGCCTCAGTATTCAGTATCATCGAGGGTGCACCTTTCTGGTCGATAGATAGTGCTGGCAATACTAAAAATGAACGAAGACCAAAAGTATGCGCAGAAAAAAAGAGTCTTAAAAGGTCTAGTAAAATGGGCATGACTAAGACGCTAGCTGTAGTGGTTGCTGCTACGACAGACATCGATAAGATTGAAGAAGTTACATTTTTACGCACACCAACACTACATCCATGCGATGAGTGCAGAGGTTTGTTTGATGAATTCCCTGTTGCCCGAGACGATACACTAATAATCTCAACTGGTTATGAAAATGACGTATTCCAAGTACATACTCATGCAGAGCTTAGAGAAGCTTACAATAGCGGAGTCACTGACCTAATTGAGTATAGGAAAAGAAAAGGTTTTAATAAATCTGGCCTCATTAGAACCTTCGATAGCATAAAAGGTGTACAAAAAACTATTCCCGCAGATAGACAAATGCTTGATCATGAAATTGCCAAAGTCGCCTTGCTGACACATATGCAATTTGTAGCGTAGTTTAATAATCTATACCCTTATTTGCGAGGAATTTATCGTCGTAATGGTGTTTTATTTTAGTCATATCGGTGGCAATGTCGGTATGTTTAAGTAGTTTTTTGGGGAAATTACGTCCTGTTATACATAAACTTGTCTTAGGGTTGCGGTTTTTAAGAAGATTTTCTAGATCATGTTCAGTTAGCAACCCATCGTGGACTGAATTATTGATCTCGTCACAAATAACAAGGTCAAATTTACCACTAGTGGCGTCTTCGTAGGCTCTCTTGTAGGTATCAAGAGCGGCTTTTTTATGCTCTGCTTCACTCACATCTTTGGCACTGAGTTCGCCGGCGTTATAAAATCCTTTTCCGCCACGGTAGTATTTGAGAGTCTTATTAAAAGCTCCTGTCGCTAGGATTTTGTCGATAAATTTGCTCTCTCCGGTTTCCCAGACTTTCACGAATTGTACATAGGATACCTTCCAGTCTCTCCCGAGAGCGCGCGCGAGCAAACCGACACTAGCGCTCGTTTTGCCTTTGCCTTCACCAGTATAAACAAGCACAACCGAATCTTTAGTTTTATAATCTTCAAAAGCCATAATAATTAAGTATTGCGTATCTGGTATATATGTATCAAGTATTTTTAGAGATTTAGCAATAATTTCTATTTTTAAAACTACAAGCGTAAAATGGCTTAATATTATGGCTGATGTGCAAAACAGTGTAGATATTGTAGATGAACAAACGCTACTGGATTTCTTTGGAGCAAGTTATGGCAATGCATTTGTAGGTAGAGAGCGATTTAAAACTGATTATTTAGATAGACGTGACACGGCAGTTATTTTAAGAGAAACTAACAGTTCTCCAATTTAGGCAGCTGGCGTATTTAGAAGATCGAGAATTACTGCAGTAGCCGTTAATTCAGAACTTGAGATTCCGGATCGTAGGCAATTCATAATGAGCGCACTTCTGCGAGTCATAGGAACTATGAACGCAGAAAGCTGGATTACTATTAATGCCGAATTATATAAAATGCATTCTGCAGCTAGACTAGCCTGTATGGTAATAGCAAGAGATTTAACAGATATTTGCTCCAGACTTGAAGTTTTTGGAGAATTAGAAAGTCACTCTATAACTGATTCGCCAACTGGAATTATTGTAGCTAGGCAAGGTTCATCGCATGGTCCTAGCTATGTTCAGCATGCCTGGACGTGGCCAAAATAAGGCCAATTTGATTTTTATGTGAAAAATATCACACATTCTACTTGTCAACAGTTTACAGCTTTGTTAAAATGAAATTAAATATGAGTACTTCGCCGACTGAAATGCCGACGTTCAATGGAGCTGTTGTATGATGATGCCCCTAATTTCCCGAATAGCAAGCAGTAGTGGAATACACGTATCTTTAAAAGCAGATAAAGTTTTCGAAGTTGGTGGCATTACAGTTACGAACTCTATGCTCTATGGAGCAATAGTCGCTCTTTTCATGGGATTTTTATTGGTTCGGTATTCTAAGAAATCTGCAGTTAAGGCCAAAAAAGGTTTTGTGTCAATTCTCGAGATGATTGTCGAATTTATTGTTGGTATGCTCGAGGGAACATTCGGATCAAAGGAAAAAGCTTATAAATACGCCCCGATTTTCGGGACGTTTTTCTTTTTTATAATATTCAGTAACTTACTCGGTTTATTGCCGTTTGTAGGACCTGGGCTTACTGCTGAAGGTTCACCATTGCTTAGACCTTTCACCGCCGATCTAAACGGAACTATTGCGATGTCGGTTTTTGCGATCGTTACAGTCCAGTATCTCTCAATAAAAGCTCAAGGCGTCAAAGGACATTTAAAGCACTATTTCAGTGACAAACCATTAAATCCTCTTAATTTTTTCATTGGCATACTTGAAGTTTTCGGTGAGTTCACGAGAATATTATCTTTAAGCCTTCGACTATTTTTAAATACAGCAGTTGGTGAGATCCTAGTTTCAGTATTCACTAGTCTGGTATTGAAGGGCGGAAGAACTCCTGTAGCAGTTATTCCAATTATTTTATTCGAATTATTAGTTGCCGGTATTCAAGCGTATGTGTTTACCGTGCTAAGTGCCACTTATCTGTCCCTGGCAATTGCTCATGCGCATGACGATGAACATCAACAAGAAGCTCTAAAGGTCGAAGAACTTCCAGATGTTAATAATGAGGCAATATCTCATTAAAAGTAACCACGGACCAAGGTCCAAGGAGAAAAAATGTTAACAACAGTATTAGCACAAGCAACAGAGTTTGATGTACAAGTCGCTCAAGCTTGGGGTAAGAGCGTTATGCTTGGAGTAGCCCTAGGTTTGGCAGCACTTGGTCTAGCTCTAGTAGGCTTGAACTACATGAAAGCTTTGGGAAGAAACCCAGAAGCTGGTAAGGCAGCAAGCCAGATTATCATCATCGCAGCGATGATCGAAGTTACGGCTCTTCTAGCCTTCCTTCTAGGCGCTTTCCTCTTGTAGGAAGTGATATCGGCGGAGGTCAAAATTAAAAAAGGCCTTCGCCAACCAAGTTTATTAACAACTAGAGTAACGACATGTGTTGTCCAAAATCTCCACTTTTTGGAAACACATATGGTTACTCTAACCAGAAAGGATATAATTATCACAGATGAATTACAGAATTTTGGCAGTCGTTGAAGAAACGGCACACGATACTGGCGTCCAGCAAGTTTCAGAACCGGTCGCAGATGAACACGCTACAACGGTAACTGAGAGTGGCGATACGCATGCAACAGACACCCAAGCCGAGTCATCGCATGCAACCACCTCAACTGAAGAACATGGCGGTGAATCTCAGGGCATTGCGGCACTAGGATTAGATCCGATAGCCATTGGTGCTCAATTGCTAACTTTTCTTGTTTTGTTTGTTGTTGTTAAGAAGTACGCGCTTGAGGGTATAGTTAAAAACTTAGCAAAAAGAAATGAAGATATTAATCGTGGGCTTCATCTAACAGCAGTATTAGACAAAGAAAAAGCTGATTTAGATCTAAAAGTCGAAGAAGCTCTTAAAGCAGCCCGAAAAGATGCAGATAAGATTATTGCCGAAGCGCATAGCGAATCAAATAAGATTATTCAGGCAGCTGAAGTAGCTGCCGGACGTAAAGCAGAAGACGTAATGAAAGCTGCTGAGGGCAAAATTGAACGCGATATTGCTGAAGCGCGAAAGGGTCTAAAGAGCGAGATGGCTGAACTTATAACAGAAGCAACAGAAGCTGTATTAAACCAAAAATTAGACTCAAACTCAGACCGCAAACTTGTCGAAGAATACCTTAAAGGAGCAATGAAATAATATGACCGACCATGATATGTCTTGGACGCTCACTGAATGTCAATTAGCGAGTGATTTTATAAGGGGAAGTTTTCCTGTCGCCAGTAGGCCTCCAGATGGTTATTCATTTAGTTATGATGGCCATGATGCTATAACCTGTTTTGATGAATTTCATCCTGAAGGCATAGGAGTCTACGGATGGCTATATGGATTAAGTGAAGCTATATATGGCAATAATATAGACCAAAGACGAGCTAGAGAGTTAGCTGATGCAATTGAAGCGCAATTAGAGCCAACTGGGAGTGGTCGTGGCTAAGATTTCTGCAAGACAACTGGCAAATTATGTCGTAGATGAGCTTGAAAAAGGTTCTGATTTGACAGTAGTAGCACAACATTTGGCCGCTTACCTGCTTGATAGCAGACAGAGTCGTGATCTTTCGAAAGTTATCAGGCTTATTGAGGATGAACTAAATAGTCGAGGTCAGTCGCAAGTTGAAATTATTGGAGTCCATGACGTGTCTGACCAAATTAAACAAGAGCTCGCAAACTTGCTTGGTGCTAGTAATCCGGTTTTTCACACAAGTATCGATAAAAGTGTTATAGGTGGCGTTAAAGCCCGAAGCGGCGAATCAGAAATCGATCTGACTGTCCGCGGTCGTCTAAATAAATTTAAAGCAAAACTTATTAATAGTAACTAGGAGCAAAAAATGGCAACAGATGTATCAGTAAAAGAATTGAGCGCAGAAGTCAGAGCGGCGATTGCCGAGCTGAAAAATACTGCAAATGTAGAAAAGTCCGGAATCGTGACGCGTATTGGCGACGGTGTGGCGTGGATTTATGGTTTGAGTGCTGCAGGATATTCAGAAATGCTTGAAATCGAAGGTGCAAACGGCGAAACAATTAACGCTTTCGCACTAAACCTTATGGAAGACGAAATCGGTGCCGTGCTCCTCGGCGAAGATACCAAGGTTAAAGCTGGTGCCAAAGTTCGATTATCTGGTAAGGTTTTGGAAGTGCCTGTTGGTCCAGAACTTGTCGGTCGTGTTGTCGACCCATTAGGCCGTCCGCTAGACGACAAAGGACCGGTTAATACAAAACAAAAAGGATTGGTTGAGAAACCGGCTCCAGGTGTTCTTGCACGAAAATCTGTTCATGAACCTTTGATGACCGGACTTATGGCAATTGACGCAATGGTACCAATCGGGCGTGGACAGCGTGAGCTTATCATCGGCGACCGTCAGACAGGTAAAACTGCAGTTGCTATAGACACAATGATTAACCAAGCTAAGCAGAAAACTGGTGTTATAAACATTTATGTAGCTGTAGGACAGAAAATGAGCAAAGTTGCTCGACTTGTTGAGAGACTTGAGCGTGAAGAAGTGATGGATCAGACCATTGTAGTCGCTACCAGCGCTAACGATCCTGCCCCACTTCAATACTTAGCACCATATTCTGGTGCAGCCATGGGTGAATATTTCCGTGACAATAAACAACACGCACTTATTATTTATGACGATCTAACTAAGCATGCTGTAGCCTACCGACAAATGTCGTTGCTACTCAGGCGACCTCCGGGACGCGAAGCATACCCTGGTGACGTATTCTACCTACACTCTCGATTACTAGAAAGAGCAGCAAAATTATCTGATGCTGAAGGTGCTGGTTCGCTCACTGCCCTACCTATTATTGAAACTCAAGCTGGTGATATCTCTGCATTCGTACCGACAAATGTTATATCGATTACGGATGGTCAGATTTTCATGGAGACTGCCCTATTTAACCAGGGCATTAGACCTGCTATTTCAGTCGGTTTGTCTGTATCGCGTGTAGGTGGTGCAGCTCAGACAAAGGCTGTTAAAGGCGCTGCTGGCCCACTCAGATTAAATCTAGCGCAGTTCCGTGAGCTAGCTGCTTTCGCACAGTTTGGTTCTGATCTTGACGCTGATACAAAGGCAAAGATTGAGCGCGGTCAGAGATTAACTGAACTATTGAAACAGCCTCAGTACTCACCACTTTCTGTTTGGGAACAAACTGTTAGCTTAACTGCTGCTACAGAAGGAGCTTTCGATAGTGTCCCTGTAAATATGATCAAGAAAGCTCAAGCAAGTTTGATTTCACAGCTGTGGAGCGAACACAAAAAAGAAATGCAAGTTCTAGATGCTGGCGACAAAGTTGATGACAAAATGAAAGATATGATTCTAAATCAGGCTGAAAAAGTCGCAAAGGAATATAAGGAAGCATAATAGTGATGTTGGATCAGGAAAACCACTCGGAAAATAACCCAGCTAGCATGTATGCCAGAGCATTAGTTGTTGGTCTACCGAATCTCGGACTTGATGTTTCAGCTGTTAAAGAAATGGTTGCAAGTGCAGGACCTATTTATACCGGAGCGATTATAGGCGGTGCTGATAATTTAGATGCACGTAGAATATCACAAGAATTAGCAGGAATAACAGACACCGATCATGATGGGGGTGTACAAGGTGTTATGGCAGCATTAGCTCTTGCCATTTCTCAAAACAATAGCCCAGAAACAGGAGATGGAGCATAAATGGCTAGTACTCAGCAGATAAAAGCACGAATCAAGAGTGTAAAGAGCACGAAGCAGATTACTAAAGCTATGGAGCTGGTATCTGCAAGTAAAATGCGTCGTGCTCAAGAAGCTACGCTTGCCAGCCGTGACTATACTCGTACTGCTCGTGAGATTTTGACACGATTACGTGAATTAACAGATGTAACAAAACATCCACTGTTCATGGAGCGTGAGATTAAAGCTCGAATTTTGATTGTCATAACTTCTGATCGTGGACTTGCTGGTGCTTATAACTCGAACGTCTTACGCCAGTTAACCCGAGAGCTACAATCAGATCAAGAAAAAGGTATTGAAACTCAACTGATATTAATCGGTAAGCAAGCTTCGCGCTTCGCAGCCAAAATCGAAAATGTAAATGTCATCGGTAGTTATGATCACATGCCGGAACGACCAACAATCAATGACCTGGTTCCTATAATCGACACCGTAAAGCTTGCTTTCGCAGGAAAAGCCGAAAAAGGCCTTAATGAAGAAGACGATTATGTAAAATTGATTACTGAACCGACAGTTGATGCCGTAGATATTCTATATACCGATTATAAATCCAGCGTTGTTCAAGAAGTTGCACAAACCAGATTATTACCTGCTGCATTCACTGAAGTAGAGTCAGTTGCTGAACTTGACTTGGCTATTTTCGAACCCAGTCCTAAGGTCGTACTGGATAGTGTTGCTGAACGATTAGTTGACGTTCAATTTTGGCAAGCATATCTAGAGAGTCAAGCAAGTGAACAAAGCGCACGAATGATGGCGATGAAGACTGCTAGTGATAACGCAGGTGAACTAATTGACGATTTAACACTTGCAATGAATACCGCAAGACAAGCAGCCATTACACAAGAACTGGCAGAAATAACAGGTGGCGCGGAGGCAATAAAATGACGTTTCGCTTTGCTTCACTCACAGGACAAACCTACGGTTTTTCCTGTCGCGTGGCACGACGGAATGAATCCGATCGTTCCGGCTGGGCTTTTCCCTATGGGCTACTGGAGGCAATAAAATGATTGGCGGAAGTTGTATGTATTTAGCTGGTAGATCTGTTGAGCCTCTAACTCCAGAAGAAGCTCGTGCTCAATGGGATAGAGTGGTATTTGGCAGTCTGTGTGCGGAGCGAGAATGGTTAGCTGGTATGAGGGAAGTATGTCCTGACGAAATTGATGAGATTAATAGAAGAAGCGATGCTCTAACTGTTGCAATTGACTCAATGGCTTTGAGAATGCACGGAGGTATCGGTGTTGAATAGTTATAGAATAATTAGAAATGAAAATGGACAAATCACCAATCAAACAAGAATAGGAGTAAAATAATGGCAGAAGCAACAATGATTAAATCAAAAGGAAAGGTCACCCAAGTCGTAGGTGTGGTTGTAGACGTTGAGTTTAACGGCGAACTACCAGCTATTTACGATGCGCTAACATTTGAGCTTGATGGTAAGACTGTTTATCTAGAGGTAGCACAGCATTTGAGCGAAAATTCTGTTCGTACAGTGGCATTGGGTGGAACTGACGGACTTAAGCGCGGTACCGAAGTTACGGCTACCGGATCGCCAGTGCAAGTTCCAATTGGTGCTGAGACACAAGGACGAATGTTCAACGTTGTTGGTGATCCGATCGACGGCAAACCAGCTCCAAAAGGTAAAAAAGCATCAATTCACCGTGCTCCCCCTGCCCTAGCTGACTTATCTGGCAAAACAGAAATTCTTGAAACTGGAATTAAAGTTATCGACCTAATATGTCCAATTACTAAAGGTGGTAAGGTCGGTCTATTTGGTGGTGCAGGTGTAGGCAAAACCGTGCTTATTACTGAGCTTATTAATAACATTGCCAAGTTCCACTCAGGTAACTCCGTTTTTGCTGGTGTGGGCGAGCGTACTCGAGAAGGAAACGACCTATATCACGAAATGGCCGATTCAGGCGTTTTGGACAAAACCTCACTTGTATTCGGTCAGATGAATGAACCACCAGGAGCGCGTTTACGCGTTGGTCTTTCTGGTCTAACAATCGCTGAAGGTTTCCGTGACGAAGGAAAAGATGTGCTTCTTTTCGTGGACAACATCTTTCGTTTCACTCAGGCTGGTTCAGAGGTGTCGGCCCTACTTGGTCGACTCCCATCAGCTGTGGGTTACCAGCCTAACCTTGCAACGGAAATGGGTGGTTTACAAGAACGTATTACTTCAACTAAAAAAGGTTCTATTACGTCTGTCCAGGCCGTTTATGTGCCAGCTGACGACTTAACTGACCCAGCTCCAGCTACAACTTTCTCTCACCTAGACTCAACAATCGTGCTTAACCGTGCGCTTACTGAGCTCGGTTTATACCCAGCTGTCGATCCACTTGATTCAAGCTCAACTATTCTCGATCCAGAAATTGTCGGTGAGGAGCACTATTCAGTAGCTCGAGAAGTTCAGAGAATTTTACAGAGATATAAGGATCTTCAGGACATCATCGCAATCTTAGGTATGGAAGAATTATCTGATGAGGACAAGAAAACAGTTGCTCGTGCTCGGCGTTTGCAGAGATTCTTAACCCAGCCATTCTTTGTTGCTGAGGTGTTCTCTAATATCTCAGGTGAATATGTGAAACTCGAAGATACCATTAAGACTTGCCGAGAGATTCTAGATGGAAAACACGACGATCTACCAGAATCCGACTTCTATATGAAGGGCGGTAAAATCGGAGGAGCTAAAAAATAATGCCAGGTATTAATGCAGGCAACCCAGTACCGGTATGCGAACTGCCATCACAAACAGACGCAATAATGCCTGTATCTTTTGTTGCATCTAGCAACGAAAGCGCTTCTCCTGATAGTAGGAGAGTTATTGATGATCTTAGGATTGCGGCGGGAGTTGCAATAGGAGTCGCAACTATGCCTGTGTTAGCGCTAAAGGGCCTTGCAAATCAAGCTGCAGAAAGCACACCTTACAAAGATACTATAGCCGCATTTAGGGCTGGGTTTGCTGATGGTCTTGTATTAAAAGCAGTTCGTCATCAGTCAGCACCTCTTGAATTGAATACAATATTCGACCCGCTAAGTGAGCTCGAAGCTTCTTTGAGATTTCCGAAGCCAAGTTTAAAAAACGTTTCCAGGGCTATGGGTAACAGTGCTCTAGCACTTGTTAACGGGGTAATGAATGTTGGTTTAAACGGAGTTAAAAAAATTCAGAATAGCAGAGGTTCTAAATGACTGGTAATTTTCTAGGCCATGATAGAGGTTATGCCCCGGATCCGAAGACTATTGAAGTAGAAGCTCCAATGCGTGTTTATAGATTTCAAGCCATACAAGGTCATATTGTAGCACCACAGTTTGTTAAAGTAGAATCAGGAGAATTATTACCATGATTAATTTAGAACTTGTTACGCTTACCGGAGTTAAACTTCGTGAGGAAGTGTATGAAGTGCTACTCCCTACTCCACAAGGACAAATTGCTGTTTTCGAGAACCACGCACCTCTCGTTAGTACGGCTAAGACTGGCATTATTAGTGTTCGTCGTAAGAGCGAACATCCCGATGATATGATGGACCATTACGCAATTGATAAAGGCGTTATAGAGATTGCAAACAACACTGTAAGAGTCCTAGTAGATGAAGCAGACAAAGACACCGAAGTCAGTGCTAAAGAGGCAGAAGAGGCTCTAGCGCGAGCTAAAAGCCTACTTGCCGATGCTAAAGATCAGGTTTCGCTTGATAAGGCGCAGGAGCTAGTTGACCGCCAAGCATCACGCTTAAAAGTGGCTGAACTCCGCCGTCGAAATCGTAGAGTATAATTACATTAATATCTTAGTTTTAGTACCCTCTAACTTATATTTGTATTATAGTATATTTTAGTGTATAATTATATTATGATGCTTGAAAGTAATAAAGAGCCAGATAATCCAATAGTAGAAAACCCTAGAAAGTATAAGATCGCTACAGTATTAACAGGATTAATTGGATTTACTTCTATAGCTATAGCAAGCTCGGCTTTTTATATTGCTAAAAAATTCTACGTAGAACCAAATAAAACTGCTAAAGCTCTAGATTTAGATAGAGCGCCTCAACCAGATTCTAAATGTACAGTTGTAGCCACTGACATAGGAACAAAAAGTTCCGACCTAGTTGAAATAGTTGACGGCACATATAATCCCGACTCAGATTTGGCAAAACGTTTTAACGCACTTGTTAAAACAACAAATAATGGAGTTTCTGAAGCGGGTGCAACACTTTATCTATGTATGCTTACAGACGAAGTGTTGACACCTGATCCAATTCTTGATCCTTTAAGTGATCCTTACTGGGATATATACTCTTCTACAGGCGCTAGAAATACCATAGTGAGCTTAGAAGAGTTTAATATGTCTTTTTGAATACAGTTGCTAAATAATAATTAGGGTGTGGGTACCTCAATAGTCAAACGTTTCATTTGGAATAACCGTTTGGCCTATGAGCTTTATAAAATAATCTAATTCATCAGGATTGATTTTTACAGTAGTTTCTACACACCAGTCAGGTTTTTTTACATCAGGGCACTGTTCGAGCCTAACGCCAGGTACTAAAATTGTGCAAGGCGACAGACTGTCACACATAGCCGTGTTATCAGGGTATACATTCTCAGCTGCATCAAGGATTATTGAAGGCACTTTAGGGTTGTAAATTGGTGCATTTGGACCAGTCTCTGTACATGCTGCGACGCTAATAATCGACATTCCCGCTGCTGTAATGCCAAATCCTTTTTGCAGTAAACTATTCATATGTGAAAACTATTATAGCACTAAATAATATTAATGTCAATATGAATTATTTTTATTTTGCATTTATTCACCAGCAGCTAGTGGGAAAAGAAAGGAGTCTTCGAAAAGTTTCTGTTGTGCCGGTTCTAATTGAGCGGCAAGGTAAGCTTCGATTTCATCAGCAACTGTTCTTGTCACACTAAACACTTCTAACTGTGCCACAAATGCCATAGTTGAGCATACCCTTCTACGAGTAACATTTTCAGCTGTTCCAGCTTCGAGTCCTAGCAGCTTTAAAGCTTCGTTAAGTCTTGCTTTTTGGTCGTCAGACATAGCCTCAACTAAGTAAGTGAATTCTTTATGCGATAGCTCTGGGACTATTGTTTCATCAGACAAGCACATAGCAACAATAGCTTGCGCTGAAGGCAAACCTAGTCGTTCTCGGTACACTGGCCCTTGTTGCTCCTGTTCAAAATGCTCAGCCATAAAATAATCCTATCATCCTACGAGGCATTGAAAAGTGATATGTGTCATTATAAAATAGTGATATATTTCACTAAAATAAATTTAAAAGGATATAATTAAGGTGACTGATAATAATTTAGAAAGGGATCCATTTTTAGATATGAGCGAAGCACCACAACAATTAGGAGGAAACATAGTGGATACGACTGGAATGATAACATTTAAAGATTTTGGTTTAGGTGTGGGCAGTATAGGAATTGAAGGTAGGACAGATATCGAGAGAGCTAAACTACAGCAAATGGTAGAAGGTTTAGCAGGCGGTGAATTTAATGTACCGGTTAATCAGGTAGTTCCTATCGGTTGTGTTGACGGTCGCACAAAAGAAGACGGTTCACGTGAAGAGGTGCCTTGCGCGGCGGGCGGTAGCTTATCTACAGTGTACGCACTGGCGCTTGCTGATGATGGACATATGAGTGATATGAGCGAACTAGAGCTAACAAAAAATACACTTCAACTGATGTCTAGTAGAGGACACGAAACTGGAGTACACGGTGATGATCACGGTCCCTGCGGTTGTGGTGCGTGTGCAAAAGCCGGTGAAGTATTTAAGTATATTACAGAAAAATCGGACGCTATTATAACCGCGCTAAGCGCACTTGGTGTAGTAGTTACAGATGAGCAAAAACAGTTGATTGTTAAAAATGCTGACACAAAATTATCTCAAGGTAACTTTTTTGCTGAAGATAGGTCTAGCATTTTGGCTGCAGCACAAAATGTAGGTGCAGGTTACGAAGCGCTTGTAGGCCAGCACAATGAGCTGCTGGTTGCAATAAATACCGTCGAAGGTACAACAATAGATAGAACAAAGATTCGAGATTTATATGGCGCGCAATACGATATTTTCGTGCTTGATGCTTGGTCAATAAGAAAGGCAGCAGAAGCTGCCAGCACAACAGGCTATCCTGAAGAAACTGAGAATATTAGTGCTGCTATGTTTATGCAAAACGTAGCCACTGCAGCAGTTTTAGGAAACGGTTCGCTAGGTATTGTAACAGTTACACAGATTGTCTGATTATATACAACTTCTTAAATAATATGCGTGTCATCTCGCTTTATGCATTTGCAAATTGACACAACGGTGTATACTAAACATGTAAACTAAAGCACTTTTGGTGTGGTAGAGGTGCCTTAAAAACTAAGGAGGGTTTAATGTTTTCTAAAGAAAAATTAAGTCTGGTTCTTGCTGAACTGTTCGGTACAGCGGCAGTCACTGGAACTGTACTAGTTGTGAGCCGTATGTTTGGTCTCGGAACGGAGGCCTGGTATACAGCTATAAGTACCGGCGTAGTGCTCATTCTAGCAATGGCCACGGTAAGTCATATTTCCGGTGCGCATGTAAATCCAGCTGTGACTATTGGCATGTGGACAATGAAAAAAATAGAGACAACGAACGCAATTGTTTATATCGCAGCACAAATGCTTGGAGGTCTTGCGGCATTATTGTTTTACAATTATGCAACAAACTCTAATCTTGCTAGTTCGGCGGCAACAAATTTCGATTGGCGTGCATTCTGGGTAGAAGCTACCGGTGCTATGGTCTTCGGAATGGGTATAGCGGCTACTATGGTTCAAAAACTTGACGGTTATTGGGCTGCCTTTACAATGGGTATGTCGTTGTCACTTGGAATGATGCTTGCCTCGCTAGGCTCGCAAGGATATATCAATCCTGCAATTTCGTTGGGTACCCGAACATGGAGCTCAGCCGTAGTTCTTGCTCCAGTAGTAGGAGTCGTGGTAGGAATGAATTTATATTCGGCGCTATTCACACCTGCCCCAACAAAAAAGAAACGAAAATAAACGTATCTCTAATCATAATAAAAAGAGGCTTCCATATAAGCCTCTTTTTTTTTCAATATCGTTTTTATATATTGAATATTTTCTTTTCCAAAGAACTAAATATTTTCGGTACTTTTTGATAAAGTTCCACAAAACATGGGTGAGAAGTGCATAGAAGTGCACTTCGGAACCTCGGAAACAGATTTTGAGCTTGCTCAAAGTATGTTGAGAGCGGGTCGGGACTCGGCTGAATCCGCCAGCTGGCGGATCCTCGAGATCGTGACCAGGGAAAACTTTAACCCACCTTCAGCGGTCCCGAAACTTACGTCTTTGCAAACAAGTTTGCAAGAGAAGGTTTCCTTGCGAAAGTTCACAGAACTTCCTCACCCATACCCCAGAAATTAGTGCAAATACATAATTTGCTATTATAATGATTGTTTTTGTGTATGATTCGATACATTTAATTACCAGATCTAAATTTATTTTTTTGTGTAGCAAAAAATTTACATAATGCTTGTTCCCCACCCTCTGAAAAACTGATTTATGCCAATCAGCTAGTTCTGAATCAAGCGACGAGCCAACCCAAAAGTCTTCCATTCTTAAACTACTTTTGGGTGCTTGCATCCTCGTCGCGCAGAATTAGCTGGTATCTGGCTTAAGCATTTGTTTTTCAGCCGGGTGTCGTTTCTTTGCTTCAT
>JAGQMY010000059.1 GCA_020428465.1 Candidatus Saccharimonadota bacterium
CTTGGTTTCGGTGGTATCGGCATGATTATTGCAGTATTGGGCATGTTCAATACCTTGACCATATCGCTGCTTGAGCGCACCAAAGAAATTGGTCTGATGGTGTCCCTGGGTGCCCGCTCGATTGATATGCGACTTTTGTTTGTGTTTGAGGCCGTGCTGTTGTCATTGTTTGGCGCCGTACTGGGTATTGTTGGGGCTACGGTGCTCAGCGCACTAGTTAACTGGTTACTCAACTTGTTAGCCGGAACGCGTGGTGTCGATGGTGCCTTTTGGCTGTTTTCATACCCTTGGTGGCTGTTTGTCGGTGCTATATTGTTCATGCTTGTGGTGGGGTTTGTGGTAGTCTGGTTACCTGCTCGCCGAGCAGAAAAAATAAACCCTATAGACGCGCTACGTAGAGAATAATAAGGCCGTATGATAGTGCTATTTTTCAAGCACATAAGAAGCTCTGAATCTATCACAATCGTAGAAAAAAGCTAATCAGCGAATTCATTGTCTTCAACCTCAATTTCAGGCACTTTCTCAACTTCTTTAGGGTCGAATTCAGTTATCTTACCATCCTCGCTTCCCAGCCAAGCTGTACAACAGAAGTGAGTGACCCGGTTCTATGACCGGGTTTTGTCTTCTCTAGAGAAAAATCGGTTCGAATCCCTTTTGACCAGATACCCCTATGTAAATTGGGCACATTATCAAGCGACCACGTTCCATGACCATTTTCAGCTATACTTATAATTATGAAAACAGAATATGAAGCAAAGTTCATTCGAATTAACCACGATGAAATTCGGCAAAAACTAAAAGATATTGGCGCAACATTACATCACCCTATGAGATTAATGCGACGTGCGATTATCGAAAATGAGGAGCTAAAAAAGAAAGATGCGTTCTTGAGGGTTCGAGACGAAGGGGATAAGATAACACTGACATATAAGCAATTCAGCAATCTTTCAGTAGATGGTGCAAAAGAACACGAAATTATCGTAAATGATTTTAACGAAACGGTTTCGTTATTTGCAGCTTCCGGATTGCCTCACAGATCAATTCAGGAATCTAAACGTGAGACATGGACATATGACCATGCGGAGGTTGTATTAGATGAATGGCCATGGCTTGATCCGTATATAGAAATTGAAGCTGATAGTGAAGAGGCCGTGAAAAAGCTAGCGAGTGAACTTGGTTTTGATTGGAATGATGCCGTATTTGGTGACGTTATGGCTGCCTACCGTGCGCAATACCCACATCTAAGTGAAAAAGATACAGTAGGTAATTTACCTATTGTTCGCTTTGGCGACCCATTGCCTGATCTATTAAAAGATAAAGTTTGATCTGTCGAAATTGTAAGCTAAAATGACAAAGCCCTACAAATGTAGGTTAGTATACCTATGGCAAAGTTCGAATCCCGTTACCCCAGCCAAGCATTGTAACTTAATAGACCTGATTGCATAATATGTTTATCTGATCTGTTGGATGCAGTGCTTGTTAGCTCAAAACCGACCAAATGATCGGTTTTTTGTATTTATTCCCTCAAACTATCGTCATCTGAACAAACCTGGGTCTAGAACCTCTAGATTTTGATTAATTTCCTGTCGTGAAGTGCAAGCTTAATGTCTAGGTTTCGTATCAATCTAGTTTTCTCGTAAGTAGTCCCATTTTTTAGCACGTATTTGATATACGCTCCAATCACAGTTTTCTGGTCTTGGTCCGTGTGCGTTATTGCCATCATACGAGCGAATTTGTCCATTGCATTTCTTAGATTTAATTCGACTGCCTTGATATCTGTTATGAGCTCATTACACATTAGACTTAATTGATCTGCGATATCAGATTCTCGGGCGTATGGTTCCTTACATTGTCTGTCCACCTGACGTGAACAGTGATAGTACGTAAATGTCGGTGAGTTACCGTTTTTATAGTGTCTAGTCTTCTGTTCACCGACAATGCTGGACCCACAAGAAAAGCATTTTAAGAACTGTTTGTATGGAAATTCCTTAGATCCCCATTTAGGTTTGGCAGGTACTTTGAGCTGAATCTGAACTTTATCAAAAAGTTCCTTAGTGATTAATGGTGGGTGATTACCGTGATACCATTTTCCTGAATTCTTTGGATATTCAAACTCACCGTAGTAAAAGGTACTTCCAAGCATCCTGTATATCATGCTTAGTGGGACGGCTTTATCACCTCTAGTTTTGACGTTATTATCCTCTAGCCACTGTCTTATGTGCCTTCCACTCTTGCCGCTAGCAGACATCTCGAACATTTTAACGATATAAGGCGCTCGTTCTTCATCGATAATTACATCTCTTTCTTTGCCGGTCGAAGCTCTAGTGAAGTATCCAAGTGGTGGCATGCAGGGTCGCCAGCCCATCTCGCATTTTGCGCGAATACCTCGTTTGACGTTAATCGCTCTATTGTCATTCTCAAGTTTTGCTTGTGAGCATAGGATCATTAGAAGGAATTTTTCATTTGGATTGTTGCTGAATTCCTGAGAGTGAGTCTTTATATGAACTAACTTCTTGGCATCCATTAAATCCACAAGTGTACCTAGGTCACCAGCATTTCTGCTTAAACGATCAGGAGCCCAAGTAAGTATACCGTTGTACTCGCCATTTCTTATTTCCTCAATCATCTCCATAAACACAGGACGCTGTGCTGATAGTTTTGCAGAATGGCTTTCTTGCTTTACCTTTACTACTTCTAGCCCCATGTTGAGTGCTAGGTCTGCCATCTCTTTCATTTGTGAATCAATACTCATTGCCTGACGCTCATCGCTCTCAGAGCTTTTCCGAGCGTACAGGCAATATTTTATTGGTTGAGTATTGTTGTCCAGCATGGCTGTAACAACAAGGTACCGCAAAGATTTATAAAATCAAGACTTTTATTTCGGTTTATTTTCGGTACAATAGACGTATGCTAACTTATAAACAAAAAGAAGTTCTAGAGTTTATTATTTCGTATCAAAACGATAACAAAGTGAGTCCAACCATACAGGAAATTACTGATTTCATAGGAGTAAATTCTCTATCAACTACTCACCAACATCTAGAATCTCTTGAAGAAAAGGGCTTTATTAAGCGACATAAAAAGCAAGCTCGATCTATTGAAATAACTGAATTTGCAAAAAAAGTAGTTAACATTGAAGAATCTTCTGTTTTACCCCCAGCAAAAACTACTAAGGTAGAAAAGATTCTAAACACCATAGTTCAAGGAGATGCACTAGAACTTCTGCGAAAACTACCAGATCAATGCATAGATTTACTTATTGCAGACCCCCCATACAACCTCTCCAAAGGAATGTCTTTGAAGCTTGCCTCAGGTAGTTTAGTTGGTACTGGGGGCAACTGGGAAAAAGTTATGCAAAAATGGGATGACTACGACCTTCTTGGTTACATGGAATTTACCGAATTATGGCTGAGAGAGGCAAAGCGAGTTTTAAAACCAACAGGATCTATGTGGGTTTTTGGCACCTATCACAACTCAGGCATTATCAATACATTGATGCAACTACTAGGAATAGAGATTATCAATGAGGTTGTTTGGTACAAACGAAATGCCTTTCCAAACTTAGCTGGGAGAAGACTAACCGCTAGCCATGAGACATTGATATGGGCACACGCAGGCAAGAAGCGTAAGTACACATTTAACTACGATTTTTCAAAATCTTACTCTGACAAATCAGATGAATTAAAAGCCGCTGGAAAACAAATGAGAACTGTTTGGGATATACCAAACAACAAAGAGAGGTTTGAAATCGCTCTCGGCAGACATCCTACGCAAAAACCATTAAAGATCTGCAAAAGAATGATTGAACTAACAACAAAAGAGGGTGATGTCGTTCTCTCGCCATTCTCAGGTTCAGGATCAGAGTGTCTTGCGGCTAAACTGACAGGCAGAGATTACATTGGTTTTGAAATTGAAGAAGAGTTTGTCGATCTTAGCAGGCGAAGGCTAGATCAACAGATAGCTAGTCAGGAGTCTCTACTATGATGTCTTTTATTAAGTGGAGTGGTAGCAAGAGGAGTCAGGCAAAGACAATAGTGTCGATTATTAAAGAGCTTGAATTTGACACCTATTACGAGCCTTTCCTTGGTTCTGGCGCTATTCTAGGAGAACTTAAACCTGAAAAGGCGATTATTTCAGATATTTATGAGCCTTTGGTGATGCTATGGAACGAAATAAAAAACGATCCTAAATCGGTAATAGAGAACTATGAAAAGCAGTGGAGCAAACTACAGGAAATAGGACACACATACTTTTATGAAGTAAGAGATAGGTTTAATAAAAACAAAGACCCCCTCGATTTGTTGTTTTTGTCTAGAACCTGCGTGAACGGCTTGATAAGGTTCAACAGCAAAGGCCAGTTCAACAACGCCCTTCATCATTCACGCAAAGGGATGAACCCACAGAAATTTGCGAGTATTGTAGATCAGTGGAATCAGTTGTTAAAAGAATACAAAATATCAGTTGGCGACTATCGAAAAATCACTGAAACAGCGACTAAAAATGACGTTATATACTTGGATCCACCCTACTTTAATAATAAGAACCGCTACTTGGAGAATATCGATCACGAAGCGTTCTTTAAATATCTGGGCGAATTAAACAAGAAATCAATAAGGTATGTTCTTTCCTATGATGGGCACTCGGAGTCAAAGAATTACGATCACCCGCTACCAAAAGAACTTTATAAACGTCATCTAAAAGTACATTCTGGGCTTTCCGCATTTAAAAAAGTTCAGGACAAACAAAAAGACAACGTACACGAATCTTTATACTTAAACTTTTAGTTTAGAACTATTAATTTTGAATTGAGTATTTTAGTTTTTGTTTGCTGCGAGTCAAGAAAATCGATAAGCGGACGCCTGATTTTTTCGTTGTTTACAATCACATATATAATGTTCTCTTTCGATGAAAAATCAATCGAGAATACTACATCAGCAAATGACTTTTTGGATGCTAAAATCGCTTCGTCAGCTCTTCCCATTATGGCTGCTCCACTATAGAAGGAATACTCATTTAAGGCTTTATTCAGAAAATCTTCGTCTATGTTCTGTGTCCACAGCAAACTGTCTTTCAGTTTACGAGACTGAGCTTTACCGCTAATAAGCAACTCTTTTGTGTAATAGTTTAATCTTGGCCCTATCTTCTCCTCAAGATTTCTAAGCAGATCTTTAGACTCAATTGATAGAAAGAACTTAACGTCACCTAAAAATTGGATAATGTGGTCCGGTCTTTTACCGTCTACTCCAGTTACTCGAGGTAATGAAGTCCACCTGTTTGTTGCGCCTTCCTGATCAAGAAACGAAACGCCACTCCAGTCTCCACCAGGCGGATTGCATAACGACTCAAAAACTTCTTCATTTGTGGTGTTTGAAAATAGTAAATGTAATGCACTGTCGACATCATGCTCGCCATAACGAGGTATATTGCTAAACTTAGCCAAGTCTACTTTTTCTGTAGTGTGAGCTGACAATGGCGTGAGTAGGTCTCGATTTTGTTTTGTCGCATCAAATGTAACGCTATCAATTAGTAATCCATCGCCAAGACCAATAATAGCCTCCCAAAGGCCATTATTCGATGCTAGCGACATTGGACTATCGAACAGTTCACTCCAAGTACGTTCTTTTGCTGGTCCGTAAACAACACTCAGTATATCTATATCATCATTTGCGAAAATCATACTAGCCAACGGTACAAGCCCACGGTCAGGACGAGAATCGTCGCCTCGAGGCTTAAATCCTGCAATAAATACAATAACTAAACTTTTTTCGCCATTCTTAATCCAGCTTTTAAAATCCTCACTGACACTTTCACCATAATTGTTATCTATCAATTGCGATAATTTGCTCCTCTTTTTTGCATCCACAATACAAAATGGCATATCCCGAGATCCTATAGCAGCTACATCCAGTTTTTGCAGATCTGCTATTAACCTACTGAGCGTTTTGTTTGCTTTTATCGCAATCTTTTTCGACCAATTTAGATTGTCTTTAATAATAACTTCAGATATTGGCCGTCCCTTTTGTGCATTCTCAACTAGGATGTTCCATGTATCAATTGAGTGAGTGTCTGACCTCCTTCTTCGTTCGGCAAGGTCCAATACAAATTGCGCTGATTTATTTTTTGATTCCTCAAGGTCTTGGTTTTCAGTTTCTGATTCAGTGAAAATGGAAGCAATAGCATGTGTGTACTCTCTATTAGCAAAAGCATCTTCGAATTCCTTATAAGTTTCTTCACTTATTGAACGACTTGGAAGATACACTGTAGTGCATTTTTTCGTTGCAGCACTTGATAACGTCAGATAGGAGTATGGCACTATGGGATTAGGGAAACGAGGTGCTTTAATTTTGCGATTAGCATCTAGCTCCTGACCTCCAATTTCAGCAAAATAAAAATAAGGTATACCGGCTTCAACCATTGAAATTGCTCGTCCCGCTCTTTGCCATGCATTGTTTCCTGCAGGTAATGCGTTGCAAAATTCGAAGGCTGCAACAGGTATTTCCTTTGCATTATCTACTCTGGTCACAAATGCATCCACAGACTCTCTCAGTGGCGCACCCATTTTAGTCAAATACTCAGATAGTGAATTGTCCCATCTGTTGTGCCCTGGGAAAAGTTCAAACAGTAAGCTAGAACCCTCACTAAATATAACTTTATATTTTGGAGTACTTAGAGAGGAGTTCTCAAGATTTATTGAATATTCTAAGCCTTTTGATTCAGCTATAGCCTCAGTGATTATCTCTATCGCTACTTCACATTCAATAATATTGTCACCATGAATTCTATACAAAACAACCATGTGATCAGTATAGCAATCAGACTAACTAGAGTATATAAGCTTACCTCTTTTAATCAGTGCCGATATTATAACTAGTCAAAAGATCATTTCTGCCAAGTGCATTATTTAAAAAGCATGCACAATATTGAACGCTAGCTGCAAACCACGCGAGATTGATTCGCATATGCAGCACCTTCATTTGTGATGATAATTAGCCCCTCAAAGTATCCTCTTTCACCTGGCGCAAGCGGTTCATCCCAGGTTACGTACTCGTAACCGTTGTAAGTACCAGCTGGATTATCTACTGTCACGCTACATGCAGGTGTCAACTCTTCTTGTGTGAGGTTAGTTACTGTGAAAGTGACTCTTCTACTGGTAGGATCGGCATAGGAGTTACCTACGACTTTGACATCAAACCTCGGTGCAGTAGTATTTCGCTCGGTTTCAGCTGAAAAATCGTCTTTTGCTGGTGGTTTTTCGTAGTTTAATGCAGCTGTGATAATACCTATAATAGTCATTAATGCGTATGGAGCGACAATTAAAATTATAAAAACAGGTCGTTTATAAAATGGCTTCTTGGGTTTCTGTTGATTGTTGTTTGGTTGCATATATTCCTCCGCATCAAAGTAATGTCAGTGTTCAGCGAAGAAGTCTAGCCAAATAGAAAGGACAGCCACGCTGGACTGTCTAGGACCCAAATAAACGCATTGCGTCTACTCTTTTTTACGTAGCTGCCCTTTACAAGACGCACTACGCTAAAAGCGCACTCGTTTATTTGAATCCTAGACAAGTCTTAGTATATCCTATTTCAGCTTACCTCCGTGTAAATCATCTTCTCTTTTAATATCAGCGGCATGTTGAGCTGACTTATTGATCTCGTCTTCTGATGCATAGCCAAATACTCGTTTTGCCTGCTCAGGGCCAAGGTAGCTGATAGCGTTGTTGAACGTGCGACGGTACTCTTGCATGAACATGCGCATCTCTTCAATATCACGATTATCAGTTGGACGATATCCTTCGTGGTTGTTGTTAAGCCAGTAACGTATTGCAGGAAAGTGCCGCATATTGACACTCTCAATCAACTTAGATTCAGCGAAATCATTGTATTTAGCACGTCCAAGCTTCTCTGAGACATCGGCTTTTTCTCTAAAATCATCACTTTTATTGCGCCAGACGTAGTACGTTGATCTTGCGACACCAGCTTTCTTGCACGCTGCAGAAGCAAACGGGTGTTCCTCGAGCTCCTTTAGGAGCCGTTTCTGTTTATCACGAGTTGACTTTCTCATCGATTAGCACGCGTTTCTCGCCAGAGAGTTTCTCCCAGCGCTTCATTGCTACTTCTGCATATACTGGTGATTTCTCCATGATGTAGCACCTGCGTTTTAGCTTGGTTGCAGCTATTAGTGTCGATCCTGATCCGCAAAACGGCTCAACTACGAGGTCACCTCGCTTCGTGAGCACCTTTATATATGGAATCAGTATCTCAATCGGTTTTGTGCCGAATATGACTCCTTGGCCTGAGCTCTTTTCGTCGCTTGCTTGGTAGTCTATGAAATCTGTCGGTTGATACTTCTTACCACCTTCATATCCTTCCCATTGTGGTTTACCGCTTATTGCGTACAGTGCCGTTTCGTATTCTTCCTGCAAGCCATCGGGCTCTGTGTCGTGATTGTACTTAACTTCACCGCCAGCGCCGACCATTGCAATGTCGTGTTTGCTAAAGAACTTGTACTTTGACGCAAAGCCTTGATGCCGATTTGGCAAGTGCCACACAATCATATTTTTTATCTTCCAGTGCTTTTCCATCTCCCCCCATATGATCCGGAGGTTCTTCCAATTCTCATAGCAGATGATACTGAAATCGTCTTTAGAGTGCTTTGCTATATTATTCATCCATAGTTCAGTGAAGTCATCAGGTATTTCATCTGTCTCTAAATAGCGACGATTGCGCTTCGCACCAAAACCTTCTGTTGGCTTTCCTTTTCTAATGCCGTGGAAGTAGTCCAAAATGTAGGGCGGATCTGTGAGACACATATCTGCCTTCTCGCCGTTCATCAATTTATCCATGTCGGCTTCAATGGTGCTATCACCGATCATGAGTCTTGAGTCTCCAAGCTGGTATACCTGTCCCTTTTTCGCATCAACTTTTTTGATGTCTAGCTTCTCTAACTCCTTCTTAAGGTCAAAATTCTCTGGCTGATCGACGTCGAGATCGAATATCTCATCTAACTCTTCACTCTCGAAGCCTATACCTGCTAGGAGTGATTCATCGAAGTCTGCGAGTAGTTCATAGTCCCATTCACCGAGATTTTTGTTTAAGCGTATATTCAGTTCCTTTTCTCTCGCTTCATCAGCGATGTGAATGTACGCAACAGGCACTTCCGTGTAGCCAAGTTCTTTCGCGACCTTCAGCCGGAAGTGACCGCCGATAACTATGTTTTTACGATTCGACGCTCCGTTGACAAGAATTGGGTCAACGAGTCCGAAACGCTGGATGCTCTCCTTTAGTTGTTTGGTGGCAGCCTCACTCCACTTGCGTGGATTGTATTTAGCAGCCTTTAGCTCTTTTATTCTTACTGTTTGTATTTTTAACGTGTTGTCATTCTTTTGCATGACGTATGTTCCTTTGTCTCGCAATTGTTCCTGTGTAAATAAAAAACTCCTGCGAAAGACGGGTTATATTTGATGAAAATATGTTGCCCTTTGTCAATCGGCAGGAGCTGAAGCTCGACTGGATTGTCACGCGGTATAGCGTATTACGAGTAGAATAGCACAAGAATAATGTCGGACGCTAGACCGAAACTATTTACTGATAAGAACACTCCACAAAGAAAATATTTGATACAATAATAGCTAAACAAGTCAATTTTGTGTCGAGAGATTATGCCAAAGAGGAAATACCAATTTATAACTGATGAGCCAATTGCTACAGACAGTAGTAATTATTTTGATTTTTATCACAAAACAATCGCTCCTGCCTTGAAGGCGATTATTGAAAATAAAACTTCTCCTCACACGATAGGCTTATTTGGCGCATGGGGTAGCGGAAAAAGTACAATAATAAAAACACTGGAAGAAGACCCTGATCTAAAAATAAATCTACCTGTTTTTACGTTTGACGCATGGAAATATCAAGAAGACACGCTCAGACGAACTTTTTTGATTGAGTTTGAGCAGTTTTTACGCAAGCCAGTAAACAACATAAACTTACCTGAGAATATACTGGAGCCGCTATATAAGTCCAAGAGTGAGTCACGAAAAGTAGCAGATAATAAAGAAATTCCAGTAAAATTACCCCGACACAAACAGGTGCTTAAATATATCAAGAACAATCCTGTCCAGATTACTGCTTTAGTATCTTTAGTTGGATACATAGCAACTGGAGTTTTCTTAAAAGATTCTCGCATCTCAGAATTTGCAACTAGCCTGCTGGGTTCCTTGGCAGGTATTGGTGGTGGTGTTTGGATCTTTAAGGAATTTCTTGGTGAGGCGATAAGTAATATTGCTAAATCAATCCTTGGCTCACAAAAGGCTGAAGCAAAAAGTCTAGAAGTAATGACCTATCAAGAAAGACTAAACTCGACCGAGCAGTTTGAGGAAAAATTTAACGAAATGCTCAGTTACG
>JAGQMY010000060.1 GCA_020428465.1 Candidatus Saccharimonadota bacterium
GTAATGGTAGTGTAGCACCTATTTGCAACACTAGATATAGTATTTTTCAAAACAGTGTTTTGTTATATAATAATAAGCTAACCATGCCAAATTATGTTCCTATAATCTCACCACGATTAACTTCTATTTTGGAGGCAAACCCCGAGCTCGCTTCAGGTTGCGATGCAGAACTAGTAGCTGCTGCAACCCGTCATGCCGGTGTTGCAAATTTGAGTGTTTCGACAGGAAATGATGATTTATCTAGACTTGATTGCGTTGGTATAAAATCACTAATACCTCATGCAGGCATATCGACAATATTGGAAAATGTAGGATTGGTTTTCCCTCAAGCAGAACAAGTTTTCGAAGCATACTTAGGTAACAAAAAAATGCTTGAGCAAATAACTGAGCGGCAAGCGAATAAGGAAAAGCTTTTTTTAGTCTATAACCACGACGGCTTAATAACTGGCGCCATGGGAGCAGCGCTATTAGCCGCAGCACTTTACGAAGATGGGTCGAATGATATCAACCCTGGAGATATAGATTTAAGTATTGTCTTGGGAACAACTACAAAAAGATTGAATATAGTGGGAGTACCGGTCGCCGAAGCATTGGTTAGACAAGGAATTTTTCAATACGTTGATTTTGTGGTTCCGCTTTCATATTCGACAATACAATCACCAGCATTACATGAATTTCAAGCTCCGTTCAATAATGCCAGTATGCGAGCAAAAGTAGAGAGAAACGGATCTGACCCAAATAATTCAATTGTTGAGACAATTCACCCTAGTGCGAGTACAGACAAGAAAATCACTGTAAATGGTATAACTGCTTATCATTTAGCCCCTGGAGGTGATTCTGCAAGTTTAGTTAGTCGTGGATTTAGTTTACCAATGGGATTAGGAGTAAAGAGTACTGGTGAAGCAACGATTTATATGGGAGATATGCAGCCTCCTACTAAAAAGCGCGAACAAAAATTAGAGGCACTAGACTATATGATGACAGATATAGCCAAGGGCATGAGCAAATTGCACGATATACCAAGTGTCTACCACCCTAAAAAAGCAACGTACTTATCGGTTCTAGCCAGTTGTACTACGGCTGCGTAGTGTCGTTTGCAGAAGCGTCGGTACCCGAATCAGCACCTGATTGAGCTGGAGCTTTATAATCATCCGCAACAGCAACCACTAACTCCGTTTGTGAACTAGGTGAAAACGAAGTAGGAAGCGTTGAACCCGTTTCAAGCCCAAGTGCTTTTGCAATTGTGCTAGTCTCATTTTCTTGATCACTATCTACATCAAACACAAAACTTTGAGTTATGCCGTCTTTTACTGTCTTAGTTACTGTGACTTGAGTGCCAAAAGTTTTCAGAGCCTCTTCTACTGCATTGGTCGCCTCTTCTGAACCAACAATTTCAATTGCGATTGGGACATTGACCGAGGCTGTCTTAACTACCTTCTTATCAGTCTGTCGATACAAAACATTTAGCCTTGCTTTTCTATAAAACAGCAAGTAATCACCAGATTGAACATTATCAAAGACTGGATACTGTTTTTTAAATTCTTCGGGGTCAGTTACTACAGCCACGACGGGTGTTTCGTTAGCTGGCAATGTATATACTTTATTAACTTCATCAATGAGCTTTTGATTTTTTTGCTCGGTAGTTAGATTCTGATTACGTTTTAAATCCCTATTTTGCAAGAATTGATATACATTTAAACCAACCAGCACTAAAACAAGTGTTATGACCCCTATTATTACCTTGTTACCTTTTTTCTTCATCTTATTCTATATTGTACCTTATGTAGACCGTGAGTCTAATTACTTAATTTCAAATTTGACCGTAACCGTATAGCTATATTCTGTTTCTCCGGCATTTATTGGCAAAGCAACGCTGCCCTCAGCGTAAACACTTGAATCATAAGACGCAATTGGATAAACATCGTAATTATCTGGCTCATTAATTGATATAACCTTCCCTAGTTTAGTACCTAGATTTTTAGCCATAAGCTCAGCTCTATCTTTAGCATCTTGTACCGCCATTTCTGTAGCTTGGTCTTTCAACTGTTTTGTAGTGTCTTTTGTGAACCCAGACATAGGAGTGATTGACCCTGTAGCTCCCGAGGTTGCTAAGTAATCTTGGATCTTCTGTGCCACCTCTAAATCGTCAACTGTTAGTGTTAAATACAAATTGTATGTGTATGTTCCATCTAAACCAGAATCCTTATAGTTAGGATAGTTTGACACTTGCGTTTGAATACCGGCATCACCCAACCCTAGCGCTTTAACCGCGTTAACAACCTCTGTGGTTTTTGAATTAATTTCATCCTGACTGTCTGCATCATATGATGGGTTGAACACAAATTGATCTGGCTTTTTCTTGATACTAGCTTCTCCCTTAATATCAATCGTGCGATTACCGTTAGACGTTATTTTTTCCCAGGGTTTCGTATAGAAGGTAAGCCCCGCAAGTAGAATTACTAAAACTATAGATAACAATTTCCAAGATAACGTGAGTGTTAATTTTTTTGACTGTTTTGCAGGTGCATTTTCACTACTCATTTCGCGGTGTTCCCTCATTAATATAAGCTAAATTTAGCGCACAACTATAACAAATACAACTATTGCTAAAGCTATCCGATAATAAGCAAATGGTTTAAGCCCTAATTTCGAAATGCTCTTCAGCATGAATCTAATTGCAAAAAGCCCACTGACAAATGCAGCTAGCATCCCGACAAACATATCTGAAACTGGTGCATTTATACTATTACCGCCGACCAAAATACTGAGTGCGGAACCGGCAATTATCGGTATAGCTAGCAGAAATGAGAACCTTGCCGCCGATTTGCGATCGAGCCCCAGAAATAATCCGGTTGTTATAGTCGCGCCAGATCGTGATACACCCGGCACTAATGCTAGAGTTTGCGCAACTCCGACAATAATCCCCTGTTTATTTGTAACTTCGTTAGATTTTTTATCCAATTTTTCAGCGTAGTTATCCGCCCAAATCATTACTAATCCACCTATTGCGAGTGTAACTGCAACAAGCAACTGGCTTCTGAGGTTATTATCTACATAATCACCTAGCAGGAACCCAGCGATCGCAGCTGGTAGTGTTGCAACTATTAGAAGTCGAGCTAAATTACCATCCTTATTCTTAGCGAAAATATTTTTTATCAAGTTAAAAATGTCTTTTCTGAAATATATGAAAAGAGCTAATAGAGTTCCGACATGCAAAGCGATATCAAATCCGAGCGTATTCTCTGCTGTCCCAAACAGTTCATGTCCGAGAAGTAGGTGCCCCGAGCTAGATACAGGTATAAACTCTGTTAGTCCTTGAACTA
>JAGQMY010000061.1 GCA_020428465.1 Candidatus Saccharimonadota bacterium
CTAATGAGTATGTTGTCAGTAAGCAACTAATGGAAGAGGCGGTTGCGGAATACCGAGAAAAGGGCTTAAAAGTGATTATCGTGCGACCTTTTAATCATTCCGGACCTGGACAATTACCCGGATTTTTAGTTCCAGACCTTGGTGAACAAATTTTGTCAGCAAGACGTGAAAATAAGCCACTTTTAGTTGGAAATCTGGATACAAAACGTGACTATACTGATGTGCGAGATGTAGCTAAAGCTTATGTCGAGCTTGCTACATGCGATGAAACTAAACTAACACACAATCTATACAATATTTGCTCAGGCAAAAGTGTGAAAGGTACCGAAATACTTAGACTCCTTGCTAAGGCGTTTGAGGCCGAGGATCTAAAAGTTGAAATAGACCCATCAAGAATACGCCCTAATGACGTCATGGACATTTTTGGTTCACACGACAAGCTTTCTAATGACACGGGCTGGCAACCAACTATCCCCTTAGATCAGATGATTAACGATTACACGAGATGGCTAAAGTCACGATGATAAAAAAGTGGAAGACTCTTAGCAGTAAGCAGGTGTTCTCTCACCCTAGGCATAATGTTTTCATTGATGAAGTAGAACTACCCGATGGTAGTAAATCTGATTATCTACATTTTGGCAAAATGAATGACACGGCCATGGTAATAGCGGTAGACAATGATGGGAAAATATTAATCCAAAAAGAATACAGCTATCCGCCAAACGAGATATTGTATCAGTTCCCGGGCGGTATGCTTAATGACGGAGAAAGCCCTGAACAAGGTGCCCTAAGAGAATTTGGGGAAGAAACTGGCTTGACCGGCGATATTAAACAAATTGGGTGGATGTATTTAGAGAATAGACGTAAAAGCCAAAAAATGTATTTTTTCGTAGCTAATAATTTATCTGCTGTCGATAATTTCCAAAAAGACCCTCAGGAATTTTTCGAAGAGTTCTGGCTTACTAAACAGGAAATCGAAAAACTAATTAAAAACAATAAGGTACGAAACTATACTGCGTTAGCTGGCTGGGCTTTTTATAGCAATCTTAATTAGATTCTAGGCCTAAATCGTATTCCACCATTAGCTTAACGAGAGCTGGGAAATCAATTTTACGCTTCCAGCCCAGCTCTTTTTCTGCTTTAGATGGGTCTCCTAGAAGCAAATCAACTTCAGCTGGTCGGAAGTAATCTGGATTTATTGTAATTAGTGTTTTTCCGGATTTTTTATCTACACCTTTTTCGTTGACACCTGAGCCTTGCCATTCTAGATCAACCCCAATTTCCTTAAATGCTAGTTCGCAAAAATCTCTTATAGAGTGTGTTTCGCCGGTAGCCAGTACGTAATCATCGGGTGTATCTTGTTGAAGCATTAACCACATTCCCTCAACGTAGTCGCCTGCATAACCCCAGTCGCGCTTTGCGTCCATATTCCCTAATTCAAGCTTATCTTGTTTACCAAGTTTTATTCGCGCAACTGCTTGACTTATTTTCCTGGTTACAAATTCAGGACCGCGTCTTTCTCCTTCATGATTGAAGAGAATTCCGCTAACCGCATAGATTCCGTAGCTTTCACGATAGTTTCGCGTAATCCAATAACCGTAGAGTTTTGCTACTCCGTATGGGCTACGTGGGTGAAATAGTGCATTTTCGTTATAACCTTTTCCTGGACGGTTATAGTCTAGTCCGCCGTACATCTCTGACGTAGATGCTTGATAGAATTTTGTTTTTTTATCTAGGCCGGATAACCTTATTGCTTCGAGAACATTTGTTACGCCCTTGCCCGTTACTTCAGCAGTTAGTATAGGGTCTTTAAATGAGTAGCCAACATGACTAATTGCTGCAAGATTATATACTTCATCAGGCTTAATTTCTTGAATTGCTCTAGTCATAGCAGATAAATCTACTAGATCTGCAAACACAAGTTTTACATAAGGGAATTCAGTTAGAAATTTTTGTGCTCTCGGGTGGCTTGCTTCAAGCTGGCCACGCATCATCCCATATACTTCATAGCCCTTGTCGTGAAGAAGTTTTGCTAAATGTCCACCATCTTGACCATTAACACCAGTTATAAAAGCCCTTTTTCCCATAATTCCTTCCGTGATTACCTTTTCAAATATTATATCAGCTATCGACTGACTTTACAGATTGTAATGATATAGCCACGCCTGTAATAAGCCACCACTGTAGCGATACGGCTTCGTTGGACCAGAGGTGG
>JAGQMY010000062.1 GCA_020428465.1 Candidatus Saccharimonadota bacterium
TGCTTGACCTAGAAATCTTTTACTTGGGTCATTAATATTATTGTAAATCCAATTTAGTACCTCAAAAACAAATCTACCGTGATCTGTGGTTCTGTAGGGAATATCCCTATATGCCTCGTCGTCAACTTTTTGAATCGTACCCATCGCGTTAACTGTTTTTAGGATTTCAGCAATTTTATCACCATTGTATTTGGGGTTGTATCCCATTTTCTTAGCTACATCTGCAGCATCAAAAGGTGAATTTTCATCTGATAAATGCCTCAGAGCATCAGAAAATCTAGTTCCAAAAGTAACATCTGGAATGATTAGCTCGCTATTAGGACTAGGAATGAAATATCTAGCATAAACATTTCGAGTCCCTTGGCATTTAGGGTCTTGAGCTAAGTAGCCGGGAGTTACTAATACCTCAATCAAGTAAGTAGCTGCAGTTGGAGAAATTCCTAACTCCGTAGTCAGTGAAGTAATTGTAAATGTATCGGCTTTTTTTAAAGATCGTAATAGTTGAATTCCGTGGTAACGAATTGCTTGTGATGATTTTCTATTGTTAGTACTTCCTAAACTTTCACCGACGAGATCAGGTATATCAACTCCTTCAGAAAGAGCTAATTGTGTTAAATGTAATGCTGCAGGTCTAGCAATTCCGACACCATCTTCTGGGCTAAGCTGAAATGTTCTGGGACGAGTATGGTCAACGTTAAAAGTTTTATTTTTGACGGGTAGTTTTCCTAAAGTATTCGCTGCATAGCTTCTTGCAGGTGCCCAAATAGGGACTTCACCCTGAGCTTTAATAAATAGTTCATCTAACTCGCCAGCGGTGTAAGCCATATCTGGATCGCAAACAAAGTGTAAGATAGCTTTTGGGGCCATATTTACGCTACCAACAATACATTCTTGACGTGGCGTAAATTCGGTTAAACTCATATTAATATTATCATATAGCATAAATAAAATTTAACCATGAGCGGTATAACTGTAATTTTAGATATTTAATAATATAACTGTTACAATACGGTCAATATGTTTCGTAGAAATAAAAGAAATCAAAAGAAGAACTATGCCTTCATCGACAGCCAAAATTTAAATCTAGGCGTGCAAAGAGCTGGCTGGAAAATGGACTGGAAAAAGTTCCGCGCTTATTTACAGGATAAATATCAGATCGAAAAAGCATATATGTTCATTGGCTATCTACCAGAAAATGAAGATTTGTATAACCAAATGAAAGCGGCCGGCTATACAGTAGTGTTAAAACCTACACTAGAAATGATGTCCAGCCATGATGCCGAAAAGAAGGACGAAAAACTGCCAACTAAAGGTAATGTCGATGCAGAATTAGTAATGTATGTAATGAAGGAAATATCCAACTATAACAAAGCGATAATTGTATCGGGTGATGGCGACTTCTACTCACTAATCGAATATTTGTCAGAAAAAAATAAATTGTTGAATGTCATGGTTCCAAACTGGAAATACTCATCATTATTAAAAGCTTTCGATAAGTCTATCGTGAGACTCGATGTTCTAAGAAATGATCTAAGTTATAGAAACTACAATAAATCGCGTAGTGGTAGCAAGCATGGTAAAAAATAAACTCACCGAGCAGAATGTATTCCCCAAGGATTTTTTATGGGGAGCAAGTACAGCATCTCATCAGGTAGAGGGTAATACCTATAACCAGTGGACAGTTTGGGAGTTAGAAAACGCCAATGAATTCGCTAAAACAGCAGAGAAGAGATTGAGTTGGATTCCTGAGTGGGATAAATTTAAGTCTGAAGCAGAAAATCCTGAAAACTACTTGTCGGGAAAGGGTGTAAAACATTACGAACTATATCGGCATGATTTAGATATTCTACAGAAACTAAACATGAATTCTTTTCGATTCGGTATCGAATGGTCTCGCTTGGAGCCAGAGCCAGGCGTATGGAACGCCGAGGGTTTCGCACACTACAAAGAATATATCGAAGAAATGCTTAGCCGCGGAATAGTGCCAGTAATAAATCTTTGGCATTGGACTATGCCGGTCTGGTTTACGGATTTGGGCGGTTTTGAAAAACGTAAAAATATCAGATATTTTGAGAGATTTGTGGCTAAGGTTTGCGCTGAGCTTCCTATATCTAGCTTGAAGTATGTTATTACGCTAAATGAGCCGAATGTATATGCTAGTTTCGGCTATGCTACAGGTGAGTGGCCACCGAATAAGAAAAACTGGATAGAGTTCATAAAGGTTTATTACAACCTTACTAAGGCACATAAAAGAGCATATAAAATCCTAAAAAGATGCAAAAAATCTCTACAAATAGGTGTTGCTTCACAGCTTGCCAATATTCAGCCTAAACGCCCACACAATTTTCTAGATAGCGTCGCAACAAAATGGATGAGACATTTTTGGAATTGGTGGTTTTTAAATCGTATCAACAGATATCAAGATTATGTTGGATTTAATTATTATTTTACTGATTATTACTCACTTGGAGATTATAAAGGACGAAAAAGCCATATATTCCACAGAGATAATCCAGCATTACCAAAAAACGATCTAGGCTGGTATATGGAACCGGAAGGTATTTATGCGCTTCTTGTACGCGTCAATGCTCATTATAAAAAGCCGATTATTATTGCCGAGAATGGTGTAGCAGACGCAGATGATAAGTATCGGAAATGGTGGATTGAGGAAACAATTATTGCTATGGAAAGAGCACTTAGTGAGGGAATTCAACTAAAAGGCTATTTCCACTGGAGTCTTCTGGATAATTTCGAGTGGGCTTACGGATGGTGGCCAAAGTTTGGTCTAGTTCATGTAGATCGTAAAACTATGAAACGAACAGTTAGACCAAGCGCGAAGTGGATGGCAGAGAAAATTGCTGAGTTATCAACTAGTAAATAATATTTTTTATGGGCGACTTCGTCCCACACCCAAGACTAACTTTTTGCTACAGGTCAAAAAGTTAGCAAAAACCCCGCAGCTTGCAAGAAGAACAGCGATTGGCCACCTATCAAAATGTAGACGTTCCTGCGGAACGCGAAGCGGCCTCGTTAGTTACTAATTAAGAGTAACTCGGCTGGTCCTCGGAAATGATTCGCTACATATTGATAGGTGGCCATCGGTTTTCTTGCTTTATGCTGATATAAAATTTATAAATCTGATTTAGCAAAAGGAAGATTTATAAAGATTAAATTATGTTCGCCAGCTGGCGGATTCACGGAACTTTCTCACCCATACCCCAGAAATTAGTTTGCTATTTTTAATTAGTTTAAACACTGAATAAAAAGTCTACATTATTTTGAGTTGGCTGTGCGCTTGATTCGGAAGTATCTGATTGT
>JAGQMY010000063.1 GCA_020428465.1 Candidatus Saccharimonadota bacterium
CGCCTCGCGGATTAATTCATGTTGAAGTTCATCTACCGTATCGACAATTTCGGTAACAGAGTAACTGGCCCGGATTTTGTGATCAAATTTGGGGTTGACATTAATGTAAATATATTTGTCTATGGCGGTGCTGACTACTGCGCCACGTTCGTGTTCGTAAAACGCAGGCAGATCGCTGCCGCCGCCGGCAAAGCTAATACGCAGAGGGGTTCGGGTGATAATCATGAATACATTCCCCTTTGAAGAGAGGGTTAATATGACTGAGTAATGAAGGTTTCTAATTTGTGTCAATATGAGTTTGGTTTGACTGATTAGGTGTACAGTGATGCGCCCGCATTCTCCAGTCTCTTCCAGCGGTAAATTGATCCCAATTTCCTACCGTTTCGCAATGGTTCACCAACCATTCTCCATAGCCAACAATAATTTGTCGATCAATACCCTCTGTCTCTATAAGCCAAAAGCTTTTATCACTATTTATTGCTGTTTCTAGATTGCTAGCAGTTACCTCACCAGCTTGCCCTCCAATGTAATAGTCTGATAACTGAGGGGTAAATGTGAAAAGGCTTTCGTCATCCACCTTGCTTTCTTTGACAACTGCTGCCACAGCCTTCCAATTATCCCGGTGACCATGCTGAAAGTTAAAATACATAATGGTGCTTAAGATTGGATGCAGGATAGTAAGAGATAAAATGCTTAATACTAATGCCAGGAAATACTTATTCTGGAGAGGTGCCCTTAGAAGCCAAATGAATAATATTGGAGCCAGTGCGCAAATCATTCCTCCTGCTATAACAAACATGTAAAAATAAGAATCTTTTCCACTGTAGTAAATGATATCTTCGATAACCGGATCTTTCAACGATAAGATCAAAAGGCTAAACAAAACACCTGCTATTACGATTTTAGTTGTGAAGCTTTTGGTTCCTACAAACATTTCCTTGATCGCTACCGACCCTAAAATTATCCAACAGGGTAGCGACATAAACACATAACGGTTGGCTGTACTGGCAAATAATGTCAATACCATAAAAATGAATAGAAGACCGAACGCACCGACTGCCACGAAAAGTCCGGCTCGCGATTTTTCTTTAAGTAAGTAAATTGTGCCGACTAAGGCTAAGAATGCTAAAGGAGTGCCAATATAGTAGATGACAGAGGTTAGCATAATGTAAGGATTGGCATATCCAACAAAGGACGCAGTTGATTGATTGATAAAAAGGTAATATACCTCAGATATGACGGAAGCGTTTCCTTTTAAAAGGATATTGTAACTCTCGTAGACAACGTAGCCTATAAACAATAAAACTATGGGTAAAACTAAATATTTACTGCGCAATCCTGGTGGTTTTCCAAATGGCAAGAGTTTTAACAGTAAAATATACATTGCTAATATGGGAATAAGAAAGACAGCGACCGGGCCTTGAACTAAAGCAGCGGCCCCAATGAATACAATTGATAGGATAAAATACCGGATATCATCTTTTTCTAACCCAAAAAAAAAAAAAAAAAACGCAACATTAAATGTTAACAAAAACAACGTGTAAAACCTGAAGTTTTGAGACCAATACAAATGCCACGGGGAAATAGCTAATAAAGTAGCAGCCAAAAGAGCTACCCAGACCCCAAACAATTTTTTTGTCAACCAATAAATAACAGGAATGGTTATAGTTCCTACAATT
>JAGQMY010000064.1 GCA_020428465.1 Candidatus Saccharimonadota bacterium
ATAATCCGCAATCCTCTTTTGCTGTACGGTAGTAGGAACTATAACAGGGTAATTCATAACAGTTTCGGCACTTAAAGTCCAACGATTATCATAAGAAACTCCTTTGCCATGTACAAAAAAAGCATTGGACCAATATTGAGTTTTGAAGAAATAGTCAAAGAATCTAGAATCGCCGTTAAGCGGCCTTATATTGATATATGCAGGACTAATAACCCCACCAACTCTAGAGTTACTACAATTTGCACCGCTAATTAAATCCATTGGGTTTAGTAACACATCGCCTGGTTCCACGGTGTTATAGTTTAAATAGCTTTCCGCTAACTGACCCTCATTAGAAGAAATGTCTCTTATTTTTACACCGGCTCGCGCTAGTGATAACACGGTCGGATTCTCGTCCTTATTCTTTATTTGCTTGCGAATGAATTGCCATTTGACACGATCCACACTCCAATCACTAGGTATATCACCTATCCATGCTACCCCAGAATCCTTCATATCCTGGTAAGCCTGCATTAGTCCTTTACCTCACTTAAAAGTTCTAATATTTCTTTAGTAACTTCTTCTAGCTCTTTGTCTATCTCTTCTAAGTCGCGCGGAGGCTTGTATTCATAGAAGTACCGGTTAAATGGTATCTCGTACCCGATTTTGTCTTTTTTGCGGTCCATTTTGGCGTTTGGAACGTGTGGTAGTACCTCGCGCTTGAAATATTCATCAATATCTTCTGATAGCGGGACGTTTTCTGAATCTTTTTGGCCATCGTAAGTTACGGTTATTTGTGTATAGCCAAAGTCTTCATTATTAAATATTTTACTTCGTTTAGTCTGGTGATAATTTTCGTATAGTGAATATATTTCTTCAATATCTTCTGAAGTTAGTTCTTTGTTTTTATCGCCAAGGTTTTTGCGGAGCTTGTGGAATATTTCGCTGGCGTCTATAAGCTGAACCTTGCCTTTGCGTTCTTCGGCCTTGCGATTGGTTAGGACCCAAATGTAGGTTGCGATGCCAGTGTTATAGAACATATTGGTTGGTAAACCTATTATTGCCTCTAGATAATCGTTTTCTAGCAACCAACGTCGGATGTTGCTTGGGCCACTACCAGCGGCTCCGGTAAATAAAGGCGAGCCATTATGTACAACAGCTACCCTGCCTCCACCTTCGTGGCTGGGGCGCATTTTACTTACCATGTGTTGCAAGAACAGCATCTGGCCATCGCTTACAGCTGGTGAACCTGCTGGAAACCTGCCAGCGTCACCGCGAGCTACTTCTGCCTCCACTGCGTCTCTATCCTTCTTCCAGTCCGTACCGTAGGGTGGATTTGCTATAACATAATCAAACACTTTGTCATAGAACAAATCATTACTAAGTGTACTTGATTCGCTATCTCCAGTGCCGCCCCTGATGCGGTCGGCGTCTTCTGACTTAATTAAGATGTCTGATTTAGCAATAGCGTATGTTTGAGGGTTAATTTCTTGGCCATACAAAAAGACTTCTGCATCTGGGTTGATGTGGTCTTGTATATAATCTTTGGCGATGGTTAGCATTCCGCCAGTACCACAGGCTGGGTCGTAAACTTCTAGAATTTTGCTCTCGCCTTTAATACGTGGTTTATCTGGCTCTAGCAATAGGCGTACCATTAGACGAATAACTTCGCGCGGTGTGTAGTGCTCACCGGCGGTTTCATTGGATTGTTCGTTGAATTTGCGAATAAGTTCTTCAAACACATAGCCCATATCATGGTTACTCATGTCTTCTGGGCCAATTTTGGCGCTATCTATCTTTTGGATGATTAGAAACAGCATATTGCCGTTTTTTAATTTTTTTAGCTGGTTACTGAATTCAAACTTGTCTATGATGTCGCGAACATTAGGGCTATAGCCATCTAAATAGTTAATAAAATTGGCATAAATCC
>JAGQMY010000065.1 GCA_020428465.1 Candidatus Saccharimonadota bacterium
AAAACTCTTTAAGCCCCATACCCCAAATAGGCTTCAGATGATGCTTGGTTCATATATTCATGACTGTAGATAAATTAATATTTCTTAGGACGAAGCACAGAAATATACAGAATCATAAGTTTAGTCGTTTTTTAAAATCCCAAACCTTAATCAAAATAATAGATAATGTCAGTTTTGTTAATTTAATAAGTCAATAAATAAATAAGTAAATATATAAAAATTAAATACTATATACTAGTCGATAGTCTATGATTGATTTTGAATTGTCGAAAGAGTTGATTGCGCAGGCGCCAGCCAGTCCAAGAGATAGTGCTAGATTGTTAGTCTATGACAGGCAAACGCGGACGATAACAGACTCGGTGTTTTCAGAATTACCAAAATTCTTGAGAAACGATACGACTTTAGTTCTAAATAATTCAAAAGTTGAGCATTGTAGATTATTGTTTGATGAGGGTAAAACTGAGATTTTTATACTAGAAAAATTAGATACAAATACTGTGCGAGCTTTAGTACGGCCGGGTAAAAAGTTCAAGATTGGTCATGCTAGTCAGCTGACTGATTGGCTAGAAGTTACTACAACAGCTATAGATAATGATGGCATTAGGACCCTGAAATTAAATATTCCACATGATGATGAACGTCTAAAAGCGGTTGAGCATATACCCCTACCACCATATATTCACAATTCGCCAGCTGGCGAAGATAAATTGGCGAAAGAGTATCAGACAATATTTGCCAAGCCACTTGGGAGCAAAGCTGCACCGACGGCGGGGCTGCATTTCACTGAGAAGTTGCTCGACGAGATATCAACAAAACATGACGTCGAAGAAGTAACTCTACATGTGGGATTAGGAACATTTGCTAGTTTGACAGATGATAATTTCAAAACAGGAACCTTGCATAAAGAGTGGTATGAAATTAGCGAACCAGTTGCTGAAAAATTGAATAAAGCGAAACATATAACAGCCGTCGGTACTACAACCACGAGAACCCTTGAATCATGGTCGGCAAGTGGCGATAGAATGAGTGAAACGAATATTTTCATTCAGCCGGGGTATAAGTTCCTAAAAGTTGACAGTTTGATAACTAATTTTCATTTGCCTGGGACTTCTCTGCTACTCATGATCGAGGCGTTCATTGGCTCGGAATCTGAAACTCAGCGCATCTATGATCATGCAATTAAACAGAAATATCGGTTTTATTCTTTCGGCGACGCAATGTTGATTTTGTAAAGTTCATTAAATAGTGTATAGTAGGTTTTTCAATGAAACATGAAATTCAATATTCAGGCCCTGCCAAAATTATCTATGGCAAGAAATATGAAACTTTCGAGTCGTTTTATTCAAAGTGTGTTGAGCTTGGAAATAAAATTGCTGAAGCAGAAAAGAATAAAAATATCCCTAAAGTAACTAAAGTTTTGCTAATGCCGAGAGGCAGTCTGCTTGTAGCTGATGCTGTGGCAAGGATATTGCATCTGCGAGGACATCAAGTGTTGTCGATTGGCTTTACTTCATACGACGGCGAAGTTCAGTCCGAAACTATTCGTATCGGACAGCAGCCTACTATACATGATATTCAGAATGAAGTTGTACTAGTTCTGGACGAGGTATGTGATTCGGCTAAAACACTCCGTGTGGTTACGCAATTGTTAAAAGAAATGAATGCCAAACAAGTTTTAACGGCGACTGTTGATTGGAAGCCGAAGAATAGTGATGGGTTTAAGCCTGATTTTTATGTTGAGGAAGTTGATCAATGGGTTGTTTATCCGAGCGAAGTTCTGGAAGGTTAAGAGATCCAAGTAATTTCATCCATGCCCATTACTGCTCTCTCGCCTAATTTATCAAGAATTTCGGGCATTGATTCTCGATACTTCTCATGTTGAACTGCGGTTAAAACTAGCTCAGGCATCCATCTCATAAATTCATTTGGGCCATCAAGACCGACTCCACCCGCCCAGGCGTTCGGAAGCCAAAAACCCTGTAACACCATGCCTTGATTAAAGCCTTCGTATTTTCCTATTTGCTTGTCACCTAAAACAATTGCTCCAACATCTTTTGCTGGTCCAGTTACCGAATCACCAAGTATGTGGCATTCATTATCATCAAGAGCAATTTTAAGTAATTCTTCTAAAGTTAGACCTTCGTCAGTAACATCGTCAACGAGCATTAATGTTTTTCCTGCAATATCTGTTTTGGGTCCAAGTTTGCGATATACTTTTAGCCCACTCCCCTGTTGAGATTCGCCGTATCGACTTGCCTGTACATAGTCAACAATTGGGTTCATATTTGGTCGAAGACTTGCCATATGTCCAAAAAATGGAGCTGCAAACGGCACTCCACCTCTCAAAATTGTGGCGTAAACCGTTTCGTCTATAACGCCATTTCGTAAATTTCTCTCTAAAAATGCAAGCTCAGAGATTCGCTCAGATACTTGCTTATCATCAAATAGGACTGCAACAACACCAAGTTCTTTAGCTCTTCTAATTTTTATATTTTTTCTTACTTCTGGCTCTTTATCTAAATCTTTCCAGTCTATGGGGTTTCTTAATCTCTCAATGTTGATATACTGATCATCGGTGCTCATAAACTAAGACTAAACAAGTTAAGCAAACATTGCAACATCAATGTTCATTAATTCTCAATTTACTTCATATTTAGAATTATTCTGTTTTAGAAATATTCTGTTTTGGCTGATGTAAAATATAAATTGCTGGTTCCATGAAGTACTTTAAGAGCCTCGGAATAATCCCTTTTTATCTGTACAAAACTACCTGTAGCCTTATACCCAACGACTCTTATTAAGTATGACATGAAAGGGTCTTTTAATATATCTAATACTGTTGTACCGTCGGGTATAGTAACGATTGGCACTAAAGAATCTGAAAAATCTGCAATAGCAATTAACCGTGGACTGACTAGACTACCCTGAACGTTTTGCAAATCTCTGACTATTACTTCTGGACCATATGGGCTACGATAAAACAGCTCACTAGTACCTCCAAACCCAATCTCAGGAGATGGTAGCTCAAAAGTTTTGATTAACGAAGGTAACGCTGACGTACTCATTTATGATATTATATCACAATTATTGATAGCTGACAAAGTACGGTTGTGGGACTTGAGACATGGTTTGCTCTGGTGTCGGCGTAGGGCGGTCTTCGTCGTAGAAGTTTTTCCAACCCATATAGATGTTAGCTGGCAAGTTAACCCTAATAGTATTCCAGGTGTCTATTTTTTGCTGGAGTGCGCTATGACCATCCATATGGATAATATAACCTAGTTCTGGATAGTCTGTTTTAAGTGTTTCGCGGTTTGTTATCATGGAGTTTTTAAACTGGTGAATGATAAAGAGTTTTTGTGGAAGATTGTTGGTGTTAACTAGATTTGCTAGCCAGTCGGCAGTTTGGTTAATTTCGTCTGCTGATACTGATCCTATGCTTTTAAGATGACGTGATTCTTGAGTTTGGAGACGCCATTCTGGGTCAAGTGCTAAACCGACATTCGGATCAAGTAGCAATGACTCATAAAGTTTTGCCTGATCATAGAAAGTCGAACGACCGGGTTGCAAATCTAGAACTACATACATCCCCTGCTCTTTTGCTGAATCAATGTATGGTTGAATTTTATCAATTGAAATTTCTTGAGAATAATCGCTATTTTCAGTCAAGCCTGATGATGCAACGGTAGTTATAATCTCGAATGTTGGAATTATAGTTTCACTAGAAAATGGCTGGTACTGAGCCGTTAAATCTTTAGCTCGTTGGATAGACTCAGCTAACGGTTGCTCACCAAGTGAGCCAAGTTTCGGAAACTCAGGATTACCGTATAAAGCAACAAATCTATGAGTCGGTAGGACTGTTTTTCCGCCAAATGAGAGTTCTAAAGATTGTGGGGTTATTTCTGGCTCTGGGTCAATGCTATCATGGCCCGTTTCTTCTTGCAGGTAAGTGACGGTATCATCTAGACTTGATCTGTTTGTCGGGCAATTTGTCGATAGGTTGAGAAGCAGACTAGCAATTATCATGCCACATAAGATGCTTGATAAAATCGGGAAATTTCTACCTAAATTTAATTTAATACGCTTAGCTTTAGACTGTTTTTTGGCTTGCTTATTTTTGGGCTCTCTAATGTTCATTGTAATATTTTTAGTTTAATTCATATCTGGAAATTAGTATAGTTTTCGGATATAATAACCCCTGCGTTGAACCGATAAATTTGTCCAGAAAGACGTTAAACAAATACAAAATCATGAGAGGATTCATGATTTTGGGAGGAGATGGCTTTGTGGGGTTAGTAATTCTGTCGAGCAAATTTATTTTGTCGGCAGAATATAAACCACACAATTACACAATCGACGATGGGGATTGGCCAAGTGTGAGAACTGCCTGTGGTAGTTCGGAAACGAATCTTCTCTTGAAAACTTGTTTTTCTAAGACGAAGTTCGGGGGTCGCGGAACGTGACAAGGCACCAGGCTGCCTTACAAAATAAAATCTTGTCCGAAACGACACTAAACTATCATTAATAAATCATCGTTGGGGATTGGCCAAGTGGTAAGGCACCAGGTTTTGGTCCTGGCATTCGGGGGTTCGAA
>JAGQMY010000066.1 GCA_020428465.1 Candidatus Saccharimonadota bacterium
TGTTATGAATCTCCTTGTATCAATTTTAGATGACACTACATTTATTGCACTAATAGTTGTGTCACTGTTCATTTTTTATTTACTCCTAAACGCTGTTTATGAGTATATAAGAAAGTAACCTTTTTTAATTTTTAGCATACTACCATGAAACATAAAGTGTACAATATCGTCCTTATTACCTGTAAAAGACACCGAAGCAAATTGTTGTTACAGGCATTTTGTTTGGTGGTATCTTATTTACTGTGTGTAGGCACATCAATCGCTCAACAAGATAGTACCAGGTCATTATTTACGGATACATTACTAATGGACGAGTTTGTAATAAGCGTTAAGACTGCTGTGCGTGTACATGGAGATACAACAAGTTACCGCGTTGACTCATTTATAACAGATCCTCTTGCCAATACGGAAGATGTACTGAAAAGACTACCTGGAGTAGAAGTATCACGCGATGGAAAGATAACAATACAAGGCAAACCGGTCAATAAGATGTTTATCAATGGTAAAGAGTATTTTTCAGATGACCTGCGCAGTGTGATACAAAACCTACCGGCAGAGATTCTGGAAAAGATCGAAGTTGCTGATTACAGGGATGAAGATGCTGTTTTTACCGGTAATAAAGAGACCTCTAACGAAAAAGTGATCAATTTTCAGATGAAGAAAAAGTATAGTGGGGGGATATACGGTAGAACAGCCGCAGGATGGGGTACCCAAAAACGAAACCAGGGTGGAGCATTTGCCAACTATATGGACGATAACGCATTCCGTTTAACCCTGATGGGCAATCTAAATAATACAGGAATGTCTGATGCAGCCGGTGATAATGGCAATACCAGCAATAATTCCTGGAGCAATCCGGGTGTAAGAACTGAACAAAAAGGGAATATTAATTTCTCTTATGACAAAGGGAAAGCATTCCAGTTAAACGGTGCCTATAGTTTCAATAATAATAACACCTACCTGGAAAGATCATCGTATCGTACCACTTTTCTTCCTTATATGCAGGCAGGGAGTATTGGTGATAGTTCAATGTTGCAGGCATCAAATAACGAACAAAAGTCTGGTAATACCACTCATAACATATTTCTCAGGACCAGATACAAAATCAGTCCGAGAATGTCATTGAGTACCGTTGCAAATATTCAGACAGCCAAACAATCATTGCCCAGAATAAGTAATGATATTACGTATGAATACAATGCAACAACGGTAAGCTTTGATAGAAGATCAATATCTGACAACACCAGGGCTACTTCCTCTTATGGACTGAACAACTCGCTTTCAAAACAATTTTCTAAAAAGGGAAGAACATTATTAATACGTTGGAATATCAATTACAGTGGTAATAGATCGCGTGGCAATATTGAGAATACGAACAACTATTATTCACCAGAATCTAAGACAGATGTTATAAATACTACTTCTGAAGAAGGTAATAACATAAATAGTGTCGTAAATATATACTATACAGAACCTCTGGGTAAACATAATAATGTGTCAGTAAGCATTAATAATATTTACAACCGAAGTAATAATAATAAAGCAGTTGCTGTTGCAAATGCAGGAGTCTATTCGGTGGATACAAACCAGAGCAGAAGTTACAAAAACATAAACA
>JAGQMY010000067.1 GCA_020428465.1 Candidatus Saccharimonadota bacterium
ATATAATTAACATATAGCCTGCAACCATTTTTTGCTAAATAAAGCCATATTTTTTGCACAAAGAGGCGTTTTAGATTGACAAAATGGACAAATTCTGGCACAATCTCGCTTGTATTCTGTTATTATTTTATGCATATACTCTCTACTGACTGCTTAGCAAATATACCTGGGAATCGAGCCATTGAAGAAGGCGGCTTAGCACGGTTCTCTGCACAATTAGCTTTGTATTTAAAGAAATCAAAGCATCAGTATACTGGAATAATCATAAGAAAAGCAGACCTTTCAAAACCACAAGCAAAATCCGTATATAAACGTGGCTCCTTAGAATATATCGATCTGACGTTTCCTAAAAAGCTAGCAGTAAAAGTACGCAAAGCAAATCAACCCATAGACCCAACAGCAGTGCTAAGCAAGGTTATTGAACTCATAAGAGAACAACTACGAACATTGAAGCCAGATATAGTATTAATAAATGGAATGTTTTTAAGCCCTTGGTTGCTATTGATAGCTGCACATAAAGAAGGGATACCTGTCGTCCAATTGCATGCTGGCATACTGCATATAGAAGTCGATACTTACGCCGAATATTATACATCTCATACAGAAAATTTACTGAAGAGATTTGAAACTGATTCGGCTACTCTTGCCACAAAACAAGTCTTCTTAAATAGCTACAGCGAAGAAGTTTTTCAAAAAACAGTGCTGAGAACATCAAAATCAAAGCGCTGTATAATTCCACTTCCCACGCCCTTTAGCAAGGCATCAAAGAAGAAACCACGATCTAAAAATACTCACAAAAATATAAACGTAGGTCTGGTTGCAAGATGGGACAGAATCAAGAATCACAATGCCGTGTTAGCACTAGCTGAGGAAATTGACGCACAAAAACTGCCTATCAAACTTCATGTTATTACAACAATTCTCGAGTCCAACAAACTTCAGAAGATGAAAAAAAGATACCGAGAGCTCATTGAGGTGCACAAACCCACTGATAGTAAGGGGATTTTAAAATTCTTCAGTACAATGGACATCGCCATATTGCCTTCTTTGTTCGACGTATCTCCCACCGTTGTCCTAGAAGCTGCTTCACAAGGCATTGGAACCATTATCTCATCCTCTGTAGGATGGGTAAACCATTACCGAAAAACTGGCAACGCTGAATGGATTGGCGATTTTAACAAACCCAAAACCATAGTAAAAAAGATTGAAAAACTAGCCGGAACACCGCTTTCAGCAAAATTAATAAGTTTGTTCGAGAAAGAGCACGACCCTGAAAAAATATTTAAACAATATATCAAGTTATTTAAATCATTAATTTAACCTGTCCAATTGTAGTTATGAAGATAGCCCAACTCGTCTCAAACCTATACCCAGTTGACCCTCGATCAACTAAAGCTATTTATTCACATACAGGCGAACTGTCTGACGCTCTCGCAAAACAAGGGCATACCGTTACCGTATTTGGCTCAGCGGATTCAAAAGTAAAAACTCTGCTACACGGTTACCCATCTCGCTCACTAGCCCTATCATCCTTGCCCGAAACTGCTATCAGAAACCACACTCACGCATTAATCTCACAATGCTACAGCAGAGCAAGTGAATTTGATATAATTCACTCTCATTTTTCTTTATTGAGTTCTTTTTATTCAAACCTTGTTACTACCCCTACTGTATCATCGGTTCATACCACTATTACAGAAGAATTAAAGCCGCTTCTTCGTCAGTATAAAGATAATAACTACATTTCTTTTTCGCTAGCTCAAAGAAAACAACTCCCAGAGCTAAACTGGGTTGCTAATATCTATCATGGCATTGATACAAATGTGTTTAAGTTTAGTAATACGCCTAAAGACTATTTATTGTGCATTGGTAGACTTACTGAAGTAAAAGGTATTCATCTGGCTATTGAGGCTGCCAAAGCAACCAATTCTAAACTCGTAATCGCTGGGAAAAGCTACGCTAACGAAGGATACTGGCAAGAACATATCGAACCGCATATTGATGGTACAATGATTAGCTACGTTGGCGAAGCTGATCTAGAAAGAAAAATCGAATTATTTCAGAATGCGAAAGGCCTGCTTTTCCCAATTCAATGGGACGAAGTATTTGGTCTCGTTATGATTGAAGCAATGTCTTGCGGTACTCCTGTAATCGGCTGGAACCGAGGATCCGTACCAGAGGTTGTACAACATGGTGAAACAGGTTTCGTTGTATCTTCAACTGAAGAAATGATTGATGCAATCAACAACATTGATAAAATTAATAGAAAAGCATGTAGAAACCGTGTTGAAAGACTATTTAGTGTGAATAAAATGGTTCAAGGATATAACAACGTATACCATCGTATTGTTCAAAAGAATAAGAGAGACGTAGAGCAAAAGAAACAAAGTTAATATACTCTATCTTTGCAGTCACACTGTAGTAAACTATACAAGTATGTCTCATAAACATCATTTTTCTGATTATACTCAAAGCGATATCCGAAAAGCTGAGCAAATATTTGCTGAACAGAGAAAAAGCATAGAGCCACTCCCAGCCATCAAAGATGATTGTATTATCAGCATCCTCGTACCTGTATATAACGAATCTCTTTCACGCATTAAAAAACAAATACGTAGCTTTAACTCACAAACCTTAGAGAAAGACCTCTACGAACTTGTTTTTATAGTTAATAATCCTCCGATTAAAAAAACTGACCGCAGCGCTCTAAAGCAGAACTCACTAGTTATTAAGTACTTGTCAAATATTTCTCATAAAAATATTCATGTAATCGATCGTTCATCAAAAGGACGAGAATTAACTTTTGGCAATATCGGCGAAGCTAGAAATATCGGTCTTTTGAGTATTTCAAAACGTTATTTTGATCAAAAAAGAGACGGGATTATTATACATACTGATGCCGACACCTTTCCAAAAGATGATCAGTATCTCGCCAAAGTTAAAAGAGCTTTTGATATCCCAAAAGTTTACGGCGCGGCCGGTGGTATCAGATTCGTGCTTTCGTTAGATAATAATACGAAAAAGAATAGAGGCTTTTTTGAAGCTCATCTTTCCGTTTTTCATAAATACGTTAGATGGAACTTTTTATTAAGCGCACTTGAAACAGATGTATCAAGACTAAAGTTTGAGCCAACTACATTTTCAGGCGCTCATATGATTTCACGTGCTATAGCATCTATTTGCGTAGGCGGTATTAAGCAAGTGAATCGAACCGAAGACTACCTGTTCGGTGTATCGCTGCTTGAATTTGCAAAAAAACATCACGGGAAAATTCTCAGTATGAGAGATAAGTGGATAATGATTACTTCCTTGAGGGAATCTACCCGGTCAGGCACTTCATTCGGTCCAATATTTAATAATATCAAAGAAACTAACGGCAAACCACTCGTTAGAGACACAGCCACACCTTTTTTTCCAGTTTTTGCTAAAAGACTGCTAATAAAAATGGCAAAACTACCAAATAATCAACAAATGATTACAGCTAACCATTTTTTTGATATAAGTCTTAAAATTTCAAAAGAGGAGTTGCTTGCTATAAAGAAATTAATATCGCAACTAAAAAAAATAGAGGATACTAACAAATATTACGTTATCTACGAAGAAATACGCGCCAAGGATACACACACGATCTTGCATAAGTTTTTTAATAGACTCTATAAATTAATGTATCCAAAGATACAACTTAACGATAATGCATTAGCCGACCTACAAAAAAAAGTGTTTGCTCACCCAAAGAGAAAAGCCTATGCACTAAATGCGATCAAATATTATGGGACCTACTATTTAGATTGACTGCGAAAAAGTAAAAAGCCCCAGCTCAGTGAGCGGGGCTTTTTTTCAGATCATGAAACTGTTTAGCGCATAACTTCGGCCAGGCACTCGTCGAGAGCAGCCAGACCAACCAAACAGATAAACAATTGCATCGCCGTGACTGTTGACGATGGCTCAAAAAGTGATCCCTTGTCCTTAAGCATGATTGAAGAGAACTCCTCTCCCA
>JAGQMY010000068.1 GCA_020428465.1 Candidatus Saccharimonadota bacterium
CAAGACGTCTTTAGCGGCCTTCCAGGCTTCTAGCCCACCTGTTAAAAGACTTACCGATTGGACGATAAAAACATGAAGTGGCATATATATTATGAGAAAGCATGATATAAGAAATACAAAATTCGACAATCTAGCTTCAAAACTTTTCGACATGTTTATAGTTTAACTTATCGCTATCAAGTTGTCTGTTAAACTTTAAGTATGAGCAAAAAAGCTAATGGCTTTCTATCAGTTACATCTGTGCTACTGATTGTATTGGTTTGTTTAGTAGCGTTTTTAGCATATAGTCGTATTCCTAGACCAAGCGAAACTATTTCTACTATCACATCGAGCATTAAACCTGCCAAAAAAAGTTTTAGTTTCAATGCTGCAGGAGATTTTAAAAATGGTACCAACGCGTCGGCTGTTTTGAAAGCTATGGGTGATGATCCTGTTGATTTTAGTCTCGCATTAGGCGACTTGAGTTACGGACCAGCCGGGAGCGAACAGGCGTGGTGTGATCTAGTGCTCCAAAATATCGGTAATACCCGACCATTCCAGCTTATAGTAGGAAATCATGATGACGGTACAAACACCAGCGATCATGCCGATTTCAATGAGTTTCGCAAATGTTTACCTAATAAGATTGATGGTATTTCTGGTGATTATGGCACCGAGTATTACTTTGACTACAACCATCTAGCAAGGTTCATAATGATAGCGCCCGATATTAATAATTATGGGTATTCCTATGCTGAGGGAGATACTGGTGGTGAACATCTTCAGTGGTTAATTAATGCTATAAACGAAGCACGAGATAAAAAAATAAATTGGATTATTGTTGGTATGCATAAAAATTGTATATCAATATCTACAAAAACCTGTGAGATTGGTGAGGATCTACTAAACAATTTGTTGAGTCTGGACGTTGATTTAATCTTGCAAGGTCATGAACACATTTACGCTCGGACAAAACAATTAGGCTTAGACGATAAGACATGCCCGTTATTTACCATTAACGCCGTGGATGCGGATTGCATAGTTGATGATGGAGATAATTATTCTAAGGGCAAAGGTAGTATCATCGTAATATCTGGTGCGGGCGGATATGATCTGCGCAACATTAACACCTCAGACCCGGAGTTTGATTATTTCAAAGCTTATAACGGACTAAATATGGGTGGAAGTTTTGGGTTTGCCCACTTTGATGTGTCGGAAAGCAAACTTGTGGGTAGTTTTGTGCCAGCTATTGGTAACTACACCGACAGTTTTACGATAAGCGCTAATTAATATCGCTTGTAAATTTGAACAGTGTGACAGACTCTAAAATAATTAATATCCCTATTAAAATATACGGCCAAGTTTGCGTGCCAGTATCGACGAGTGTTGGGGCTGTGGATGTAGTGGAGGTGCCGAGAACTTCCGGCTGTGGTGCAAGTTCGGCTGGTGTGCCGGCGACCGTTTCAGGATTAGGCTCCCCCTTTTCTACTGGTATATCTTCATTAACAGACCCCTCAGTTGACTGTAAGGTGCTCTGGTCAGTATTTATACAATTTTCATCAACAACTTCTACAGTTTGTAGATCGCATATAGTCGATGGTTCTTGAGCGTGCGCCGATGCGCCTAAAGAAAGAATGCAACTAAAGGAGATTGCGATAATTAACCACTTCATATCCTATACTATAGAGTTTATGCTTAATGTTGTAAAATCAGTTGCTTGAAGTTGCTCTCGAGAACTCTTCTATTGCTAGTTTTTTGTTAGCGTCTTTTACTGCGGTTATACATGAAAGATAAATGGTAGGGCCCTTAGACAAACTACATGAATATTTATTGCGGTAATAAATTCTATAGCCCATATTACTTTCTGCTAATTTAGATGAGCTAATCAGTTTAGAGCTGGTAACAACTGAAACTGCATTATTTAGCTTAGCCTCATCGGTAACTTTAGCAATGCTAATTTCACAGGTTTTAACGCCATTGTTAAACTTTTCTGTAGTGGTTGAGCAATCGGACTTAATTTCTAATTCTAAACCTGTAGCCTTCTCTATATCTTGAACTAATTGTGGAAAATCTTTAGCCAACCCTTTAATCATTTGGGCGTTGTCCCAGTTCTCGTATCTTACATAGAAAAAGTTAACAACCGGAATAAAAAGCAAAATAATAAGAAAAGTTAGTAATTTATGCTTCTTAATTATATTAAAAAAACTTTTTATAGACTTAGGTTGCTTAGTATTATTTTTCTGCTTATGCTTTGCCATACATTTAGTATACCTATTTTCTTAATTTGATGTTCTTTTTTAGTTATTTTCTTGCCATGTTGCCAAAAATTAAAACACTTCTTAAACTTGTGTTTTATATTATGCTTCCAGTCTAGAATTTCACAATAGTGCTTATGGTACTTTTCACTACATTCGGGTTCTGGATTATCATCTGGAGGATCAGTTGGCGGATTCACAACGATAGCGATCGCCTGAATGTCACAAGCATCGTCTATACCGTCGTTATCAACATCAATATTCGCATTATTTATAGTTGGGCAACTATCTATGTCGTTATTCACGCCGTCACCATCAAAATCATCTATGCTTTGGCCAATTATTACAGGCTGATATTTATGTATTTTATTGCCAAATCTATCTAGTCCATAAATATGAATTTCATGATAGCCTGGGGTCGTCGAATCCGGAATTGTAAAGTTTGTGTTAAGAACACCTTCATTACTAACGCTAAAGTTCCCAAGGTTAATTGGATCTGAGTGCAATTCCACCGTTACTTCAGAATTGGGTAATAAGTCGGCGATCTCAATTGACGGTTGTTTGTAATCTATTATACCGCTTACAAAGTTAGCAAGCTCTGCAAGTTCGTATTCGTCTAATGAATCGCCGTTTAGATAGTTAACATAGGCCTGGGCATTAAAGCCAAAATATTCGTTTGGGATAGGAACATCAACTTGTTCTGGTTCTGGATTATTTATTGTTAACTGGTTTGTAGCTAGTAATACTCTGCTTGAATATAGCTCGTGACCTTTCGGGTTTGGATGAAAAGACTCTTGACCAATGCAGTCGTCAATAATACATAACCCGTGGCTATATATACCTCCGCCTTCTGGATTGCCGGGCAATGGAATGCTTGCATCGTTACCGGCTGTTGCACCGTTTACTGTAATATCCTGCTGGTTAGCTCCACTACAAAGGTTTGTACCGTTAAGTATGTCACTTACGTCTACATATGTTACCCCGGCGCGTTTTGCCGAAGCTTGGATAATCTGGTTGAAATAGTCCGTAGCCATGGATACGAATTGGCGCTCTTGATCATCT
>JAGQMY010000069.1 GCA_020428465.1 Candidatus Saccharimonadota bacterium
CTTAGCCAGAACCATGAAAACATCGGCAATATGATTAAACAGATTGGTGGGAATTTATTTCTCAGGGCAATGGTTGTTTCAACCCTTGCCCTTTTGGTATTTATGGCCATTGCGCAAGGATCTGGCAAGCAACAGGCGAACATTGATCCTGAACCCTTAATCAAAAAACTCAACACCTTACTTTCCAACGACAAATATGAAGCTGCCATACCCTTGGCTGATTCTGTTGCCGCTATTTTTGAGGCAAATGCTGAAGTTTTAGATTGGTATAAAAACATTACTAAAAACCATAAAATAAATATTTATAGTTTTGTAGAACCGAAATTTAGTTATGCTAATGCATGCAATTTTGGTGCCCAAAAAGCTAAAGGCGAATATTTGGTTATGCTCAACAACGATACAGAGGTAATTACTCCAAACTGGTTAGAGCTAATGCTGGGTGACGCACAAAGAAATGAAGTTGGCGCTGTCGGGGCAAGACTTTATTTTCCGGGAAATGCACTATTGCAGCATGCAGGAGTGGGGGTTGGTCTTGGTGGCTATGCGGCGAATCTTTTGGGGCGTGTGGCTATAAAATACTTTAATGCAACACAAAAAATTTACGCAGGCAATAAGCGAAATGTAGCGGCAAATACCGCCGCTTGTATTATGATCAAATCATCAATATTTAAGCAGCTAAAGGGCTTTGACGCTGATTTTACTGTCACATACAACGATGTCGACCTTGGCTTAAGGTTGTTAAAATATGGCTATGTTAATGTCTATAATCCAGCAGTAGAACTGACCCACCATGAATCCATAAGCCTTGGCTTACCAGAACATTCAAAAAGAGATTCAGTAGAATTTGAAAAAGCCAAGCAACTACTTAAAAAAAGATGGCATAATTATATACAGCAAGACCCATACTACAACACTAACTTCTCCAGGGGGCATGCCGACTTTACATTGGAACATAATGAGTAAATCAATAGCAGTATCAATCAACATAACCTGTCACACTGAAGGTCTTTTATTGCATAAGACATTAAGGTCTATTGATGCAATGTGTAAAGTATTTTCTAATCAGTATAATGAGAAATACGAAGTAAATATAACATTAGATATTCCAGATGAAGAAACCAAAAGGGTTTCCAGTGCGTTTCATAGTGACTATTTTAAACCCAATGTTTATATTGTTGATTTTGGCGACCTTGCACTATGTAGAAACTTCCTAATAGATAAGAGTAGTGGTAAATATTGTATGTTTATAGACGGAGATGATCTGTTTTCAGAGAGTTATATGTCCTCCGCATATGCTTTAGCATTATCTTCGCGGGAAGAATGTGTATATTCACCAGAATATTTAGTGAGTTTTGGACAACATGATTATATTGTCAAAAAACTTGATTTCAACTCACGGGACTTTTATGTTATCAATTGCTTTGAGACAAACTATTTTATTAGTCAGTCATTTGCACCTAAAAAGATATTTCAAGAAATACAATATAGACAAAATAAAGATGGCCATGGTATGGAAGATTGGGATTGGAATAACACCGCTATAGCTAGGGGTTATAAATTTTATAATGTACCAGATAGTATATTCTTCTATCGTCGTAAAAAACAAAGCATGATTACAGAACAAGTAGCAAAAAAGGCAGCACTAAGACCAAATGAGTTATTTGAGCCACGAAAATTTTGCTCTTACCCACGATACTCACCTGAACCCGCGACCAAAAGTACGGAAAGAGGTTTTTTTAAGAATAACTTAATAAAAATTGCCAGACTCAGCACTTTTGGGTCAGAGACAATAAAGGTCTACTTCAAGGACCAGTACATGGCTCATAAAAAAGTGGGAACATCAATGAAGTCAAGCATAGGTAACTCACCTTCAGTTAACAATTCAGACACACTAGGAATGAGCGATAAATGCATTAAGCAGTGGCAAAGAATTAATTCCATAGAGCCATTAATTAGAGCATCCACAAACAAAATAAGTAACATTGTCGTGGGAGAATATTCAACGCAATCAAAGTCGGCGCTGTTATATTACAATCTATGCCGACTAAGCATAAGCACAAAGGGTGTACATAAACACCTTGTTGTTGTCCCGCATCTAGTAAAAGGCGGTGCCGATTTGGCTGCAATAAGACTTATCACGGCTCTGTCCGAGATAGACGAAAATAGCAGAATACTAGTGCTAAGCACCATGAACTTACCATCACCGTGGTCTAGTAAACTATCAAATATGAGCAATGTGGATTTCATCAACCCATATGAACGCATGAATGATATAAGTAAAGGAGATCTTGAAATTATATTGCTTCGTCTATTACAGAACTGGTCCATCGATCATTTACATATAATTAACTCCGAAGTAGCATACAACCTTATTATTAACTACGGAAGAGTGATAGATAATTCCATTAAAGTGCTTTTGCATACCTATGCGTTTGACATGGACAACGAGGGGTATATCTATAACTATATTGCAAATGGTTTAGT
>JAGQMY010000070.1 GCA_020428465.1 Candidatus Saccharimonadota bacterium
ACCCAATCCATGAATTTTCCAGAAACAACGTCTTCTCCGTGTCTATGGACGAGATGGACAAATTTCAAATCTTTTTCTGCTATATTGACGCCCGCTTCTTCTTTCGCCTCCCTAATTGCACATTTTGTAAATGTTTCAAACCACTCACATTTCCCTGCCGGCAAACCATAATATCCATCCATATAGCTGGTGTTTTTGCGTAGCACCATCGCTATTCTATCTTTACGTCGCAATATTACGAAACACGCAGTATATGGACGTGCAACTTCTGGATATTTATCCTCAAACTTCATCTATTATCGCCTTTACCGTGGAGTTCTCCTCGATTTTTACGGCTTGCTAGTTTACTTAAGTTTTGTGCGCCGACATCATCTAGCCTAAGTCCTAGATAGTCTGAAAGTGCTGCTATATACCAAAGAACATCGCCGAGTTCTTTCTGCAATTCAAGCTTATCCTCATCATTAATTACACCTTCCTTGTCGCGTACTATTTTCTTTATTTTTTCTGCAACCTCGCCTGCTTCACCAACTAGTCCAAGAATCTTTGCTATAAATGCCGGCTCCGATGCCTTTGGATTTTGCGAGCGTTGCATAAGTTCAGTAGTCATCGCTTGTGTTTGATATTCGTCTAAGGTCATTAATTGCCTCCGTTATATTTGTTTAATAATACTTGAGATGCAAGACAATATCCAAGTTCGGAGCAAGATTTTTGTTATACTAGGCATATGTTTGAATCAGTTATTGAATTCGCTAAAACTCACAGCATCAGAATTGCAGTTATTCTAATTGGTGCTGCGTTTTTACACAACTTCGCAATGATTGCGATTAAAAAAGTAATCAATCGTACAATACGTTCAGAAAATTTCAAAACTGAACGAGATGAAAAACTACGTAAAAAGACATTAACTAGCACTGTCAACACTGCTATCAGAGCGGTTATTTGGGTACTAGCCATACTCCTAATAATGACCGAGTTTGGTTTCAATATAGGTCCTCTTATGGCTGGTGCTGGAATCGTAGGTGTAGCGCTTGGTTTCGGCGCGCAATCAATCGTGGCTGATTTTTTAAAGGGTTTTTTCATACTTATAGAGAATCATTACCGTGTAGGCGATGTTATTAAAATCAATAACGATGTCTCGGGAACAGTTGAGAGAGTTACTTTACGCGAAACAGTTCTTCGTGATTTAGATGGACGCGTACATCACATACCCAATAGTGAGATTAAAACTTCAACCAATATGACAATGGAATTTGCTAATGTGAATCTGGACATTGGTGTTGCTTATGAAACCGATATTGAGATGCTAGAGAAAATAGTTAATGAAGTCGGACAATCAATGCAAACTGATTCAGAATGGGAAGATAAAATTTTAGAAGCACCTAAATTTTTGCGTATAAGTGACTTCGGTGAATCAGCAATGATAATTAAAATCGTCGGGAAAACCGTAGCTATGAAACAATGGGCCGTGACAGGAGAGCTTCGCAAAAGACTAAAAATAGCCTTCGATAAAAACGGCGTTGAAATACCTTACCCACAGAGAGTAATTAGGCAAATATCCAAAAAATAATTTAAAGATTGAGAGTAGTATCGCTCAAATTTGTTTCTGCGAAATCATTCGTATCATCTAGTGCATTTATAGCTGCATCGATATCGCTAGAGGCAGAGTCAACAGATGCAGTTGTTGCAGGTTCGGAATTATTTGAGTCAGCTACTGTGTTTTGCTCTTGTGAATTATTAGTCGCGCTGGTCTGGGAATTTGAAGAATTAGTATTTTTGTTCGCGCTCATATAAACATAAACTGCAGTAGCAGCTAACAATAGCGCCACGACAATTGTAACTATTGCGGCTAACTTCTTATTATTCCTATTTGAAGGTTTCGATTGTGCATTTGACATCTGTGAAGCTGCAACACCCATTTCGGCTGGCGCATGTTTATCTTCAGCAGTGGTATTTTCTACGGTACTAGGTTGCACAGCTGTGGTAGCCGTTTCGGTTTTCTGTTCTTGGTCTTCGTCAGAAGGACTAATGCTTTCAGCATTCATAGTATCAGGTGCTTCATTTTCAGTTGTTTCTTCTGGTGGTTTTGCCATTGATGGTGGTGCAGATTCGGCATTATTGTCATCTGTAGCTACAGCATCTTCTGCTCCGGGATCTTCGTTTGCCTCGTTATTTTCATCTGTTGAATCCACTACTGGAATGGTCATCTTAGGAGCATCAGACTGATCTGCTGGTGGCATTGGTGGAGGTACAATATCGTTTACTACTGGCTTCTCGCTATCAGATTTATTTTGCTCGTCCATTACTGTTCACCCCCTTCGGTATTAGTTGTGTTAGTATCGTCTGCCTGCGTTGACTGTTGCTTAAGTTCTAACTCACTTCTTAGCTCTTTAATGATTTCTCTGAGCTCTGTAGTCGCAAATCGCCTAAATTCTGTTGCTTGTTCTCTGAGCTTATTCTGTAGATCACGGGCATCTTCTAGGGCCGCCTTAAACCCTTCGGGGTCGCTTTCGCAATCCATACTTTCTAAATCAGATAAAACAATATCATATGAGTCGAGTGAGTCGCTCAGCGCTTGTGCTTCGGATTTAATATCGTCACGAGCTGTTTCTAGCTTTGTTGTGTCAATACCAGCATTCTGAAGCTTAGTTATCAGGCTATCCAGCTTGTCACCGATTTCCATGTATACTTTTTTACGATTGGCTATGACGTTGTTTAATTTGGCATGATAACTTGTAACTAACCCCTGAGCAGATTTACACTTATTAGTCAGCCTTTTGGTCTGCGCTTCGGTTAGCTTGTCGGCCATTTTCTGTTTATACTCAGAAATCCTGCTGGCTCGTTTATCTTCAGCAGATGTACTATCCTGCATTGTTGTATCTGTATTATCGGTACTGGTTGTTTCACTCTCTGCAAAAACTGGTCCAGCAAAAGTCAAAACGCCGAGAAATAGTGCAACAACTAAAAGTTTAATTCTTACCATAAATTTACCCCTCAAAGTTACTAACTAATTGTAGCATAAGTATTTTGGAATAAGTTTAATCAATAAAAATATTGATAATTGTTTCTGCTCACATCTACTATTTTACGAGATGGATAGTTAGCATTTATGCTCAATACATAATCAGCCGACTCTTGTGATGTGAACACTCTGAAGACTATCGTGTTATTATCTGCCCAATAAACAGGTGTGCCTATTCCGGGAACACTTGCGATAACAATATCTTCGTCTGAACTGTCGTTATTTTTGTGCAATAACATCGTACCCTTGCCGTCTCTTTCCTCAACCCAAACCGACAAACTACCGTCCGGCGAAGCTATATAATTACGACCTGCATAATTAGCTGGCTGGGCATCGGTTTTTGACGGATTTTCGTCGCTGTTTAATGATAATTTGTACCATTGTTGTGATTCTGTGTTGAATATAATCGTATTAGCATCGTATCTGATAATATTCCATACTTGTTCATCCAATAGAGTCTTCTTGTTGGTACCGTCTGTATTTGCAACGAATAATTTAGCTTGAGACCTAGGAACCGCATAACTCGAAATCGCGAAATAGATTTTACCGTTAATCAGTTTTACATCATTAAAGTAATTAGCCGTTGCGATTTCAGTTCGTTGTTTTGAGTCTATATCAAAGCTAGTGATTTTACTTCTCTGTGAGTTACCTGCACTAACTCCCTCAGTAACTGATACATAAATTAATCTATTGTCTTGCCAACCTATTATTTGGATCTGCTCGGATCGAGTCACGCTGTAAATTTCTCCACTTAAACTGTCGACCGCGAAAAGTTCATCCAGAGCAAACTTATCCTTATCGGTGTAGCCGTTTCGTGATGAAATAAAAGCAGCAATATCTTTATATGGATTAACTAAAACGTATGGCGCTTCTCTTTCCTTGCCGGTTGCAGCCAGTAATAATTCTTCGTTTTTACCATCGACGTCTATTTTATATAGGTCGTATTTTCCATCACGATTGCTAACAAATAGATGTTTCTTGGCTGGCACCATTTTCACTTCATTCATACCATCATTGATCAAATCATTAATATTGAGCTCTTCATCTCGATATCCATTAGCTTCGATTTTAATTACTAGAGAATCGCTAGAGTCGCTCACAGTTAGCGTTATTTTCCCCTGCTCATCAGCTATAGCTACGTCTTCGCCACTGGATGCAGTAGCATCATTAATAATATGTTCGCCCAACCAATCCTTAAGAATAAACTCATAACGAGATCCAGTTGCAACAAGTTGTTGCTCCCCAATAGGGTTACTACCCCAACCTAAGGTGATTATTTTCTCATATTTAGCATAACCTCGCTTTTCAATTAAAAGTTGTGAGGCACCTTGTTTTAGATGTTGAAAACTTACTTTCCCTTCTTCATCAGAAACTTGCTCATTTCCTTGAAGCTTTACAGTAATGTTTTTTAGAGGTAAACCGGTACCACTATCTGTTATTACCATGCTGGATGATACTCGCACACCTAAAAGATTCAATAAACCATACCTTGAAAATGGCACTAACAAACTAATGAGTATGGTTGCGCAGGCAATAATAATACTTCCATATCGAAGCCTTTTATTATTCCACCACGCGACAAATAAAGATTTTATTTTAGCTTTAAAGCCTTTTTTTGCTACAGGCATTGATTCTATTTTTTGGGTATTATCCCTCGCTTCTAGTAGTTC
>JAGQMY010000071.1 GCA_020428465.1 Candidatus Saccharimonadota bacterium
AGGTCACCCGGTTTCGGGTCTAATTGCTGGGATATTATTTCGCCCTATTCAGGCTCGCTTTCACTGTGCCTCACGCCAAATGGCTTAAGCAAACCCCATACAATTAACTCGCTGGATCGTTCTACAAAAAGCTCCCCGTCACCCCGAAGGGCTCCGAGTCCTTGTACGCATATAATTTCAGGTTCTATTTCACTCCCCTTCCGGGGTTCTTTTTACCTTTCCCTCGCGGTACTAGTTCTCTATCGATCGTAAGTCATATTTAGTCTTGGAACGTGGTCGTCCCAGCTTCGGACAGGGTTTCTCGTGCCCCGTCTTACTCGAGATAGTAAATGATAAGGTTCCTAACACTTGGTATACCGGACTATCACCGTCTTTGGTTCCTCTTTCCAAAGGATTCTACTCGCGTTAGGTCTTTTTATACTCCTTATGCAGGCTCGTGACAGCACCTGCTTTGCCAAGCCGATATTCCGTCTATAAGACAGCTTATCAGCATGGTTAATTTACTTCTCACAACCCCATTAGTGTACATTCGTCTGTCAACTTATCCGTGTAAACACACGGAAGTAAACTAGGTTTGGACTATTCCAGTTTCGCTCGCCACTACTCCCAGAATCGTTGGTTACTTTCTATTCCTCGCCCTACTAAGATGTTTCAGTTCAGGCACTTACCACTAACTACCCTATATATTCAGGTAGATGTACAATGACATTACTCATTGTGGGTTTCCCCATTCGGAAATCTTCGGTTCAAAGGTTGTTGGCACCTCCCCGAAGCTTTTCGCAGCCTACTACGTCCTTCGTCGGTAACTTACGTCAAGGCATCCGTTATATGCGCTTATGTAGTTTTTTATGAGTAAAACATATGGATGAACCATATGTTTCTTGCATTTTTCAACTAGTTATTGATACTCATTCAATAACTATTATTTCTCGATTATACGGCTGCTTATCGATTAGCCGTATAATTTACGTCAGTCTAATTTTTAAGTTACGCGTGAACTTACTTCGGTTAAACAAATGAGACTCTTAAAAGAATCCCCTCTTTTTACCTCATCTTGAGTCCACGACTAAACAGTTGCGAGCCTGTTTCTACTTGAACTCAAGTTAAACCATAATATCAAGCTAATACTTCTATGTAAAGAAGAAAATAAGTACTAAGTGTAGCTTTTTTCGCTACAATGTATTTATCTGTATCAACTCTTATCCTACTTTATGAAAGGACTATAGTCATCCTCAACATGAACTTGTATTTCAAGCGCCAATTTTAAAGTCTTAATTCGCGTATCTCTGTCGATCTCGGTATTTTCTTCTTCAATATCTGTAAGTAATTCATCCCAATGAGCTTTTGTCTCAAGCACTCTTGACCACATAAAATTAATTTCATCCTTTAGTTCTTCTCTGTACAATAGGGCTCGGCAAGAAAATATCCAGAAAAGCATGGAATTTCCTTCACGTATTAATCCTTTCTTTTGAAAAGCTTTCATTATGCCTTGAAACTGGCCCTGTAAAATCGGATATGCAACTAATTCAGGCATTAGGTATGGCTCGTTTCCTGGCAACGAAATACTGCCTTCCACCTGCATACCCGCTCTTGTCCATAGTCCAAAAACAAACAAATCCGCTAATTCCCTATCGTCTACATCCTCAATCATTGAATTAAATGCCGACAGTTCTCTTTTGTAAGATTTAATTGCAGATTTTCTAATGAATCCCATTACAAATGAGTTTATCATAGATATATTAGAGTGGACTCGACCTGCGTTCCGCAGGCCCGAAACTTCATCTTTGAAAACAAGTTTTCAAGAGAAGCTTTCCTTGCGAACTGCCCCCAGCAGTTCTCACCCGGACCCTGTGCGGGGATCGAAGCCCAGTATCACCAAAACAAAAACCACCTCAATGGGTGGTTCTTATTTTGGTGGAGACACGGGGACTCGAACCCCGGACCCCCTGCTTGCAAAGCAGGTGCTCTAGCCAACTGAGCTATGTCCCCTCATTTGTAAGTTGTGAATAATGGTGGGCGATGGTGGACTCGAACCACCGACCTCTTCCTTATCAGAGAAGCGCTCTAACCAGCTGAGCTAATCGCCCAGAGCTTTGGGCTATTCACAATTACTCGGTACATTCTACCCGATGGTAATACAAAACTCAAGGCTTATGACCGCCAATCCTTATGATTTACTTCTATATACAAAGTCTCGAACAAAAACACGCTGAGTATCTAACCAGGGCGTTATTCTAGCGGCAGAGTGAACTGCATGATTACCCTTACTACGATACAGCACATTGTCGGCTAACTGCATCGAAGCGCCTGGTCTTGCTTGCAAATGAAGAACAGGCGCTGCAATCAATAGACCAAGATGTTTTAGGAATGTATTTTTATGCCTTATGGCAAATGTTGGATACAGGAATCTTTGTTGATAATGAACAGTTCCGTCTTGGTTTGATAATATATACTGGATCGTTTCGGCATCTTTTTTTACAAAATTACCTATACCATCCGTATGCGTCATCCCTCTTCCTCTTACTTGATAGGGTCTTTCTGTTATGTCCAATATGCGTCTCGTTTCTGTTTTTTTCTTATTAGAGCTTATTGAATCTGTATTTTGCGTGCCAAAATTAGTTTCTCTTATTCCTTGAATAAATAACTGACGGACTATAGTAGCACACGCAATATCACCCACTCTTATTCCAAGACTATGTTCTACTGGCTTATTCGGATATGTATAACCGAGTCTTCTGTAGTCAAAATCTGCACGTTCAACAAATATTGTTGCAAAATCTAATATTTTTTCGTCGTCTGTAGTACTGCTTAGCAGCTCCTGTTGGCAATCTTTTCTCGGAACAACTAACCTAACACCGTGATCACCTAATAATAGTTGCTTGTCCCAGTCCTTATAAAATTCCCCTTACATTAACTGGATGTTCAGACCGTATAATCACCTTTATTCCTTTTCATTAAATTAAAAAGGTCACCCTTTATTAGATGACCTTTGCGTTAAAACTTGAATAGTGTAATCAACGATTATTTTATTGTTCTTACATGTGGTTCCTCAAACGAACAACAGCACTGTAAGCAAATCTGTTGTTCAAGGATCGCCTGGCTAGATAAATGTTCAATTGATACATTTATCCGCCTGATATATCTCCCTAGAAAGGAGGTAATCCA
>JAGQMY010000072.1 GCA_020428465.1 Candidatus Saccharimonadota bacterium
GGAATTGGTGACAGGACTCCAGCGCAAGCTGTTTCTGATCTGAACTACTTCTCAAGTGCGACAGCACCATGGGATTTTGATTTGCCAGCAGCAACCTTATCGTCATATGGAAGTGACATGTACTATGGAAGTTACTTCGGTGCAAACACTCTAGTCGGAAAAGCAGCAAGCAGTCAGATTGTTTCTATGCATTTCAACGCAGATGGTAAAATCGACGTTATCTTTATGATGGTCAGTGAAGATTTATTCTCTTGAGAATTTGAGTTTAAAAAGTTTAATCTTTCGGATTAATTCCCTTCGCCATTCATAGATGATATATGAAATGCTAGCCATCACCGAAAATCCTAGAAGTACCCAATTAGCACCATTTGACCTATAGTTTGAAGGCACGTCCTGGAAATCTGACAAAACTTTAATATCTGAAACTCCAGGAATAGTTGAAATCTTACGACATCTATTAGTGTCCGGATTTCGCTCTTGGCCTTCTGGACATGGCGTAAGTGAAGATGAAGTGGCTGTGGTAATTTTTCTACAACGGTTTGTATCAGGATTTCGATATTCATCTTCGTCGCATGGCACAAGCGAAGACACTGCTGTTTCTATGGTGCGACAGCGATTTGTTTCTGGATTTCGATATTTTCCAGCTGGACAAGCAGCCAAAACAGTAGTTACACCCAAAACCTCGTCTTGAGCAGGCTCTAAATATGGTCTGTTCTCCGCATTTCTGGATATTTGATTTGTATAAATCCATTGGCCAGTTACTAGCGCCCAAGAAAGTGTATCTTTCGCATTCTGATAGACGGGAGTCTCGCTAACAACATTACCCGCAGGCGAAACTAATCTAAGAGATACACCAGTAGTGTTCGGTAGAATTATCCCGGTTTCTGTGTCTGAAAAAGATGTATATCCGCCTGCTTGCAGATTAGCATCACCTAAAATATATTCTTTTGTATAGTTCGGCCCAACTTGAATTCTATAACCGCTCAAATTAACTGTCGACGAATTAGGATTATATAATTCTATAAATTCTTGTCCAGTATCATAGCTTGGCGCATCTGGATAAAGCTCATTTATAATGACTGTCCTATTTTCTAAAGGAATAAGATTACAATTACCGCTGACCAGTTCATAACCCTCAGGAAGCGCTGTCTGCAGTCCATCAATATTGGCACACAAATCTTCATAACAATCACCGCTGTCATCACTTAAAAATCCTATCGGTATTTCAGTTTGCATACCTTCGATGTTCAGACAAAGATCTACTGGTACAGTCTGTTCGTATAAGCCATTTATTATTGTCGTCTCTAACGAATCTGATGAAAAATCTGTACTATTCACATCGGAGTCTAAATTCAAGCTTGATAAGTTCCTACTAAGAACTTGTCCGCTCGCTGGCAATGTGGAAGCAGTACCCTCAGGATAACGTGCCGTGCCCCAACCAACCCGATCAACTTCTGCACCAACATCATCTACAAGACGAACATGACCAGAAGTAGTAGCCAAACCAGCTGAAAATATATAATCAGGAGTAAAAAGTGGGTTCACGCTTACGAATTCATTTGTAGCTGCCGACAATATTCCACCGGATGAAAGCCAGGTTTCTACGGTCGGATCAGTTGGGGTAAAGCAAACTAATTTAGTAAACGTTAAGCCGTTCGTACCAGCGCTATATTGTAAACACCAGTTATCGATTTTAACGTCCTGAAGAGATGTATTATATAGCAAAATTATTTCTTGAGAGCTTGTTCCTGTTCCAACACCGCCTGTTTGAACCTGATAAATAACTAGGTTTTCAGAAATAGCACTTGAAGTAGTCATGCCAGAAATCAACCACCAAGATAGAATAAGTATGAATAAACAAAGCTTTGTAATTCTTGAGTTATAGCTTAGTTTTAGCACTAAAAATTATTATGCTTAATGTGTTTTTTGAAGTCAACTATTCAATAATATTGTATTCCCTAAACTGATAGCCAGTCCTTCTTTGCAAAAATATTATTAGACAAATAGCGAGTAAATATAGTGAGATTGTGGCTGAATATTTAATGTTTATATCCGAGCTAGCTTGTGGCAAAGACGAAAGTTTACCAATTACCCATGTTGTATAGTCAAGAAGCCATTGAGCAGGTCTCGAAAGCATAAATGACAATATCGGAATGACAAAAATAGCACCCAAACCAGATATAAATATGAAGAGCATAGATAAGGGTATAAGTGGCAAAATTAATGGATTAGCTATCATAGATAGTATCGAATAATGTCCAAAAACTAAGAGAGTAATTGGCAGAGTCATGACCTGTGCTGATAGAGTTTCCACTATTACTTGTCTAACAATACCAGGTTTATTTTCACCCCAAAAGTAAGAATTTATCAGAGGTGCGAGCATTATCACGCCTATAAAAGATGTAAAGGATAAAAGCCACCCAATATCACCCCACCCATATGCCGGATTTATCAAAATTGTCACTCCAGCAGAGAATAAAATCAAAACTATAGGATGAAATTTACGACCAAAATACCAAGCTAATAAGCTCAAACCTGCGATTAGTGATGCCCGGCTCATCGACGGGCTAAATCCAGTGAGGTTTGCAAAGCCGAGAACCAAAAAACCACTGATTGCTAGGGCAGTAAATCTTGATATTTTTGCAGTCAAGCGACGGGCTATTCTAACAAGTATTGTTAGATTATAGCCACTTGCTACCACAATATGTGTAAGCCCAAGTAACCTTAAATCGTTATCAAGTTTTTCTGGTAATTCAGTTTTTTGTCCTAGAAGATAACCGATACCTAGAGATGCCTGTGGTTCGGCAATAAATCGACGTACTTTCATAGCAAACCAATCCCGAATTTCACGACCAAGATCAGATTTGTCTATATAGACAGACTTTACAATATTTGCTCTATAAATCGCCGAAGGAATCGTACCAAAACCCCTAGAGAGTTGCCCATTTAAAAACACGATATCGGACCGCTTTATTTCTTGCTTAGTGCTCGCGGATACCCACAATTGACCAGTCTGCTTTTTACCATTAATCATTACTTCTGTTAGTTTAAAGTGGATATCGCCCTCAACATTAAAATCAGGATCTTCTGATACCTTTCCGATGACAGAAATATTTTGACCGAAATAACTCTCAAGTCCGCGCTGAGCTAGCAATATATTACTGCCACGCCACATTCCCAATATAAAGCCAGCAATAAAAATAATAATT
>JAGQMY010000073.1 GCA_020428465.1 Candidatus Saccharimonadota bacterium
ATGACATTAGGGGTAAGGTAGGTACTCAGCTTAATGAAGAGGTTGTTTATAATATTGCGCGTTCATATGCAGACTGGCTACCTTCTAATGGCGCTGTAGCTGTTGGGTACGATATGCGACCAGACAGTAAATCATTTGCAGAGGCTTTTATGAAAGGTTTATTGGACCAAGGGCGCGATGTATGGGATATTGGACGCATAGCAACAGACATGATATATTTCGCTGTTGGTGCAAATGGCTTAGCTGGAGGGGCGGTTATAACAGCCAGCCATAACCCTGGAGAATATAACGGCATAAAACTTTGCAAGCAAGAGGCTCAGCCAATAGGTGAAGATACAGGCTTGTTTGATATTAAGGCCAATATAATAAATAGTTCGTACAAAAAAGTAACTGCTCGCGGTGTGGTTACGAAGCATAATGTAGTAGACGATTGGATTAATCATGTATTAACATTTGTAGACACGACAAAATATAAGCCATTGCGCATAGCTGTTGACGCTGGTAACGGTATGGCGGGTGAGATTTTCGCAGAGATTGAGCCATATGTGCCCTGGGAAGTAACAGAAATGTATTTTGAACCAGATGGGACATTTCCTAACCACGAGGCTAATCCATTAAAGTTTGAAACACTAAAAGATATTGCCAAAAAAATTAAGAAAAATAAATTAGATGGTGGTATAGCTTTTGACGGCGATGGCGATAGGGCATTTTTAATTGATGAAACTGGCGAACCAATGCCTGCCAGTATTGTTCAGGCGTTGATTAGTGAATATTACTTAAAGCGCAACCCTGGTGCTAAGATTGTGTATGAAGTACGTACTAGCCATAGCGTAAGAGACACAATAGTTAATAACGGTGGGGAGGCTGTTGTCACAAAAGCTGGACATAGCAACATCAAGCAGGCAATGCGTGAGCAAGATGTAATCTTTGGCAGCGAAGCTTCTGGTCATTACTTTTTCAAAGATAATTGGTATGCGGACAGTGGCCTTATTGCGTCTATGATTGCTTTGTATGTTGTGAGCTTAAAAAATAAAAAGCTGTCTGAAATAAGGAAAGATTTCACCCTATATTCTGCAATACCAGAAACTAACTTCACTGTTAAAGATAAAGCGTTAGCACTAGCTAAAATTAAACAAGCATATGCTAATGAAATTATCGATGAGCTAGATGGAATAACTGTTACCTTAAAAGATGGCTGGTTTAATGTTCGTGCGAGTAACACAGAACCACTATTACGCCTAAACGCCGAAGCAGAGAACAGACAAGAGTTGAATAAAATTGTTGAGCAAGTAACAAAATTAATAAACAGTTAACAATTATACTTACCTATATAATACATATTACTTGACATAAAAACATTCTTATGCTAAAATATAACTATGAAAGAATCAAAAATAAACAAAATCAAACAAATACTAAAAATGAATGGCGAAGAACAGGAAACGCAGTACGAAAAAAGGCAACAGATGGTTGTTCTTGGGTCTGTTCGTTCTGGTGCTAATCATATAGCTCAGAATGTTGAAGTTGCTTTAGATGAAGCTTCAGTTGATCATCTAGATACAAAAATTGTCAACGATGTAGCTAAAATAGAATCCATGATACTGGGTATGGATCCTAAAGATGAAGATAAAAGACCAACTATACCAATGGGCGTAATTTTAATGAGTCAAATGAGACAATACAACATGTTAAATGGTAACGGAATGTCAATAAGTACAACAGAAGACCAGAACGGTTCTGGTATGACAGTATATGACATTGTAAAAAACTTATGCGATCAATATGAAATACCTTTTGAATACATAGATGATCCGGCTGAAGAGGCAGAGGCAGTTCCAGCGCTAATAGGTAAAGTAGTAGTTGA
>JAGQMY010000074.1 GCA_020428465.1 Candidatus Saccharimonadota bacterium
TGACTCCTGCCATTTCTGCCATGATGTTTCCTTTCTTTAGTGGGAGTGGTGGGGATCGAACCCACGACCGTCGGCTTAAAAGGCCGCTGCTGCTACCAGCTGAGCTACACTCCCTAGTAAATTAACTAGAACTATCAGTTAAAAGATGGTATCATGTTAACATGAAACAATGTACCAAATGTAAAAAAATACAAAAAGAAATTGATTTTAATAAGAACAATCGCTATAAAGACAATATATCTAATATTTGTAAAATATGTTCTCGAAAAAAATCAAGAGCATATTACAACAAAAATAAAGAGTATCATAAACAGCAAACAAAGATAAATAAAATAAGATACAAAAAACAAGTTCAAGATTGGATTGTTAATTATCTTTTAAAAAATCCATGTCAAAGTTGTGGAAATAGAGATATTAGAACATTAGAATTTGATCATTTAGATGAATTCAAAAAAGAATTTAATATATCGGATGGAATCAATAGAAACTTGTCGTTGCCCCGTATTCAAATGGAAGTAAGAAAGTGCAGAGTATTATGTGCAAACTGTCACAATATACACACTCAAATACGGGGCAACTTTTACAAGCATTTAGGATGGATAGATTTTTTGAATAACAAATAAATGCTCTAACCAATTGAGCTAGAGACCCGAAGCCTTATGACTTAGAAAGCTGGCGAGCAGTAAAGTGACATATAGTCTCCTTAAAATCTTTCTTTTTTTCTGTAAGGAAAACTAGCTAGTTATCAAAGACCACAACCCCAGTTAGAGTAGTTAACTCTGCTGCGATTGGATCTGCGGTTACGATTGATGTAGTTAATTATCTTTCTCATATTATTCCTATTATGCATGTTTGATTAAACGCCACTGGAGATCTTTGCCAAAGCTGTAGTAGATTCTGTATGGATCATTCTTAGAAACAACCGTGGCTGCGGTTCTTTCTTTATTCCAAAGACCAACGGTTCCTCTTGCTTGTCTAATGGTTGTGAAGCAGCCTTTTGTCTAGCCGCTTCAGCGCGTTTTAAAAGGTGTTCAGGAATTTCCGTCATTGATTGAACCCTTGATATGACCAACCCGGCGGTTGACTTCCTCGTTAACTATGGTGCATCCCGCAGTATGCTCCATGACATTGACCGTCTCACCACCAGAAGTGGTAAAAGGCTTCAAACCTGCTTTGCAGGCAGGACAAGGTATGGTAGTGAGACCCATTGTTATCTCCTAGTAAATAGTTAAATTTAGATTAAATTGGTAGGGCGGGTGGGAATTGAACCCACGTGTACCAACTACCCTTTCAACCGCGTATAAGACGGAGGGGATACCGCCCCGCAAAGGGGATAAGGTAACCCGTTGGATATTCGATTAATCAATGTTTAATTCCTTTACTAATTCTTCCGCTCTTTTTCTGTAATCATACCAGCTTTCTAGTGTAATTTGGCATGATGGTACTAAAAGATGTCTTTTTAATTTTACGCCTGGAATAGAACTTTTATCATTGGGCAATACTCTAAAGTGCAACCAATGATGAACTCTTCAAGGCAACCAACGCCAATAGCATCGGAAAGCATATTTTCGTACCCATCAATCTTCTCCGTCAGTAAATCTTTCAGGCTGTTGACCTTGAGCAATACGGAGTTTCCATCGGCTTGGGGCAGGTACCTTGGGTGATGACTTACCAGTTATAGCAGGATTAACTACAGCTGGAGTCTTAACAAGCTCACCCATCATAGCACGTATGTGTCGGTCTATGATATCGCTAGCTACCTGAAGATTGCTTTCATCACTAAAAGAAATAGTTCTTTCCACATTTAAGTATTCTATTATTCCTATTCTTCTTTCGAGTCCCAGTCA
>JAGQMY010000075.1 GCA_020428465.1 Candidatus Saccharimonadota bacterium
AAAAAAATACAAAAACCGAACCAAATTGCGGTAGTCTCTGCAATGCTACCAGTTCTATATATTTTATTTACGATTACAAATGCTTACAACTCTATAGGAAAATTTGCAGTAGCCGGTCTCATAGTGCTCATTGGTGAATTATTTTTATGGGAAAAACTAACTAAAAATGTTACCGATTTTAATAAGAAGTTAGCAACCGTATTGCCTTTATTGATGATCTTTGTAGCTAGTGTTGGGTTCGGTGCTTCTTATTCATTGGCCAAGGAGAAACAGGCATTAGAGAGAGACCCTAGCCATGTTGCTTCATGCTCAATTAGTCCAATCGTATCCTGTACTGCTTCTGTAACAGCCAGTCAAGGTAGTGCTCTCGGCGTTTCTAATCCGTCACTCGGTATGGTTGCTTACGGGATTCTTCTAATTGGTGGCGCATCGATGCTACTTGGACTAAAGTTTGTTGATAAATGGTGGATAGCGGTCTGGGCTGCTAGTTTATTCGGTTTGTCATATAACGCTTGGCTTATTTATCAGTCGTTATATGTTATTGGTGCTTTATGTCTTTATTGCTCAACTATATGGGCAGTGACAATTGCGCTGTTTACTTATATCTCGATATATATTGTATTAGATAAGAAGCTAATAAATATCTCGGATAAGTTCAAGAAAATACTTGTCGCCAACCATAATGTTCCGATGTTTATTCTTTATGGAGTAGTTATTTTGCTAGTTTATTTCCGATGGTCAGATTACTGGAATAGCCTACTATAATAAAAATTCTGTTATGCTTATTATTAAATGAGTGTTAAGAAGAAATTCAAAAATTTTAAGAAACTTATAACAAAAAAGCCTAAACTTTTATTACCAATCTCAGCTCTGTTATTTGTGCTTATTTTTATGATTTTTGAATGTGGTAGAGCATATTTATACATTAATAAAGTGGATGACTACAAGGTTTCGGTAAAAGCCATATATTTAAAAGATTCAATCGCCAAACTCCAGCAGGCATATAGTAGTTTTGGTGCCTCTTACTTTTGTGACCTAGACAGAAACAAAATAATAGCCTACGTCGCAAATCCAGACATGAATTCGGTCGAAAATATGGATGAAATAGTAGCAAAGGTCAGTGAAAACCTTGCTTATGCTACACCTCCACCATCGTTTAGCTCTCTTGTAGACTTCTTGCCACGACCAAAAAGGGCTAAACAAGTTAGCAACGACATTAATAACTCGCTCGAAAATATAGCTCAGCTTATAAAGCCAAACGCTAAGAATGAGTATTGTAGTGGCGTAGGAAGGGTATTAGAAAAATCTTATTTTCTCGATAGTATAACTAAACCCGAAGGAGTCGGAGCTTTATTGGTTGGTCAAATCGAGGAGTATCAATCTGTTATTGCAAAGACAACAGATGAATTATTATCAATGAAGTTCCCGACAGAGCTAAATGATGAGCAGATTAGTCTTATTGAAGTTTTTAATACTATATCTACCGATTTAAAAGGTAATGAGAATTACTATGTTAGTTTCTCCCGGAAGATAGGTGTAGACGTTCAGGAGCTCGATGAAGTTTTAAAAAATATTAGCGACAAAATGTCAGATGTTCAGAAAATACCAGAATCATTAGATGTTAAAATCTCAGTTCTTGAGTAAGCTTAAACGATTTTATTTAGTGTAAAAAAGTTGTAATCTTATATCTATGACTGATTATTATGACCCAGAATCTAGGAGACTTGTGCGGATGGCTAATGCTGTAACTGAATTTCATCAAGGCGATTTAGGTCACCCAAATGTAGTATACGCTCGAAGAGCTGCTGGATTAGCATTAAGTCAAGCTCAAGAGCCTGATAATCTTGACGATCAAACGCCACCAGCTTTACCAGATAGCCAAGAATAATATTTCGGAGTACAATCACTAGCAGTACTAGGAGATATAAGTATGCTAAAAAGCAAATCAAAACTATTAGATTATCCGAAGTCATTAGTGCTGTTATCAACCGTTGGTCTGGTTGCAGCGTTCTGGCAGGCAACTGAGCGAATACAAATGCTGAAATTCCCTGGCGAAAATCTATCGTGCAACTTAAACCCAGTAGTGGACTGCGGAAGTGTCCTGAATAATAGGTTAGCAGCTGTCTTCGGACCACCGAATGCGTTTATTGGAATGGTGGCTTTTTCGATTTTGTTAGCTTTCGGGTTACAACGTTTGAACGGTGGGCATTGGAACAAAATAGTAAGCAAAATTTCTATTAGTTTAAGTTTGATAATGTTTCTTTTCAGTGCTTGGTTTTTTGCGGTTAGTCTGTATTCAATTGGTAAAATCTGCATTTTCTGTATTTTTATATGGCTAGTTAGTGTGCCAATCGGTATATACGGACTAAAAGATTACTGTGAAAATTCAGATAATCTGTCAAATAATCAAAAAATAGTTAAAAAATTTCTAACTAGGAACCATTCTAACGTATTGATTTTTGTTTATGCGCTTATGCTGACTCTTTTCCTGCTACGCTTTAAGGATTACTATTTTGCTTAAAATATCTAGCACTCAACAGGCTAAAGTGCTAAAATAACACTACAATGGATTTTATTTTAGACATGTTAATTTTAGTAGCCGAACCCTTTGTTTTACTTTATACAAAAATTGCAGAGAAACTAGGTCTTAGGAAAAAACGATCATGAGCAAGCGAGATTACTATGAGGTTTTAGGTGTATCTAAAGGTGCATCAGATGATGAGATAAAAAAAGCCTTTAGGCGCAAAGCAATAGAACTGCATCCTGACAAAGAGGGTGGAGATGAGGCTAAGTTTAAAGAAGTAAATGAAGCCTACGAAGTTCTAAAAGATGCCCAGAAACGACAGCGCTATGATCAGTTTGGTCATGCCGGTGTTGGCGGAGCTGGAAGTACTGGTGGCAATCCATTCGCTGGTTTTAATTTTGGCGGACAGGGACACTCGGTTAACTTCGATTTTGACGATTTAGGTGGGTTTGGTGATTTATTCGGAAGCTTTTTCGGTGGAGGCGGTTCTCAGCGTCGAAGTCGTCAACCGGCACGAGGGCGTGACGTGGAGATGGAGATGGTATTAGATTTTGAAGAAGCAGTTTTCGGTGTTGAGACTGAAGTTAAATTAGATCTTCAAGACGTCTGCGATCATTGCAAAGGATCGTCAGCCGAGCCCGGTCACGAGTTAATTACCTGCAGTACATGTAAGGGATCTGGTCAAGAAGTTCGAGTTTCACAGACTATTTTCGGCAATATCCAACAAGCTGTCACCTGTCAGAAATGTCAGGGCAAAGGCAAAATTCCCGAAATGAAGTGTACTGTATGTAATGGCTCAGGCTTGCACAGAGTTACGAAGAATATTAAAGTTAAAATTCCCGCCGGAATTGATGACGGTGCGACAATGCGCTTATCTGGCTATGGTGAGTCAACCGCCAACGGAAACAAAGGTGATCTATATATCCATTTCCGAGTTAAACCCCACAAGGAATTTACTCGAGAAGGTGACTTAATTTTAAGCAAGACCCACATAGACATGGTGGATGCGGCTCTCGGTACGGAGATAGACGTATTGACTGTTGATGGCCCAGTTAAAATGAAAATCCCGGCTGGTACGCAAAATGGTACTGACTTCAAGCTATCAGGCCATGGTGTGCCACATGTTAAATCAGGCAACCGCGGAGCGCATATCATAACTGTTTACGTCGATACGCCGACCAAACTAAGTAAGAAACAACAAGAATTACTCGAAGAATTTAAAGACAATAAAAAACGTGGCTTCTTTAATTAACTATTGAGTCAAATATATTTTAGGCATATCATATTGCTAATGATTAAGCTAGATAAACCGAGCCCGCAGTCAGGTTTCATAACTTTGATTGTAATGATGATCTTAGTTTTGGTCGCCGTGGTCTATCTGGCATACAGGCACGTATCTAAAACTTGAAATATATACAAAAATATGATAGTATATTTGTACTGATAAAATAACAAAAAGTATAAACTATCATCTATGGAAAACACTCACGACATTCCAGACACACAAACGCCTTCAGAGGAAGTATTCTATGAGCCAAACGACTCAAGCCTATCTCTCGAACAAGCCTTAAATTTTGCCCCAAAGTATTTTGATTATTCCGGGTTTTCAGGTGATACAAAACAAAGAAATATAGAAAAAGAAGCTTTTACTGATGGTAGACAATATCTGCCTCAATATGAATATCCCGCCTTAGTTAATCATTTAACCGGTGGAGCAGAGGAATTATCCGGCGATCCTGAGCTAGGCCACCAGGATCAGGTTAGACTTCTTACCAACCTTCAGGCAGTTATTGAACAGCACCGTGTAGAATTAGGCGACGAAGTTGCAGACCTGTATATCGGTATGTACGATACGCTTATAGGCAGGGAGCTATTAATGCATGCTGCCTATAAATCTTTGACAGCAGGAAGTGCTGAAAGTAGACAAACATGGAGAAACAAGTTTAAAGAAATAAATGAGGCGCTCTATGGTCCAATAGATGTTGAGCTTTTTGAATCAATTATTTCTACAGAGCGACGACGTTTAGAGGGGTTTGAGCCAATTTCTGAGGATGATGTTGAAGTTAAGACTTATTTAGAAAACTTCTATGCCAGCACAAACATTACCGAAAGAGAAGAGTATGAGCCAATTGATCAGGAATTGATTGACGTCTATATGCCATTAATTGAGGAAAAATATGGTCATATATTCGATGCAATCCCAGATACTGAAGATGATGTTGAGTATGATGCAAATGGTGTAGCGGAAGTAATAAATTCAACTCTTGAAGCGGGTGGACTTTATCAAAAAGGCTGGCGATGTGTTGTTAGTAGTTCTAGATCATCAGTTTCCACCAACACAGCGAAGCAACTAATCGAAATACCTTCACATGATAAAAGGAATGCTAAACAGATCAAAGCACTCGTAATACATGAGCAGGAAGTTCATGCAAGAAGAGGTCAAAATGGCCTAGAGTCTCGATATCCTGGTTTGCTAGCCAATGGAACAGCTAATTATGCTGATTCTGAAGAAGGATTAGCTATTGCACTTGAGTGTATAGTCAACGGATCTGCAGACGATAACCCTGCAATTAGAAGGGCGCGTGATAGATATATTAATGTCGGTCTTGCCGCGGGTATAGGAAGCACGTCCGGAAGAGACGCTAGACAAGTTTTTGAAATAGCATGGAGAATTGAAGCAGTTAAAATTGCTAAAAGTCTAGGTAAGTCAATAGACAAAGAAATTATTAAGATGGCACAATCAGGTCAGTGGGGTGCTTACGCACATCTAGAAAATATGTTTAGAGGTACAAGTTTCGCTGGTCAAAATGATAACTATACAAAATTAAAAGTCTATTTGGAAGGTGTTGTTAAGTCTGCACAAATTTTGAAATTGATTAAAGCGGATCCTGAAAGATTCGACAAACTATTTATTGGTAAATATGATCATACCGACTCACGCGAATCTGCACTAGTAAACAGTATTGTCGGGTAGGTGCTATAATGTTCATATCCTAGAGGTGGGATTGACTAAAATTATTAATTCTGATATAATAGATTGATTATGACAAAGTATAAGTCAATAATAGGGCGCGCTGAAACTATAGATTTACCCGGACATCTTCTTTATGACATACCCGCAAAGATAGACACGGGCGCTTTTCAGTCATCTATTCATGCGACTGATATACGTGAGTATAAAAAGAAAAACGGCAAAAAGGTTCTAAAATTTAAACTACTTGGTAATCACCCAGCATATCCATATGACCGAGATATTGAAGTTGAAAACTACTCTCTTACCAAAGTCGAAAATTCCTTTGGGCAGTCGGAAGAAAGATATAAAGTAACGTTTAAGGTTAAGTTAGCAGGTAAAGTATTCAATTCGACCTTCACACTTGCAGATCGATCTATTAAAACATTTCCAATTTTGCTTGGAAGGACGTGTCTAAATAGGCGATTTATTATAGATACATCAATAGTCCATGTTGATA
>JAGQMY010000076.1 GCA_020428465.1 Candidatus Saccharimonadota bacterium
AAAAGTATAAAACTATATTAGATAACTTTTTTATTCCTGAAGCGTAGCTTAAGGTGTATCATATAGTTAATTTGTTATATATATGACAATAAATAATTATGAATATCGCACTATACCTGGTTTTAATACTTCTAATACTCACTATTATTCTAATTGTCACTTATGGAATTAAGCTCCAACAGCTATCATTCAAAATAACTAACAAAAATATTGCTGACTCTGTGAGGAGCCAGTTTCTAAATTTAAGTCCCAGCAGCCAAAGTCTTGTTGAGCTTGCTATTGAAGTCTGGAGATTGGAAAAACGTATACAAAAATCATCTGAAGGATTGTCTGATGACCAGAAAAAAGCATTTCATAATTCACTCTCAATACTTCAAAGGTATTTAGAAAAGAACGATATATCTGTCACCGATTATACTGATGCTAAATACAACGAAGGGCTAAATCTTGAAATCTTAAGTATAGAGAAAGACCCAAGCATACCTCATAGCATTGTTAAAGAGACCCACGAGCCAGCCGTTATGCATAAAGGTCAATTAATTAAGAAAGCAAAGGTGGTCGTCCTTGAAAAATGATAAAAAAGCCAGCAAAGATAATAGCGTCATTAAAATTGGCATTGATTTAGGCACGACCAACTCAGAGATTGCAATAAATAATGGTAGTAATGTAGAAATTATTAAAAATGCACTGCAAGATGAATATACACCATCTGTCTTTGGGGTAGATAAAGCTGGGAATAAGGTTGTTGGACGCAAGGCATATGACAAGCTTTATAAAAGCTCTTCTGAAGAGGAATTCAAAAATAATAGAGCTGAAATCAAGAGATTGATGGGTACGGGTGAAACCGTCCACTTTGACCGGCTGGGCTCAGACTTGACTCCTGAAGAGGTTTCGGCAGAGATACTAAAAAGTCTAAAAGAAGATGCAACACGCAAATACCCTGAACTTCAAACTACCGCTGCAGTTATTACTGTTCCTGCGTACTTTTCTTCATTGCAAGCAGAAGCTACAAAACGTGCTGGACAGATTGCAGGATTTAGTTACGTTGTTTTGCTCCAAGAACCTATAGCGGCAGCAATGGCATATGGTTTTGATAACGCGGAAAATCAGAACTGGCTTGTATACGATTTGGGAGGTGGCACTTTTGATGTAGCTCTAATCTCATCTAAGGATGGCATTCTAAATGTTCTTGGTCATAGTGGTGATAATTTTCTGGGTGGCAAAGATTTTGACTGGAAAGTAGTAGATGAAGTAATTAAGCCAGCAATATTAGAGAAATATAAATTCAAGGGATTTGATAGAAGTAGCGATAAGTATAGAAGCATCTTCGCAAGATTAAAAGCTATTGCAGAAGCGGCAAAGATTGAACTTTCTCAATACGATAAAGTTACTTTAGAAGTTGAAGATATCGGGAAAGATGACGATGGTAACGAGGTTTATATCTCAATAAATCTCGCACGGAAAGATTTTGAGGAATTGATTAAACCGCAGGTTGATAAAACCGTAGATTTAGCTAAGAAAACACTAAAGGATTCTGGTGTTCCTTCATCGTCAATTTCTAAAATTGTATTAGTCGGTGGACCGACACAGATTCCGTTTATTAGAGAAACTCTGGAGAAAGAGTTTAAGCTCAAGATTGATAATTCTATAGACCCTCTAACTGTAGTAGCAAGGGGTGCTTGCATCTTTGGACTTAGCCAAAGAGTTCCCCAAGAAATACTAATGGATTCAAGGGATATTGACGACTCCGAAAAAAAGGTAACGCTATTTTATGAGTCAATGACTTCTGAGGATGAGCAAACTGTTACTGGCAAAATTGAAGAATTGTCAGATGCAGAGAGTGATTACTTTATTCAAATACAATCTGATAGCGGTTTATATACTAGTTCTAAAATTAAGCTTAGGAATGGTAAATTCTTTGACACTGTAGCAATTGACAAAGGTACCACAAATATTTATTGGCTTTACCTATTTGATGATAATGGAAATACAGTTCCTCTTTTCCCAGAATCATTTTCAATAACTCACGGCTTGTCTGTTTCTGGTGCTCCAATACCCCACGAAATTGGTGT
>JAGQMY010000077.1 GCA_020428465.1 Candidatus Saccharimonadota bacterium
AAATACTTTAACTTTTTGTTCTTTTAGTATTTCCGCTACCTCGTCCAAAGCCTGAATTATACCTTTAAATGTTTTGGCGACATCGGTAAAATTAGCAACTCCACCGGCGATAATAATAGCTTTTTTCGGAGCTTTTGAGCTAAGCACTAAATTTAGTATTTCTTTAGTATAGAGGTACGTTTCCGCGGTAGTCGGACCACCGCTATACTCCCCGTAGTTACCAAGTTGACCGCCCAATCCCTCTGCCTGAATCGTGTCTGCAATCGTTATACTAGCTCCACCGCCTGAAAGTAATAACCACAAACTGGCATCTTTGTTTAAGACGGTTAACTTTAATGCAGCCGGGCTATTATCGTCTAACTCTCGAACTCTAATTTCAGCATCTGTCTTCTGGCTCGCCTCAACCACGTCATTTTCATCCCAGTTGTTGGTAAAATATTCACCTGCAGAATCAACTAAGACGGCAGCATCTAGCAATACGGGTTGGCCATCATTAATTACCAAAGGGTTTATCTCTAAGAAACTCATGTGATTTTCATTCATTTTTGCGATGATATTTTTTAGAAAATTCTCTTCTAGCTTACTCACTTTAACAAGATCATGTAGTTGGTTTTCATGAAAAGTTTGAATAGAATCCGCATTATCTTCAACGTCCATTCCGCCCAGCTCACTAAAGCTGATTAGCAATCCATCCCTGGTGCGCTGAAAAGCCAAATATTTTTCATGAGACTGTTCATGTGGAAATAATGGCTCTAGAAGAAATCTACTAAACCCACGTTCGTTCCACGTGTCAGCATATTCGCGAACTTGAGCAGTAGATATATTCACTGCCACCAATCCCTGTTTGCCACGTTTTTTAATTCCTTGGTCAACCTTCAAAACATACTGCCCATCAGGTATTTCTGCTAATTGACTACCTAGATTATCGTAGCTTAATGCGAAGCCATTGTAGCCTTCAACTAGAATGCTCTTAGCTCTAAATTCTGATAATTTTACCCGCGCCATTATTTATAGTTTATTGATTGCTTCAACAACCGATCGTGTTTCTTGCCATGTTTTAATCGGTACACAATCTATTCCAAAAACTTTAACCGGAAAATCATTTCCGCCCTCATTTAATCGATCCCCAATAAATAGAATTTCCGATTTTTCTACACCCAATAAATCCATTGCTTTCTGCATGCCGTAAGCTTTGTCTATGCCTTGTTTAGTAACATCAATTGAAGTTACTCCTCCAACTCTTACTTCGTAATCGGGAATTAGTGGTGCTATGTAATCTCTAAGTTCTAATTTCTTTTTATTATCGGGGTCCCATGCTTCTTTCAGTTCAACCCCTTTTTCACCCAATGCATCAACAATATCTTGACCTAGTACTGAAAATGTTATTTGGCTTTCTCTGTCTTCGATGCACTCTCCATATACTTCCTTTTCTCTATAGCCCAAATCATCAAAACCTTTATTTAATGCATCTATAATTTTTTGTTTATCCTCTTTTGGAATATCTTCTGCATACATCAATTCCCAATCTTTAGAATCAACATTATACCTATAATATCTTGT
>JAGQMY010000078.1 GCA_020428465.1 Candidatus Saccharimonadota bacterium
GTACCGCACATAGTGCTCCTTGCTATAATTAATTGTAGTAGCCATTATACTCTCTAAAATGGTATAAACAAAAATATAAAAAATACAACAATTATACTGCTAATAAAACAGATGTAAAAATATTATAAGTCAGTAAAATATAAAAAAGTAAAGTATAAAAAATACAACATTATAGTATGATATTCATCAGCTACTCATAGCAATTCCTAGGCAAAACAATATTTCTTCGGTGTTACATAGCGTAAACTAGAGGTATACTAATGTCATGAAACACGGTGCATCGCTTCTATACAGTTTTATTTTGTTCGTCGGTGACTTCATCGCTCTAGTCGCAGCTTTCTCTTTAGCATATGTAATTCGAGTTAAGCTTGATGACCGCCCACTTCTCGAGCCGATTACAGCCCGTGGCTACATTGGTGTCATTGCTGTTCTCTTAATATTCTGGTTAATAATTTTCGCGCTACTTGGACTGTATAGATCGCAGGTTTACGAGAACAGATTTAAAGAATTTCTAATGCTTTTAGTAGGTTCTTTTGTCGGAATTTTGTTTCTTATCGGTTCAGAATATGCGCTGAACAAGGCAATTTTCCCGGCAAGACTAGTTACGATTTATGGGTTTCTTTTCGCATTTCTTATATGTCTGCTGTTCAGAACTACAGCAAGAGCTATTAGAAGGCTATTATTTAGATATGGTATTGGTATAAATAACATACTAATTATCGGCTCTACTCCAATAACCGGTGAGCTTGCTAAATCACTGTCTCAACCTCATTTAGGGTACAGGGTAATAGGCATAATAGCTGATAAAAGAACTAAATATGATAATATCGCACCAAAAATTCAGTTTAGTAACTTTGCCGAAGCAATCAAGCAAATTAACACGCGCGATATTCATAGTATCGTCCAGACAGAACTTTTTGCCGACCAGCAAAGAAATGATGAAATCTTAAGTTTTGCTCAAGAACATCATATCGCTTACCGGTTTGTTCCTGGTAACAGCGGGTTGTTTGTAGGTAGTATCGAAGTGAACTTGTTCGAGGATATCCCCACTATCGCTGTTCATCAGACTGCTCTCATAGGTTGGGGACGTATTGTCAAGAGAGCGTTTGATGTTGTCTTTGGAGCTTTATTATTAGTATTAGCATCACCAATACTATTAGTCACCTGGCTTTTACTGACATTTTTTGGGGGTGATGCAGTATATAAGCAAACAAGAGTATCTAGGTTTAACACGAAAATTGGCCTCTATAAATTTCGAACACATAAACACGATTATCATAAACTCAGTCCAGAAGAAGCCTTTGCTAAGATGGGTAAGCCAGAGCTTGCAAAAAAGTATCGAGAAAGTGGCGATTTGCTCGAAAATGACCCGCGCGTTACTAAATTTGGTAGGTTCTTGCGACGTACGTCTATTGATGAGCTTCCTCAGCTAATCAATGTAATCAAAGGAGATATTAGCTTGGTTGGCCCGAGGCCTTTAGTGCCTGAGGAGATTAATCTTTTTGATAAAAAGAGCTCAATACTAAGTGTAAAGCCAGGTATTACGGGACTGGCTGTAATTTCTGGCAGAAGAAATATTCCGTTTGAAGAAAGAAGAAGATTAGATATGTACTACGTTCAGCATTGGAGTTTCTGGTTAGATATTGTCATACTCCTAAAGACTATCGCTCATGTAATTTTACGTAGTTTTTCGAGGAGCGACGACTAGTGAAAATTGCCATTGTCTGTGATTGGATTGCGGCTACTGGTGGCTCAGAAAGGGTAATCAAGGCGCTACATGAAATATTCCCTGACGCTCCGATATATACCTCTACTTACAATGTTCAGGCTGCAAATACTCTGTTTGGTAAAAATGTAGATTTACGAGCTTCTTGGATGCAAAAGCTTCCTAAGTTTTTGAGACGACATCAGTTGTTAACTATTCCAAGACAATGGTATTTTGGACACCTTAAGTTAAAAGGCTATGATGTTGTTTTTAGTGCAGGTAGCGCAGAAGCAAAAGCAGTCAGAGCTCCAGATGGAGTTCATATTAATATGTGCTATACGCCGACACTTTATTATTGGGTAAAGCCCGAGAATTATTTAACATCAAACAACTCAGACAGTATCAATTGGCTATGGAGGATTGGACTGAAGATTCTGCTACCGTTTATGCGTCATTGGGATATGAAGGCTTCTCAAAGACCTGATAAAATGTACGCTATTTCAACTGCCGTTCAACAAAGAATTAAAAACATCTATAAGCGAGTTAGTGAGATTTTACATCCCCCGGTAGAGACTGATAGGTTTAAAAACGACGGCCGAAACCCTAAATCTGGATTTATAACATGGGGCAGGCATGTGAGTCATAAAAGGCTAGACCTGGCAATCATGGCATGTAATGAGGCACGGAAACCTCTAGTTGTACTCGGCGATGGTCCAGAACACGAGCGATTGGTTAATATGGCAGGCCCAAATATCACTTTCAGAACCAAAGTAAGTGATGACGACATGGTTAATTACATATCTCGAGCTGAAGCATTTATTTTCCCGAATGAGGAAGATTTCGGTATTGTTTCACTTGAAGCCCAAGCTGCTGGCATTCCTGTTATTGCATACCGGGCTGGCGGATCTCTGGATACTGTGGTCGAAAGAGTTACTGGCGAATTTTTTGATAAACAAAATGTAGAAACACTAAGCAAAAAACTTAAAGATTTTAATTACAAGCTATATAACCGAAGTACCATAATAGCTAATGCCGAACGATTCTCAACTGATGTATTCAGAGAAAATGTTTTAAAAATAGTCAATAAAGCTACTAATACAAAACATTAATTTCATATTTTGTTCGCATTAATCTAAAATAGTTCTTATGGCTAAGCAGGGAAAAACCAAAAAATTTATAATCCAATTTACTGAGTACATGATTGGGGGCGGTGCTTGGTTTTGGGTTGGGTATGGTGCTTTCGCATTCATGGATAAAGTCTTGCATATCCCGTTCTGGCCGACTAAAATCTCAAGCTATATTATCGGAGCCAGTGTTAACTTCTTATTACAAAGATTTTGGGTCTTCAAACAAAAAAATCATACTAAAAAACAGCTCGGTGACTCAGCTAAAAGATATTACAGTCTAATGTTTGTTAATTTTGTTTTGGATCAAGCAATTGTTGGTGGATTACGCGCAGTAGGCATAACACCATATATAGGTCAGTTTATTTCCAGCGGTTTTTTCACAGTTTGGAACTGGCTTTGGTACAGCATGTGGGTGTTCAAAAAATCTAAGCCGTCTCCGCGTAAACAACATTCACCGGCTTTGCACCACCGTAAAAATCTGAGTTTTTATAGATGAGGGTTTATAAATGATAAATAATGTAATCAAATCAAATAAAAAACTTCTAGCATTTGAAGATGCTCCTGTTTGGAAAGATTCATTAGATTTTGCTGTCAAGGTCTATACAATTACCAAGCAATTTCCTAAAGACGAATTTTACGGTATAACAAATCAATTGCGACGTGCCTCAAGTTCTATATCTGCTAATCTTGCTGAAGGATTTGGTAGGAACGGTCAAAAAGAAAAATTACAATTTTATAGTATCGCATACGGTTCATTACTTGAATCAAAAAGCTTTATATATTTATCAATAAAATTGGGATATATAGAAAAAGATTCTCAATTAATACTACAAGTTGAATCATTGCAGAAGCAGATTAACGCTATAAAGAATTCAATAAGAAAGGCTAAAGAATGATATTAATTAATTTATTATTTATTAAATCTAAATTTTTGGGAGCCATATTATGACTGCAACTCGACCCACAAAAAAGCAATTTGAAACACTGGAGTTCATAAAGAATTTTATAATTGAACATGGCTATAGTCCTAGTTACCGAGAGATTATGAATGGTTGCAACTATACATCTGTAGCAACTGTAGCACTACATGTCGGCAATCTAATTAAACGCGGACATATTATTAAGCGCGACAGATCCGCAAGATCCCTAGAAATTGTTAATGCATCCGATGTTAAATCAGTTGAAAAAAACTATTCACACGAATTAATTAAAGAAATTGAAGAAAGATTTAAATCACTCGAAAAAGAAATGTCAGATGAAATATTAAACGAAGTTTATGTGCTCGTAGGTGCTCTAAAAATTCTCGGTCATGTAGATGCAGCTAGAGCTTACGCAGGACGTATAAATAACATCTCACGAGACATTGCTTAGTCAACAGTTCCATGGAAACGGTCGCCGAAATCGCCAAGCATTGTATTGGGTATGTGCCCACCGACTATATAGCCATGATGATTTTCGTCGATGTAATTTAATCCCGCCTCTAGTGGAAGGCTAATAATCTTACGAACATTTTGA
>JAGQMY010000001.1 GCA_020428465.1 Candidatus Saccharimonadota bacterium
GGCTGGTATCTGGCTTAAGCAATTGATTTTCAGCTGGGTGTCGTTTTTTGTCTCTCGTTTTTTGCGATCAAAAAATGAGAGCCGTAGGTTTAAGGGCACGGAAAGCCCTTTTTGTATTAATTGGGACACAGTCAACCACATAAAATTTACTTCAAATTCGGGAAGAATATCGTAAACGTCGATCCCTTGCCCAGTTCGCTCTCAAGTGTGATTTTTGCTTGAGCAAGTTGCGCTAGCTTCTTAGTTACATGAAGCCCAAGACCAGTACCGTTCTGCTGTCTAGTGTGGTAATCTTCGCTTCGGAAAAACTTATCAAACACACGCGCTTGATCACTTTTACTGATACCGATTCCTGTATCTGTAACAGAGAATTGAACCCCTCCTTCGACTGCTTTTGCCGAGATAGTTACACTTCCCTTTTCTGTGTATTTAATCGAGTTCGTTATGAAATTCTGCATTATTTCTTGAACATAGAGCTTAGCACTCCTCAGAATTTCAAGTTTAGGATCTACATCAATATATAGCTTAAGACCTTTTTTTTCTGCATCTGGCTGGTACAGAGACTGTAGTGATTCCACAAACTCATGTGCATTTATGTCCTCTATATTATTATCTAATACCCCACGTTCTGCTCTAGATAAGGTAGAAAGGTCATTTATCATATCTTCTAGGTATATTGCTTGTTTATGCGCATTATCCAGAGCTTCTTTAATCTTTTCTACATCGCCCGTCTTCTCTGCTAGGAATAGAGCGTTTCCCACAGCGCCTTCTGTAATTGCTACTGGAGTACGTAATTCATGACTTATAACACTTATGAATTCATCGCGTTCTTCTTCAAGTGACTTCTCGCGTGTAATATCGCGAATAATCAACACAAAGCCTTTATCGCCTTCTTTGCCGTATCCATGGTGTACTGGCGAAATACTTAAGTAAATACTGATTACACTGCCATCGGTGTAGTTTATCTTGTAGTCTCGTGATATCGTTTGGATTTTAGTATTTAGAATAATTCCCTTAGTGTCTAATAAATCGTTATTCTCATTTGTTAGTTTCAGTACTTTTTCGATTGGATCGCCTTTTTGAATAGAATTCACATCGAGAACATCAAGCGCCGCCGCATTATATAAAACAATCTTGCCTTCTTCATCTGTCGCGATAACGCCATCAGCCATGCTATTGATTAAACTATTTAAGCGCTCATGATCTAGAACCGCCTGAACAGAACCAGTTTTTGTCCTTGGTTTAGTGTTAGTTTTGCTTGCCATTAGCATTATTTTAACATTGTTTTTAAAGTTTAACATTTAACAATTTATAATTAACATTTAATAATTTAATATATAGTTGATTTTCAGTGAACAGAGTTCAAAAATGCCTATGAACTAATGAATACTTCCCATCTGAATAATTCAAGAAGGCTTGTAATCAAAAATAGCAAATTATGTATTTGCACTAATTTCTGGGGTATGGGGCTTAAAGAGTTTTGTTCCCGATGATATCCGTTAGTCAAAATGACAATCTAAAAAAGGGCGTTGTAGCTAGGAGGAAGCGAACCGCCAGCTGGCGGAGAGCGCCTAAATAGCCCGTATTGTCATCTTTGACAACGGATTCATAGAGCAACAATAACTCCCTGGCCCCATGTTTTGTGGTACTTTATCAAAAAGTACCGAGAATATTTAGTTCTTTGGAAAAGAACGGGCGCTTTTGTCGCCTTTAATAATATATTTAACTGATAAACACGCTTGTTGGTTTATTCTTCAGCTCTTTCTTTGCCCATTTATATTCAGGATAAATATCACCTAAATAATCCCAAAAACTCGCTTGATGATGGTGATGTATGGTGTGTGTCAACTCATGACAGAGTACGTAGTCTATGAGGTTCCAATCTAATTGTATTAAGTAACAGTTTAAGGCAATATTATTTTTGTTGTCACATGAACCCCATCGACTCTTCAATTTTTTAATCTGAACCGATCGATAATTTATCGAGAATTTTTTGCTGAGGTACTCAAGTCTTTGAACAAGCAATATCTCGGATTCTTTAATCAATGCTTTCTCACATATATTATGAAGTTTTTTTTGTATGGACGGACTGGAAACACTTGCGTCCATGGGCAAACTAACACGTATCTCAGTACTGGTAACTTTACTATTTATGCGTGTAGAATCAGACCTAGTTATTATGAGTTGGTGATTCTTTCCGATGTGTTGACCATGTACTAAAATATCAGCTGGTTTAATGTGCTTGCTTATCCAGTCTTTCTTTGAAATTACATATTGTTTTGCAACTATTTCTGGCACTCCGTACGGCACACTAACTCTAACTAACCCATCATTTCTTAAAGTTATTCGTATAGATCTCGTACCTTTTCTCTTTGCAATTACAACTGGCGCATCAATTCCATCAATAAGTAACTCTTTAATCATAATTAGATTATAGATGTTAAATTATGGTTTTCAGAAACTATTAACTTATTATCTTATTTGCACATACACTTATAAATTAACTTTTTAGCAATTACCATTTATCATTTGTCATGTAACATGTATCACGCATCAGTTGTTAGGAATAACTCTTATACCCTGTAACTCTGAAACTCTTCTACTCTTAAACTAAGTTACTCCCCTTATCTTCAATCCTCATTCTTCAGTCTTATTCTTTCTCCCTTTTACTCAAAAAGGATTGCTTTTAATGATGAATATAGCGAATTAAGCAGCGAGCTGCCCGAGCTTTCCTAATTTAACTGCGAGGGATGCTTGTCATCCTCGCTGCGCGCTATATTCGAATTAACAAGCAGTGTTTTCTGTAAACCGGGAGTCGTTTTTTGTCTTACGTTTTTGTCGACACAAAATGTAAGTCGTAGGTATGGGCACGAAAAGCCCATTACACATGCTTAAAAAAATCAATTATCAAATTTCTAAAATCTAAATTCTTGTTTAGTGGATATTGATATTTCGCCTAGTCAAATCTACACGCCCGAGGTTATTACGAGGCACGAGATTTACCATACCGGGCATTACTACTTTATTTTGGGTGTATTGCGTATTTACATAGCCGAGTTCCAGCAATTTCTTAAAGAATGAAGTTTGCTGGCTCTGGTAAACATGTTTCCCGCTAACTACCACATAGTCTTCTAACTCGGGATGTTGCATGTGACCTATCAAACGCTTAAAAGTATCGTATGAATATTCAAGAGAGAATTTATCATCTGCTTTTCTTTTGTCTCGTATCTTTACGCGGTTGAAGGCTGTTTCTTCATCTAGCTGGAACCATACAACAAGTGTTTTAGCATCCTTTTTCCTAGCCATTTCGCGTAAAGCCATTCTTTGGCTTTTGCGAATAGCGTTCATGTCATAGATTACATTAATACCTGCTCCCAGGAATTCCTCTGTCATATACTGCATTAGCTGGTTTACAATGGCATTTTCTTGCTTATCATACCTCGGCTCTTCAAACAGTTCGTGTCTTATGCGATCACTGTTAACATGTGCTGCCGCCAAGTTCTCAGCTAGTTGTCTTGCAAAATAAGTTTTACCGGCTCCAGGAAAACCATATAACAGTATGAGCAAAGGTTTTGTAGTATGTACTTTATTACCGGCCATTTACATTATTTATAACAGATATACATATGATATTCAATTACCCAACCCTTAATTCAAGATAAAGCAGAAATAAAGTTATATCTGGTATTAGGGGAATTAGCTTCGAATTTAAATTGTGACTATGTCCATTAAACCCCAACGTTGAATTATTTCATGTAACATTTCAACCCCTTTACTAGAAAACTCTCCGCAATCATTTCCTAATGTATGCATAGCTACAAAAGGCACGTGTTTAGAAATAAAGAGGGCACTTCTTAACCTAGGATTAAAATATTCACCTTCGAGATATGCTCCCTTGTTTCTGCAAGAAGATCCCATTATGCATTTCGCTACAATTTGTCTCGAACTGTTTCTACTGCGTGTGTGAAAACTAAACATTTCCACCGTTTCACCAGTTCGATTACTCTCATACTGCAACGTGGGTACATTTACCATTAGATCTCTGGCAAGCCTCAGCGGTAATAAAGTTGAACGAAATAATCCGGTTTCGATTTCTAGAGTAGATTCACCATAAATCATAGATTAATATTGTCCAAAACTTTTAGCATAACTGCAAGTTTAAGCGTTTTGGTAAATAAGATTGAAGCTACGTAAAGTAATGATTATTTCCAATTATTTCCTCCTCATTGAAGTCAAGTCTCTATCCCTATAACAAAATAAAAATCACAGTATCAATGATAGGTATATTCTATACTAGAGTGCTAACAAGAAAAAACGTTAAAGGATTACTGTAACTGTCTTGCTTCTTTTACTTTGTCTACTACATAGTAAACAGCACCTTTTGCAGCCGGATAGAACAATACACTAGCTATAGCAAATTGTGCGCCACTAAAAATAAAGTTTGCCCAATTTTTCGGTGCTTTCTCATAATAATCATGTCCTAAATTTAACATCGCATAACCTGTGATGCAATTCAACGCATCTAATCCTCTAATATACGGACGTGGCATTACCGTCTGTGTTTCAATATCCTGGTCATAAACAGTTATCTCTTCGGGTGGTAAGTTAGTATATAGTTCATGATCTATAATCAAAAATTCTGACATTCGCTTATAATATCATATAAGTTTAATATTACAATTGTTATTTTGGCAGGGGAGACAGGACTTGCCCACATTCTGCGGGCCCGAAACTTCATTCAATCAAACAAGTTTGATGAAGAAGGTTTCCTTGAGAAGTGCAACAGGCACTTCTCACCTGCAACCACTCCGTTGGTAGACATGCAAGTCCCAGACTCATGAAATGAAAAAAGCCCAGTCAAAAGACTGAGCTATTTTCATGGCAGGGGAGACAGGACTTGAACCTGCAACCAACGGTTTTGGAGACCGCTACTCTACCAATTGAGCTACTCCCCTATGTTTAATTAATTATAAATGAACAGGTTCAAATCAAGCCAGCGTATTTTTTAAAAACTACTCTACCATCCGCCAACTGGCGGAGAGCTACTCCCCTAAATAGTACCTACAGAGTATAAATCAAGATTGAATCACTGTAAATCTGATTTACTCGTCAAGCCCACCTATTACTAATGATAATACTGTGCATTCTCTCTCAAAATATTGAGCTTGCATATCTGGAATGGTTTCAAATGTATAATTCAGTGCTAATGAACCTAGCTCTGCATCAGGACTTGTTGAAACTTCGTCAATTTCCTCACTCTTAATTTGAGCAGAGACGCCAAAATATTTTTTAATATCAACAACAGATCCTCCAGGTATATTATTTAATATGCTGTCTATATCTGATTGAGACTCTTCTATTGGCTGTTTCACGTCAGTAAAGAACCAAGATATCCCCCGCTCATTTGAGTACGGATTCACATATGATACTTCATACCAAAAAAGCTCACCATTTATTGCAGATTTAATTTTCGTACGGAGTAGATCATCATGAAGTTTAACCTTTTCACCATCCGAAAGTTCTCTGGTTTCAAATCCTTGATTTATGTCTTCTAATGTAATTATTTCTGCTTCTGACACAAGATAGAGTATAAACTATATTCATAAAATTGACAATAAAGCATAAACATGATACAATGAAGATGTGGGATGGATGTATATATGAACACAATACAACAGAGTTTAGCCTGGGAAAAACCACACACTGCTTCATCGAAGTCTCTGAAGGTTATTAGATCTGCATTTTATATGACTATTTGGTTGTTGAGCTTAGTATTATCCATCCAATTTGGATTATCCATTCAAAAATCAACATCTATTTCTGCTAGTAGTAAATCCTCGAGCACTGATAACGTTCGAAGACCACAGGTGCTTGCATCGTTCGACTCAGTAAATAATACTGATTCTTCTCTACCGAGCGCAGACGAAATTTTCAACAAAGTAAATTCTGTACGCGAGCAGAACGGTTTGCAACCTTTAGTTAAGGACTCTGTTCTTGCTAATTTAGCACAACAAAGAGCCTCAGATATGGTGACTCGAAATTATTATGCACACGAAGATCCCGACGGTAAACTTTTCTATAATCATCTAGAGCAAATCGGATATTCGACGGGATTTGCTTGCGAAAACCTTGATCTGTCATTTATAAACAGTGCTAACCAGTACATTAGTGATTGGTTCAATTCGACCCACGGTCATAAAGAATGCATGCTAGACACACGCTTAACGAGCGCAGGCTACGCAGTTTCATCTTTTGACACCGGAAACGGAACGAAAGAATACTTGATAGTTGCTATACATGCTGAAATCAGATAGATACCACTTACTAACCACTAGCAGTATCTGATAAAATACCAACAATATGTTGGCAAAATATAAGCTGGTTAAGAACCAGAACATAACTCCTTCAATTATTAGTTTGAGTTTAGAGCGTGCCGTAAATCAGCCTATGATATCTTTTCAGCCCGGTCAATATGCCACAATTTCATATTATAAACACGGGCGAAGAAGTGCTGAACGCTGTTTTTCAATTGCAAGTTCACCTACCAGTCAGAACGGAGTTGAATTCGGGATACGTGTAGCTGGAAAATTCACACAAGCACTCCAGAAATTACCTGAAGGCTCAACCATGCTAGTCCGCGGACCTTATGGTGGCTTTGTATTTGATGCTCAGTATGAAAAAAGAGTAGTTCTATGTGCTGGCGGTATCGGTATCACACCTTTTATGAGTATGATTCGTTACGCTGCAGCAACTGGTATAGATAACGAGATAACCCTTATTTACAGTATTCGTAACCAAGATGAGATTGCTTACTATGATGAGCTAAACGAAATAATCACGAATCATAAAAATATCCGTGTGTTTTTCATTATTGGCGAAGGTACAATAGATAAAGTTCATTTATCGCATTATATGTACAGTGGTCGAATAACACCAGAAATTCTGGAAAGAGCTTGTAATGGTTTATTCGGATTAACTTCATTCTTTTTATGTGGTCCCCCACCGTTTATGGGTGCTGTGAAGTCAATGCTCAGCGCCTCTGGAACACCCAATCGAAACGTCATAACTGAAGAGTTTAGCCAAGGTAAGCAAAAAGGTAAAAAGCACGGTTGGCCATTCTATGTATATGTAGTAGGTGGAGCGGGAGCAATGGCAGTGTCTGCTTCAATTATGGTTAATGACATGCTAAAAACTATTCCTAAAACTATTCTTCCCTCTCAGCTTGAAAATACAAATTCCAAGCCTATATCTTCCAGACAGGATGAACTCGACGCCTTAATAAATAGTTTAGCTAGTCAGCTATCAACAGGCGGTGATTCTCCGACATTAATAAGTGTCAATCAAGAAGTAGCAGATGCCGAAGCAAAGATTGCGCAGATAACAAGCCAACCAACAGCTGTAAATAATAAATCAAGCGGTAGTTCAGGCTCAGCTTCAAGTACCCCAACAAGTTCGTCAACTGGAAGTACGGGTTCTAGTTCCTCGACGCCGACAACTTCAACACCTGCACCAACACCTACTCCAACCCCAGCGCCGGCACCTAAATGCACAACTAGTGCTAGCGGGGTAACGACATGCATTTGAGTAAGTACTGGGAGTCTAACTTAGCATTAGGATGTGATTGTACGCTAGTTATTGTTACTGATAAACCTAAAAAAGAGGTTGATAATCTATTTAAAAATCTATGGTTAGAAATATTTAAGTTCGAGAAACAGTTCAGTCGTTTTTTACCAGATAGTGAACTTACCAAATTCAACTTAAGAGCCGGGCTTGAGACGAAAATAAGTGATGAATTTAAAGAACTCTTATTTTCTTCATATAAACTCTCAGACATAACAAACGGTCTATATAACCCATTTATTCTGCCGGCTCTTTACAGATACGGATACAATAAATCATTTATTAGTAGCCATATAAACGATTTAACACCAAACTATAGCGCGTCAGAAGTGACTGACTGGAAAAACCTAGAAATAGGAAAAAATAGCGCTAAGATTCCAATCAACACTGCTATAGACTTGGGCGGATGTGGTAAAGGTTATCTAGCAGATAAACTTGCAGAGATTATAAAATCTTACGAATTAAATGATTTTTGGGTCTCGTTAGGTGGTGATATTGTAGCATCTGGTAATGACGTCGATAATGAGCCTTGGAAAGTAT
>JAGQMY010000079.1 GCA_020428465.1 Candidatus Saccharimonadota bacterium
CGTTTAATTTTTATCTGTTAAAGAGTTTTGTCACTGCTCGGTGAATCATGTTGCATTTTAAGAGATCCAGTCTGGAGTAGGTACAAAATAGGTAGTATACCCGCGCTATTGACTACAATCAATATTACAAACCAAGACTTAGATCCCCGCCTGGCTGCATGCCAAGATGCTGTAATTTTCCATATCAATTCCCATAAGGCCAAAACTACTAAAACTACTGCCCATGTCTTTGAAATATGATAATTCATAATTGCCTCCTAAAGCTTTACTCTAATTATACTCCTGAGTTGCAAACGTTATTTTATGCAGGGGCTTCGATTACGATTAATCATGTAGTTATCTAAAATAACCCATTGTTGGTATAAGTAGCAGCCAAGACCACATTGCATAAGTAGGGTCTATGAATGCAATAGCAATAGATATGAGAAAAACTAGAGACATGATTATTGGACCACGTAGTTCACGAGAGTAATTTAGTTTAGCGTAATTATTTTCAATAAATCTATTACCTACTGCGTAAGCCCAGTTTAGTGCTGAGGTAATTCCAACCATGACCAGTGTCGACGCATAGAGAACTACTGAAGCCAATGTAGGGGAACCACTAATCAGTGAGGTAGGAAATGGCATAAAAGCAATCAGCATGAGTAGAGCAAGGTTCAACATCACAAATGTCTGATTATAGCTTGTTAATGCACGATACTTTCTAACGTGGCTAGCCCAAAATACACCAATAATTAAGAAGCTTAGTATGAAAGCTAAGATTTGCGGGAATATATTACTCAGGATGTGAGTTAAGCTACTATTTGAATTTAAATCGCTACTGTCTGGTATCTTTATTTCAAGAGCAAGTAACGTTATTGCAATCGCAAATACAGCATCACTGAAAAATACAATTCGGTCCACCCCCTTAGCTACATAAGTCTGATTTTTTTGTTGGCTCATACGCTATTAGAAGCTTATTTTGTAAGCGAGATCTGAGTTTTCTCTGACAGGTTGATTAAATTTCTTTCCGCTTGCCATGATTATAGCCACAGTCACTTGGAATGCAACAAATAACCAAAAAAGCCCCCGACTCCCTGACATAACTCCCAAGTAACCAATAGCGACATCTGTACTAGAATGAAAGATAGCTGTAAGGAATACACTACCTCGGGAGTTATTGAACAGCCATGTAATAGCTATGGATGTTGCAATTGTTGATACAAAAAACCCCACATATGGAATAGATGATTGGAAAGAATCGGTTATTAAGAAGAGTGGAATATGCCAGATAGCCCATATTGTGCCAAGTATAACGCTAGCTTTAAGCGGTGTGTATCTGGACTGCAGTCGAGGCAGAGCAAAGCCACGCCAAGCTGACTCTTCTGTTATTAAAAATAACCAAAACTCTACCAAGAACACAAAAGGTAGGCTCGCGGTAGTGATATCTTTACCAACCAATAATTCACCACCGAAAAGCTTAAAAATTCCCATAGTTACCACAGAGATTGCTGGTACTAAAAATAGCGCAATAACATACCACTTGAATTGAACTTTAACGCGAACAATACGACTCAACAGGTCCTTTACCGCTTTCTTGCCGCCGCTGAGTGCGGCAGAAATGTAGACCGCAATCGTTATTCCAATCCAAAATGCGAGCGATTGTGGAACATGCCAAGAAATTATTGCATGCTGCTGCGCAATTGTGGTACACCATACAAACCAGGGGAGTAAGAATACTAATATAATAAAAATACTCATTGAGCGTTTCTTAAACATAGCTATCGATTATCTCCTTCCATAAATCGCACCTATACCCAGCGCTATTAAAATTACAGGCCAAAAGTACTGCATCACATCAACTTGTAAGATGTTTTGAATTAAAAAGATTATACCTAAAATGATAAGAATTATCCCCCAAACTATTTTAGGCTCACGTTGTCTGACTTTATTGCCATTTTCTTTATCTGTCATATTACTTCTCCTCATTTTGGTTAACATTATATATTGATTCAGAAAAATCCTTAAGCATCTTAAGGCCCGATTTTATCGATTTTTCTAAAGTTCTTTGACTCAACGGTTTAGTTATTTTAGCTACTAACCCGTCCCAAGACTCTTCCGTAGTTACCCTGGTGCCATTGCCGTTTTGCTCCAAACGCCAAATATGCGTTGCGCGTATACCCATAGTTTTACCCGTCCAAGACATGGTCTTGTTAGGCGTAACTTCTTTGATAAGAGAGGTTATAGTACTTGGACCGGCCTTCCAGACAAAAGACGTACCAGGTTCTAATTTACCAAGTAATTTTGCCGAACTTATATCATGGTTCCACTCTGGCCATTTTTCAATGTCTGACATAATTGCCCAAACTTTTTTAATTGGTGTTGCAATATCTATTTTGCCTGTAAATCTTACCGGAGACCTAGAGTTTACTTGCATCTATTGTCTACAAATTAAAAGTAAAATTTGGTTAATAATTACGGCTATTGCGAAAACCATAGCTAAATATACATGGTTGGTCCTAATCAGGGACATTGTGGCAATACCAAAAACAACCATCTCTAAAAGTATTCTCCACGGCAATTCAATACGTTGGGAAGCTTTTGGTGCAACAAATAAACCCCAAATGACAGCAATTATCGCAGTACATACAATTGCAAGCACAACCCTTAGGATGATATTTTTGGATAATGAAAATCCAAACATTCCCGTCGCAATTAGTGTGCATATTTCTAACATGAATCGTATAGCAAGATTGATAGACTTCAATATTTCCATAAGAAAATTTTAGCAAAAATAATTATCAAATTTAATATCATCGCGACAGCATTCACACGGTATTTTAATCTGGGAATCGGGACGGCTCTGAAGGCGTTTTCTCCTTCCGGTCAGGAAGCTGGATCTTAGCTTCGGTTTCATCCCATCATATATAAAACTAGCCACCCGCTTATGATGTGAGATGTGACTAATTATCAAACCTAACTCCGGTTTAAGCCCTCACGTTCCGTGTAAAAAGAAAAGAGCCGAACATAAGTGCTCGACTCATTTCTTTTGGCTCACACTGGCAGACACATTGCGAACCGCATGTGTAGACTTTGATAAAAGTAGATTACTTCAAATTAAGGAAATATTGACTTAATCCTGACATACAGCGTAATGCTATAATTTTACCAATGAAGAAAATGTACATAGCAATAGCGGTTGCATTAGTTTTAGGAATTGGATTATTCATGTTTTGGCAAAGAGGAGCAACATGGAGCAATGGTGATTATCAGAAATGCGTAGACGCTGGTGGCTCTACGCAAGAGAGTAATCCTCCTACCTGTTTCCATCCAAATGGAGATAGAATAACCCCAGGCAGACCGAAGAAATAAATAACAGAGGCTTATCAACTCTGTTAAACGGTTAGAATTTCTTAGCTCGGGCCTACTGCACTAAAGTTTAGAAGGCGAACGAGGTCGTGCGTCGCTACGCTCTTCCGCTTGCTCGAAAAGAAAATATCCGCTAGCCGGCGGATGCTTTCTTTTCTTCACTGCACTTCACCGAACCGGGCCTTTCAGGCCAACCCGGTTCGCCCCCTGCTTCTAGCAAAACTAAAAACAGACCCAAAAAGG
>JAGQMY010000008.1 GCA_020428465.1 Candidatus Saccharimonadota bacterium
GATGTGCGGAAGCGTAAAAACAAAAGTAAACGGGCTATTGAATCCGAACTAAGGGCAAAAGGCGTATCCCCTGTCACTATACAAAGTATAGTGATAGAAACGGAAACTAACGGTGGGGAGAAAGACAGCTTAATAACATTAGTTAACAAGTTAAGTTCGCGTACAAGATACAAGGATGAAACAAAACTAATTGCTTATTTAATATCTAAGGGTTTTCGGTATTCTGATATCAGAGAAGTGTTGAATGAATTAAAAATCAATGACTGAGATGATGTTTTTAAGCCGGTACTGTAGCACTCTCACCTGCTCGTACACGTTCTGTATTCTCCCGTACGACTATACCCTTATTATTTATTTCGATAATCTGTTGTCTGTCAATTATAAGTTGTTGTGACGTTAGCGCTTTGAGAAAATTCTGGTTCAAGTATAGTTTCTGAATCATATTTGTATCTGAGTCAGTAGCGTAGTCTTGCACTCTTCCAATTTTTTTCTTGCGTTCCGTGAAAACATTTTGTCCTATAAGCTCAAACCTTAAATCGATAATTTTTTGTAACCTGACTAAATCTTCTGCCTTGGTTATTGAACTGTGATCATCGACAACAATGCCCTTACTTATAATGTCCCGAACCTCAGATATTGGTATGATGTTCGTTCCTTTCTGGCCTGATTCTTTTGCATACCATCCTTCAATCCGAAGATTATCCGGGTTTATTAACGGTGAAAATGCTTGGCCTATAACCCCGCCGGAACGGAGACTTAATACCGGACGATTGTAGTATATAGATGATAATTGAAGCATATTTTATACATTAACATTATACAAAATAGACCTGTTTTCGTATCATTAATCTTATTAGTTTATGAAACGAATAATTCTAAGCACCAGCCCCGATGAAACACAAGAAATCGCTCAAAAGATTGGCGGTGAGCTAAGAGGCGGGGAAATTTTTGTTCTGATAAGCGATCTCGGAGGTGGTAAAACAACATTTGTACAAGGCTTAACTAAGGGTGCAGGGAGTAAAGATGATGTTTCTTCGCCTACGTTCACAATTTCTCAAGTCTATAGTGCTAGAAAGCTTCAAATCCATCACTACGATCTCTATCGTTTAGGTAGCCAAATCGGGATAATGATGAACGAAATACACGATGTTATTTCCGATCCAAAAAATGTCTGTATGATTGAGTGGCCTGAAGGAGTGATGAATGAACTCGGGCATGAAAAAGTTGTTAGAGTTGAGCTTAGTATGCATAAAAATTCAGAAACATATCGCGAAATCAGTATCTACTGTCCAGATTCACTAAGTTATTTATTTAGAAAATTCGAGGATTGATAAGTATGTTAACGCTTGCCATTAGAACCGATAAACCTGAAGCAGAACTATACTTTTTTAATGGCGACAATAAATTAGCTGAGCTCAAATGGACAGCCCATAGGCAGTTAGCTGAAACAATAAATCGGAAAATAAATGAGCTTCTATCCTTGAATGGATTATCATTGGAAAATTTAGAAAGCGATGGAAAGATCGCGGTTTACAGTGGCCCTGGGTCTTTCACAGGATTACGAATAGGTGTAAGTGTAGCAAATGCACTTGGATATGGTTTGAATATTCCGATAGTAGCGGGAACCGGGGAAAAATGGCTTGAGCAGTGCTTAAGCGACAAAACCGCAAAAGATTTTGTACCAATTCAGATCGAATACGGTAGCGAACCACATATAACTGAGCAGAAAAAATAAATAATAAATGATTGTGCTTATGTTGTGGAATAATCAACAATAAGCATAAACGTATTGACAGCATGAACAGATAAGTTTACAGTTACGTTTGTAGTATTAAAAACACATATTTGTCTAGAATATTAAGAGTAGGGCGCAAAAAACTCTTAAAAAACAAAGACAAAAAGAAAGGGCGTAAGTAGAGAAAAGTGAAAATTTATATAGCAAGCAAGGCGAAGTCTCTAGTGGCTTCAATACTGTATCTATTAACAATAATGGTGCCTTTAGTAACATTCGCACCTCAGTCATCAGGAGCGACAACAACTATTACATGGGATGGAGGTGGTTCGGATAACCTCTGGTCAACAGCACTAAACTGGGATAGCGACTCTGTACCAGTGGACGGAGATGTTGTTGAGTTGGATTTATCAATTCTAACTCAAAACGAAACTTTAACAAATGATCTAACAGGCTTGACTCTCGGTGGAATCAATGTAACCAATTCTTCGCCAAGTTACTATACTTACACAATTGATGGAAACGATTTTTCTGTTAGCGGTGACATTTCTGTAAATTCGTTCCAGCTCTTACTAGATATTAGTACTCTCACAGTTAGCGCAAATAACTTAAGTTTTGGCAGCATATCGTCAACAGGCTCGTTAGCAATAGGATCGAATAATATTAGTTTTGAGAATGGTAAATTCAACTTTGATGGAGCATTATCAGGAAGTGGACAGGTAACTCTTTTAACTCCAACTAGTGGTGGCGGTTTAGGTGGGTGCGATTATGGTAATGCAACTGCAACGTATCCATTTAAAGGTGATAACTCAGGCTTCAGTGGACCTATCGTAATTGAATCAAATGCTTCGTTGCTTATATCAGACGTTTCTACGATATTAGGAAAACACGCAAGCTCTATAACGGTTCAATCGGGAGGTAACCTAACGTTTCTACTCAACAATAATACAGACATGACTTACTCAACTAACATAAATATTGCAGGGGGCAGTATTTTCACTAACCAGTTGCCAGCTGATGATAACTGCAATACTCCAACAACATTAAAGACAGTAACCCTTTCAGGTAATATAACTGCAACCAGCGCGGTTGATGTATATATGTACAATAGAGCGAGTCTAAAAATGACAGGAACAGTTGCTGGCTCTAGTTACTTTTCTGTTGTCGACGGTTATGGTACTGGTGACGAGGTTCTAACGATTGGAAGCAGTACTCAGCAGTCAGCCGAAAAAACTACTACTTACACAGATGATCAATCAGGCTTTGACTCTAACGTAAGCGGTAACAACGTATTAATTGTAAAAGAAGGTGCGAAAGCAGGGAATGTGTATGTGAACGGCGGAACCCTTAAAGGCAAAGGTATAACTAAAATAATTTATTTGGGAAGTGGTACGGTCGCCCCAGGTGAGAGTCCCGGATGTTTGACTAGCACAGGCCTTTCATATACTGGTGGTACGGTAGATATTGAGTTGGGTGGTACGACTGAATGTACTGGGTATGATCAACAGGTAGTGAATGGCTCAGTTGCGCTTGGAACCGCAACAACGCTAGCAGTATCTATGTATAACAGCTTCGCGCCTAAATTAAATGATTCGTTTACGATTATTAAAAACGATGCAAGCGATGCGGTTACCGGAACATTTACGGGTTTAGCTGAAGGTGCAACATTTAAGGTTGATGGGTATACTCTTGGGATTACTTATAAAGGTGGTGATGGTAACGATGTCGTGTTGACCGTACAAGCAGTACCTGCAACAGCAACAGCGCCTGATACAGGGCTAGGATCTTTAATGACAAATACTGTTGCTTCGACAGTAGCTGCAATAAGTGTTGCTTTGATGTTGTTTGGATTTAGAAAATTTAATGCCAAGAAACAATAAAAAGGAGAGACGAAAGTCATGAGAAAACAACAAATTAAAGCAGCGATTAGCGCAACTGTGCTAGGAGTACTGTCACCTCTCGCAATGGTGGTACCGGCAAGCGCTGCAACAGAAATATATTGGGATGGTGGAAGTTACGTTTCGCCAGATGGTAAGTTCAATACGTCGAGTAATTGGGTTGGTAATGTAGTACCGACAACGGGCGATATAGCGGTATTTACAGCAGAATCAAAATACGACTACGGCTCTGCTACTGTAAGGTCAATAGATAATGATGTATCAAGTCTCTCCCTCGCGAGAATTGTATTCGACGGAGATGTCAGCTTAAGCTCGACAAGCTTTGAGTTAAGTGGCAATAGCATCACTATAACAGATGGAATTTTTGCAACAATGACTGGAAATGGAGGAGATCAGCAAGTAAAAAACAGCGTTACTTTGGGCGCTGATGCTACTTTTAAAACAACTGGATCGAACACTCTTTCGGTTGGGGATACAGATACAATTTTGGATTTAAGTACGCATAAGCTAACACTTACAGGTGATGGTGGGACCATTACGTTAATGGGTAAGATTAAGGGTTCTGGGGATATTACCTCGACAGGCAAAGTTAAGATAATGGCAACTCCGCACAGTAGTGGCTATACCGGAACAACGACCGTGAGTTCAGGAGAATTCGATGCAAACGGACAAGTCGGTAAAATCAACCTTACCGGTGGAACACTGAAAGGTTCTGGTACTGTAGGTGATGTAACAATGAGTGCGGGAGTCGTCGCTCCCGGTAATAGCCCAGGCGTACTTAATACCGGATCACTTACATATACAGGTGGTTCTTTCGATGTTGAGCTTGGTGGAACTGCTGATGGTGAATATGATCAAACTAACGTAACTGGATCTGTTGACCTAGGTTCGGCAACTGATTTGGATATCTCACTAGTAAATAGCTTCGCACCAGCTCTCAAGGATAGTTTCACGATAATAAACAACGACGGCACTGATACTGTAAGTGGAACATTCAAGGGCTTAAAAGAAGGTGAAAAAGTATACGGCACATACACCTACCAAGTTAGCTACAAAGGCGGAGACGGTAATGATGTAACTCTTACAGTCACTGGAACACCAGCAGCGCCAGACACTGGAACTGGTTCTGTAATATCAAGCCCATACGCAACATTAATCGCGGCTATATTAGTAGCAAGCATAGTAGCAGGCTACAGATACTTAGAAGTTAAAAAATCTAAAAACTAAGTTAATTAACATAAATCGTCCGGCATCTTATTGAATAGGTGCCGGACGGTAGTAATACCAAAATATAAAAATAAAGGGGTAAAACAAACAGATGTCAACCCAGAGGCTTTCACTAAGCAGTCCGGTATTCGCGGGTCGTGTTAAGAAATACGACTCTTATTTTCATGATTCACGGACTTCTCAGCGAACACCCCTGAATGTAATCAATAAATCCGCTCGAACAATAAGCCAAAATCCGACCAAGACTATTCAGAAACATCCTATGATGAAAAATCAAAGTCATTTTGTACAGAAGATCCAAACAGAACAACCGCGCTTATTAAAACAAGAACTGTTTGGAAATAGTCAAAAGCTTACGTTTGGGCTAAGTAGTCCCGTTAAACACGCAAACAGTTCGTCAATATCACATTTGCAATCTGCGCCCATAAATACAAAAAGTAACCCTATAAACCTAGCTACAAGAGCAGTTGCCGAAGCCAGTAAGCACCAGGTGTCCCAAAACTTAAAATTAGCAAGCACTATTGAAAAGCAGTTTAAAGAAGAGAGCACTAAATTATCATTTAAAGCTAAACTATTTCGAGCACAAAGTATATTCTATGCCTTAGGAGTTTCGGTTTTCTTGTTTGCTAGTTTCGTTAGCGTGCAGACATTCATGAATAATAAACAGGCTAAAGAACAGCTCGGTGTGCTGGGTGAGCAGACTTGGACCTCAGATGAGCAGGGTGTCCAAGAAGGTACGTCAGAAGATCCCTCTGACGCTCCAGTAAACTCTGAAGCAGTTGCTAATTATAAAGTTGATCCAGAATTACCACGATATATAAAAATACCAGAAATTGGCGTTTATGCTCGTATAAAGCAAACAGGCATAACTAAGAATGGTGCTGTTGCAGCACCCAGCAATATAAATGATGTAAGTTGGTTTAACGAAAGCGCTCGTCCAGGAAATCCAAATGGTTCTTCGCTACTACTAGGTCATGTTTCGGGCTGGACAGCATCCGGAGTATTTAAGAAAATCGATAAACTAACTGCAGGCTCAAGAATCGAAATCGACAAGGGTAGTGGAGAAAAGCTTATGTATGAGGTTACACGTACCGAAAAAGTTCCTGTTGACCAGCTAGACATGTCTAAGATTCTTGCAAGTGAAGTTGTAGGTGAGCACGATTTAAAACTTATCACATGCGGTGGGAAGTATGACAGAGAATCAAAAGAATACACTGACAGAGTTATCGTTTATGCGAAATTCTTAAAATAGTACTTGATGTATATGTTGGATAGGGCATATTATATAGTTAAGTTTGTTATCAATTTGTGTGAGGCAAACTAATCTGTTTTTTAAATTTTATTTTCTCGATAAATTACCAGATTTTTAAGCGACGTGCTAAAGAAGTGAAAGTGATGCACTAATTAGAATAAAGCTTTTCTGGTAGCTCGATACAACAATTCTATATGAAAGGAGGGTCCAGATTATGGATCCAATTACTATTGTCGCGGCTGTGGTAGCCCTAGGCGCTGGCTATGGTTATAGCAACTATAACACCAAGAAAAAACTAGGAAGTGCTGAAGAAGAGGCGAAAAAGGAGCTTGAAAAGGCTAAGAAAGATGCTTCTAAATTAGTTAATGAAGCCAAAGAAGAAGCTATTAAGTTAGCTGATGAAACTCGAAAAGAAGATCAAAAAAGACGAAATGAGATTAAAGAAGTAGAAAAAAGACTGTTAGATAGAGAGACGGCATTAGATAAAAAATTAGATGAACTAGATAAACGGGCAGAAAAGCTAAGAACCGCTGAATCTGAGGTAGAAGACCTGAAAAATGAAATTCGCGATATCCGTCTAAAACAGCAAGACAAATTAGAGAAAATTGCCAAACTAACCAAAACCGAAGCAGCGGATAAATTGATGAGCATGACTGAGCGTGACATCAAAGAAGATCTCAAAGGTCTCGTTAATAAACTTCAAACTGAAGCGAAAGATAATGCAGAAGAGTTAGCATCTACTTATATCGTTCAAGCTATGGAGCGTATGGCGAGTGAAGTAACGGCTGAGCGAACAATAACAGCGCTCAAACTTACAGATGAGGAGATGAAAGGTCGGATTATTGGTAAAGAGGGTAGAAATATTCAATCAATCCAAAAAGCTACTGGAGTTGACATCATGGTTGACGATACTCCAGGCATGGTTGTCCTGAGCTCATTTGATCCTATTCGCAGAGAAATCGCTAAGCGAACAATGGAAATGCTTATGAAAGATGGCCGAATTCATCCGGGTCGTATCGAAGAAGTGGTTGAGAAGGCACAAAAAGAAGTTCACAAGGATGTAATGCGCGCCGGTGAAGATGCAGCTCGCGAAGTCGGAATCGTAGGGATACCTAAAGAAGTTCTGCAACTACTCGGTGAGCTAAAATACCGAACAAGTTATGGTCAAAACGTACTAAAACACAGTACAGAAATGGCACATATGGCTGGTATTTTAGCTGAACAACTTGGTGCGAACGTTAAAACTGCTAAGTACGCTGCACTTATTCACGATATGGGTAAGGCTCTAACTCACAAAATGGAGGGTAAGCACCACCACATTAGCGGTGAAATGGCACGCAAATATGGCGTTCCAGAGGAAGTTGCACAAGCAGCAGAGCAACATCATGATGACGTCGAAGCTACCACAACCGAAGCAGTTATTATTCGTGTAGTTGACGCAATATCAGCAGCTCGTCCAGGAGCGCGTAATATTAGTGCAGAGAATTTTGCTGAGCGCATGAAGGATCTTGAAAACACCGCACTTAGCTTCGAAGGTGTTGAGAAGGCTTATGCCATCAGTGCGGGACGAGAAGTAAGAATTTTCGTGAAACCTACTTCTGTTGATGATCTAGGTGCGATTAAGCTTGCTCGTGATGTTGCGACCAAGATTGAGAGTACTATGCAGTATCCAGGTACGATTAAGGTTAATGTCATACGCGAAACTCGTGCAATTGAGTTTGCTAAATAGAATTCATATTTGAGCTAGGTTTATCTTCGGTGATAAAATAAGCGTAAGTGAGAAGGGTAACAAGCGGAATTCTATATTTTTACAGACTCATAAGAGTTTTTGTGCTTGCTATTGTTTTGATTTTTTCTGCAAGCTATATACCTGGATTTAATTTCATGACTAAGAAATCAACCGCTACCCCCGGCGATGGACATATGATTTTATTTTGGGATGGTGGAGCTGCACCGACTGATTGGACATGTGTTTCGTGTAATCCTGGCGATCCATTCTATCAAGTTTTTCCTCGCGGAAATGATACATACGGTGGAACTGGTGGGACAACGACACATACTCATACAGCAAGCGGTTCGGTAGATGTAACGACCGACCCTATGCCGGCAAGGTCAAATACCGGAACAGGGATAAATAATAATTCACATACTCATACCTTCACACCGACTATTGGCTCGGCAAGCAATTTGCCTTCGTATCGTCAGCTGCAAGTTATTCGTTATGATTTTTCAGGAGACCCAGCTACTATACCCGCTGGTGCAATCGCTATTTTTGATACAACCGTACCAAGTGGCTGGACGCAATATTCAGCAGAGAACGGTTATTATCCCTACGGTGAATCCAGTGCCGGAACTACAGGTGGCAGTAACACGCACACCCACTCGATAACCGGAACGCTCACAGCAGCGGCCGGTGGTACAAGAGCAAGGAACACAGCCAGTACCCAGGACATTGTTTCTAGTGGTGGGCATACACACGATGCCTCAGGAACATCTGCTAGCGCAAACAACGAGCCGCCATATATTGAGATAATTATGGGCCAGGCGACGAGCAGTTCTGCGCCAACTATTGGAATGTATGCAATGTGGGATAATGATCCTACGACTGACTGGATTGTTAAAAGCGCATCGGGTGGTCCGTTTAACCAAAAATTCTTAAAAGCATCTTCAAGCTACGGTACAACTGGTGGCTCGGATACACACACTCATGCAGACGTCTCTTATTTATCTGGTGTTCCGTCTGCGACAACAACATCGCGAACCGGTGGAACACCGAATGCATCGGATGATGTACACACTCATACCGTGCATGTTACTAATTTTTCTATTGATTCCAATATTCCACCATACATAGATGTGATCATAGCCAAGCTTCAGCCACCAAGTGATCTTGAGCAAAGCTCCTATAGGTGGTTTGCTAATATTGACTCTACTGATGTCGGCGATCCTCTGGCAGCTGCCAATTCAGCTGCATATGCACCCAAGCAAGGAAAGCCATTCCGCTTACGATTTACAATACATGTTAGTGTGACCGATCGCGATGCTAATGGAGCAGGGCTAAAATTACAGTTCTCTACAAGATCTGGTACCTGTGACACGGGATTCTCTGGAGAGAGTTATTCTGACGTCGACACTGCATCCGGTGCCATAAGGTATTATGACAACGCCACACCAAATGATGCTGATAGCTTAACGGTCAATGCGAACGATCCAACACATAGTGGTGATTCGATTATCGCTCAGTCATACCAGGAAGCAAATAATTTTACGAATAATATTGCCACGATTGCAAACGGAGAAGATGGGCTGTGGGATGTCGCTTTAATCGATTTTTCTTCTCCAGCATCTACAACATACTGTTTTAGAGTTGTTCGTGCAACTGATGAATTGCTCGAAACTTATTCGGTCATTCCTGAAATAACCACGGATGATGGTATGGGTCACATGTTGCTTTTTTGGGATGGCGGTGCAGTACCGAGTGGATGGAGTTGTGTGTCTTGTAACCCTGGAGATGATTTTTACCAGCGATTTATCAGAGGTGAAGCAAGCTATGGTGCTACTGGTGGTGCCGACACACATACTCATACAGCAGATGGTAATACTGATACTTCGGCTACATCTGGCCGTTCAAGTGCTGGGTCGGGCATAATTAGAGGACATACACATACAACAACACCTACTATTGGCTCTGCTAGTAATTTACCAGTATACCGCCAAGTAGAAGTCATTAGAGCAAATGATAGTGGCACGCCATCAACTATACCAAGCGGTGCTATAGCTCCATTCGATGCAACCGTTCCGGCAGGATGGACTCGTTATAGTGCACAAGATGGCAACTATATCCGTGGGGAGTTAACAATCGGTTCTACAGGCGGTAGCAATACTCACTCTCATAGTATTTCTGGTACGACAGATCAAGGCTCGGGAGTTTTGGTCGCACCCAACACGGGTGGTACGCAAGGAGCAGTAGCCGCAGATGACCACACTCATACATTCAGTGGTACTAGCGACACACAAAACAATGAGCCACCGTATATTACTACTATACTTGGTAAAGTAAGCTCAGACAGCCCAGCTCCTGCTGGTATGTTAGCAATGTGGGACGGGCCTATCTCTGTAGTTTGGACTTCGTTATCCAGTAGCGGTGGGCCGTTTTATCAAAATTTCATGAAGCCAGCAAGTAGCTACGGTACTACGGGAGGGTCGGCAACACATGCGCATGGTACGTCAGTTTTAGCTACTTCGACACCAAGTAACACCGTCAATAGCCGTACCGGAGGTACAAATACTGCATCGGGTACACACACGCATAACATCACTATCGATAATTTTTCTACGGAGTCAAATCTTCCTCCATACATAGATGTAATAATAGCGAAATTATCTGGATCAAATACAGCACCAGACTCTCCGACTTCGTTAGACCAACAGAAACCTAGTGATTTAAGCAGTATTAGTGTAGGTGGGTATGCTAATGCTAACCAAGTTAAATTTACAGCTCAAGCAACCGATACTGACAATCCTGATGACCTACAGCTTTGTGTGGAGGTTCAGCAAACCGGCACAGCTTTTACTAATACGCCTACACAATGCGGGACAGCCGTAACATACTCAGGTAGCGCAGTAAGTGTGAGTGTAACAATAAGCGGGCTTAGCGACACTGTTTCTTATCACTGGCAGGCTCGTATCAAGGATGGTGCTGGTGCTACTTCGTCATGGGTGAGTTTCGGAGGAAACCCTGAGGCGAATGCTGATTTTATAATGGATTCTTCCGATCCAACAGGTATAGTTTATGACGGTACGTCGGTCGGCGTCGATATTGACTATAACGACGGATCTCTGGGTACTTTATCGGCAAATTGGAACATTTCAGACAGTACTTCAGGAATAAATGGCTTTGAGTACGCCATCGGCACAACAATTGGCGGTAATGATATTGCTGGGTGGACGTCAATAGGAACATCAACTTCACAAACTGTCGGCTCGCTTACTTTGGTGACATCACAGGTATATTATTTTTCTATTCGCGCAACTGATAATGCAGATAATCAGACAATTATCACAAGTGATGGGCAAATAGTTGCTCCGACTCTATCATTTTCTGTTAGCTCAGGCGATGTTATATTTAACGGCCTTAATTCGGGTAATAGTTTTACGGATACACAAAACACAACTCTTACCACTTCGACCAATGCGAAGAACGGCTATGTAATCAGGGCATATGCCACAGACTTACTAAGATCTGCCGTTGATAGTATTGGCATGTTTAACGGCGGAACATACGCTTCCCCAGATTCGTACCAGCTTGGTGATACGGGGTTTGGATATACATCTAGCGATACACTTGTACAAGGAGTAAATTTATTCAATCCTCCGACTTGTGCGGGTGGTGGATCTGGGCCTTGTTTTGCTCCTTATTCTACAACTCCACCTGGTGATATAGTTGCCGATCATGAATCAATTGTGAGTGGTACACCAATAAGTAATGAGTCGTTTACAATCACTCAGCGCGTAACAACAGATAGTTCGCAACGATCTGGAAACTACCAGACGGTTATAATCTACAACGCAACAGCGATTTATTAATGACCTTTAAGTGTACAATTTAGTGTATGAAGTGGCTTTTTACGGTTTTAGTTATTTTTAGCATTATATTTGTGCCTAGAAACTTCGCTAGAGCAGAAACGGCAAGTACGACAATTAGTGTTACACCGGCTGTTCTTGACTTATCTCTAAAGCCTGGCGATGTTCTTGATAAAACCATAACAATTCAAAACGGTAACCAACAAAGTATTCCAATTTCAGTTAGCGCAACGTCGTTCACGCTTAACAATATTTTTGATTCAGCTCTTTCAGAATATGACTATGATGCGAGCGATTGGATAAAAATCAGCACACCTCAACAGATATTATTGCCAAATGAAAGGATTGAGCTACCGATCCAGATTAAGATTCCAGAAAATGCAACTTACGGTGGACATTATGCACAAGTGAACGTTAGAGCATTATCTCTTGAACGAAACGACGATAGGAGTAGGAGTATAGTTTTACCCGAAGTTAGCGTCGGAGTATTGATTAATGTTTTAGGCGATAGTCAAGAATCTTTGCAAATCATTTCAAATAATATTTTCCCCTGGCAATCCACACCATCATACGAACACGATATTAGTGTATTGGTTAAGAACAATGGCAATACTCATAGCTTGGCAAGTCCTGTACTTGTAATTTCTAAAAATGGTCAGGAATTAGATAGAAAACCTTTTATTTCCAAAATCGTATTTCCTGGTACAACCACGAAATTTACTATGCCATGGAGCGCACCTAAAAACCCAGGTATCTACGACTTAAAAATAGATTTAAGCTATGCGACACCTTCAAAAATCGAAGCATCTAAACTCGAGCGTTTATTAATTTCTCCATCGGTTCTAAAAATAATAATTTTCGATATATTCACACTAATTATTTTGTTTTTATTTAAAAATAGAAAAAACATTAAAAAGGCAATTGATGTATTAAAAACAGGGCAGTAAACTTGCTTTGTTTCAGAATTGTCATTATACTTATGCCTAAGTTAGAGGGAGTTATTAATGTATTTAAATGTATTAAAGTCATCAATCAAATATTTAATAGCAACAACATTCTTGGTTGTTCTTATATCGAACTCGTTCCTTAGAACGAGCGCTTTGAGTGCAAGCTCATTAACTCTTTCAGACTCTAGGCCCTCACAATCAGCGGTTTCATATACATTCAATGCTTCAAGCTTTAGTACAGGCACAACAATTAGATGTATCAACTTGCAACTTAACGATGCCGCAGACGGTACAGGTGCAATTCCTACTGGTATAACAACAACATCTAGCACACTTGCCAGCTCATCGTTGATAACTGCAGGATCATGGACCGTTAATAACGGTTCTAATGGCAGACTAAGAATCACAAACGCAGGTGGTGAAACACCAGCTGCTAGTGGAAATGTAGTTTGGGGTGCTGTGACTAATGGTAGCTCAGCTGGAACTACATATTATGGGATCTTTACGACCTACACAGACGCTAGCTGTACCGGTGGTAATGAAGTTGACTCAGTTACTGTAGCATTTATTTATGTCAACGGTACGCTTGTTCAGTTAACAATCGACCCAACATTAACATTTACAGTTGCTGCAGTAGGTTCTGGTCAAGCTGTTAACGGTGCAACCACTACGGTTGCTTCAGGTGCTACGAGCATTGACTTTCTTAACGATGTAACATTTGCTGCTAAAGGTGTATCGGCACATGATATACAAGTTGGAACAAACGCAACTGGAGGTTATGTCGTTTACATCAGGAACACCGGCCAGCTTACAAATGGATCGGATAATATAGCCTATCATACAGGTACAAATGCAGTTCCTACGGCGTTCCCAGCTGCTGGTACAGAAGCGTGGGGATATACCACGGAAGACAGTAACTTAGCTGGTGGTACCGCAGATAGATTTACAAACCCAGGAAACTTATGGGCAGGTTTCTCAACAACAAACGCACTTGTAGTAGATAACACCACTGCACCTAGTGGAACGGAGACAACCAGAGTTGGACATCAGGTGGGCGTATCTTCAGGCACCCCGGCAGGTACATATCAGACCACGTTAATATATACAGTTGTGTCTACTTATTAGTACAAAACTTGCTCAAATCGTAAGTATCGGTCTACAATATAGTTAAATGAATTTCAAAATAAGCAAAATAGGGGTGGATAAGACAACCGCCCTATTAACGGTATTAGTGCTGACTATAGCTTTACTTTGGACCCGAATCGGTGTGGCGCAGAACCAAGCTGAATCTATAACACTTGGTATTTCGCCCACTCAGCTAGATTTAACAGCAAATCCTGGTGAGAAAATAACTAATACACTAAGACTAACAAATGCTTCAGATACGCCAGTTGACATAGAGACAATTGCAGAAAATTTCGTGCCAAGCGGGGAAGAGGGAGCAGTTGATATTACTGAAGATAGAACCACCTTTGCGTTAGCTGAGTGGATAACAGTTAGCCCTGATAAAGCTACCCTACAATCGAAAGCAACTCAGGATTTTGAAGTGTCGATCTCGGTACCTAGTAATGCTGAGCCTGGAAGCCATTTCGGAACGGTAGTTTTCAGAACTATTCCACCAGAAGATCAGAGTGCGCAGGCATTGGTTTCTCAAGAGATTGCACCAGTCATACTTGTAAAAATAGCAGGTGATGTAAGAGAATCTTCAGAAATAGAAAGTTTTAAATCTGATAAACAACTATGGAGTAAAGAGAGTTCTATAAACCTGACGGCCAGAGTTAAAAATACTGGTAGCACGCATTTTAAACCGACAGGTCAAATAGTTATTAAAAACATGTTTGGTAAGAAAGTAGCTACTTTAGAATTACCTAAACAAAATGTATTACCGGATTCAATTCGAGCACTAACTACTACCTGGCAGAAACCGAAGTATAGTATTGGTAGGTATACTGCAGAACTTACAGTTGTTAGTGGCGAAAATAATGAAATTAGAACAGCAAAAACAAGCTTTTATATTATCCCTTATCAAACAATTATGCCTTTTCTAATTATTTTAGCTGTAGTCGGTTATATTTTATTTAAAGCAAGAAAACGCTTAGTTTTAGCATTTAGGGTATTAAGCGGAAAAGACAACGAGAAGAAGTAATCATGTTGCGGGTGGCAAAAACCGTAATAACAAACTTAATTCTTTTTATATTTATATCAAACTTCACGACGCCAATTGTAAATGCCGTCGGGTCTACAAGCACTGTTGAGCTAACTATTCCAAACACAAAGCTTGTTGTAAACGGATATGCAACAGCGAATGGTCTAGTAAGCGTCACTGAATCCAATAGCGTTATTATGAGCGGTGTTGCAGATTCTCTAGGATATTTTAGCTTAAGTTCTATTTTATCGTCAGGCATCCATAACATATCAATTAAATATACAGACTTAAACGGTAGAATTTCTCGTACAATTGATAAATCTATAAGCTTACAACCACAACAAAACAACATTTTAAGTGTAATATTACCGCCTACGATTGAGAGGAGTACACCGGCACGGACAGTAAGCGGTAGTACTGTTCAGATTCGTGGATACACAGTGCCTTCTTCTGTTGTTAAGCTAGTTTTGGATTACGGGTCAAATAGCATCACGACTAGTTCAAGTTCTAGTGGGTTCTATGAATTTTTGTTAGATAGTAGTAACTTAATAATTAGTAATCACACATTTTATACTAATGTAACAGTAGGTAGTCAAGTTGGCGAAAATTCCCAATCATTATATATTGAGGTACTTCAATCGATAAACCAAAGTTCACCAGATATTATTATTTCTTCAGATGTACCTCCGCCAATTCTGATATTTCCAAGTGATGGAGCAAGTATAGATGGTGACTTCGTGCGAATTAGTGGTGATGCAACTCCCTATTCTCAAATAATAATTTATGAAAATGGCATAGAAATAAGCTCAGTTTTAACAGATGAATTCGGTCATTGGCTATACGACTATGAAGCTCATTCTACTCCGGTTACGCTTAGCTTTTCAGCCTGTATTAACGAAAAGTGTAGCGTACTATCTAATACTATTACATTAAATTTTTCAAAGTTTAAAAATAGCTGTCAACTCACGTTTGATTTGGATAAATATCGATTTTGGAATATCACAAGTGGACAAACACTTAGCTTGAACGTATTGCTGACTAGTGGCGACGGAACGCTAAATGTAGATTGGGGTGACAGTTCAACTGAGAAATTTGACCATGATTCAGTAAGACCTAAGTCAATTAACAAAAACTATACTAACCCCGGATACTATTCTGGATCAATTGCTTTTACACAGGCCAACTGTACTATTAGAAAAAACTTCTCTGTAGTTGTAGTCTCTGTCGCATCGAATGGGAATGTTTTGTGGAAAATATTATTAATTTTAATACTGATAATAATTTTTACAGATTTATTTGAGAGGCGAAGAAAAATAAAATCATTAAATTCAGAAAAATAAATAAAAGTCTGGGTAACAAGACCGCTAGCTAGAGGGTGAAATTGCAAATAAGTTTGGTCGGGGTGACTGGATTTGAACCGGCGACCTCACGGTCACCTCTGGCAACCCCGAAAAAACTTCTTTGCAAACAAGTTACAAGAGTTTATTTCCCTGCGAAAGTCCACTGGACTTTCTCGCCCCATCCGTGCACGACTAATTTTTCAAAATAATAAGTAATCTCATGGTCAGGGTAACAAGACTTGAACTTGCGATCTCACGACCCCCAGCCGTGCGCTTTACCAACTAAGCTATACCCTGATTATAAATATTGTAGAACATTCAAGAACAAATAAAAAAGTCGTCATGTAGACGACTATTTTTATATGGTCGGGGTGAGAGGACTTGCCCACATTCTGCGGGCCCACAGCAACATCCACAAAAAACAAGTTTTTGGGAGTTGACTGTCTTGCGAAAGTCCACCGGACTTTCTCACCTCCTCCCTCACTCCGTGAGGTCGTAGCTTCAAGACTTACTCGATCCAATGAAAAACCCACCGTAATGGTGGGTCTTACATTGGTCGGGGTGAGAGGACTTGCCCACGTCCCGCGGGCCTAGAATTTTCATACTTTGAACAAGTTCAAAATCTGAAAAGTTCTCTTGCGAAGTGCTAGACGCAGCACTTCTCACCTCCGACCTCTTTTCGGCCGGAGATTCAAAGCCCTCACACTCAACCAGGACCAACTAAAAAAGCCCATCATGCGATGGACTTCTATAGTTGGTCGGGGTGAGAGGACTTGAACCTCCGACCTCACGGTCCCAAACCGCGCACTCTAGCCAACTGAGCTACACCCCGTAAAAGTTAATTATATACCATCTATCAAACTGGCGCACTGTGAAATAGAGTGCGCGGTACCCGCGGTCACGTTCCGCGACCCCGTCGCCACATCTTTGAAGCAAAGCTTCAAGAGTGGACTCCCTTACGAAATGCCACTGGCATTTCTCACTCTTGCCAACTGAGCTACACCCCGGGATTGATGTGTGATGTTTGTTTCGTCGTAATTGTCAGAAAAATAAATTTCCTGACAATTTCGGCGCTCCAAACAAGCCGTCAATCCTCCAAATTCGAGAATCCTCTCTCGAATTTGTATAAGCTGCGATTACAGCAAATTACTGAGGTGATTATAGCGCAAATTTACTTAGTTTACTAGTACTGTTTGGTACACTTATATTATGATGAGCAAACAATTAGATAAAGCACCAGAATTTAATCTCCCGGATGAAAACGGTAGGAAAAAGAGCCTCAATGACTATCGGGGAAAATGGGTTGTATTATACTTTTATCCTAAAGACGATACGCCAGGCTGTACTATCGAAGCCTGTAGTTTACGTGATGTACGTGATGATTTAGCAGAAATGGGAGCTGAAGTTATTGGAATTTCAAAAGATGCGCAAGATTCACATGATAAGTTTAAGGCAAAATATAGCCTAAATTTTAGCTTGCTTAGCGATGAAACTGGCGAAGTCATAAAATCATATGGTGCTTGGGGTAAAAAAATGTTTGGTATTGAGGGAATACAGCGAAAAACATTCATAATTAATCCTACTGGATATATAGTTAAAACGTACGGCAAGGTAACTCCTCTGGGGCATGGTGAACGAGTCAAAAACGACCTGAAAAGTTTGATGGAAAATTAACGTAACAAGTTTTTGACTTTAAAACACTTGTATGAAAAGATTGAGTTATGGCGGTAGCCGAACTAGTTGCTCAACCACCAGTTGAACAGAGTTTGTTTTTAGCTGATTTTACAGACTACTTATTACCGAACCCAGAATATTTCGACGAAGGCCAGGCATATATCGATAGTGATAATAATAGGGTTGAAATGATAGGTCAACAGATACTTAAATCCGGAATAGACATTAGCTTTCTTGCTGATATGGAACCTACATCATTAAACCTAGGGAGAGCATTATATTTACTTACCATCTTTAGAATAAATGAAATGCTGGAAATTAATGAGAAACAGAGGGAAGAAATACGCATGCTCTATAGCTATTATATGCCTAGAAAAAGATGGAATATCGTCGGAAGAATAGTCAGAAGACTGACAACATTGGATAGGGATTTATTAGAAATTGCAGTAGATGACTACATACATGGCGAAGGTATTTTAGCCACTTTAGAGTAGCTTAGCTAGGCTATAATATATTAAGCTATGATACTAAAACTACTACTTGCACTAATTCCGGTTGGAATTATTCTACTTACTTCAGAGTATCTTTGGTGTAAGGAGTTAATAAAAGGTGAAAGGGCGCGTAAATTCATCCACGTGCTAGCTGGTGTATGGGTTGCTTTCTGGCCTTATTATCTACCATTTGATGGAATATTCGTCTTGGGCTGTATGATGCTTGCTTTAGTTATATACTCTCGATTTACAAATCTTTTTCATGCCATATACTCAGTTAGGCGTAAGACTTACGGTGATATATTCTATGCGATTGCAATAATGGCATGTGCGCTATGGGCATCATCTGATTGGGCTTTTACAATCGCCATACTAGTTCTCGCAGTCGCTGACGGTGCTGCAGCAGTTAGCGGAAGACTATGGGCTAAAAAGACATATTTAGTGTTTGGGCAAAGTTTCTTAAAGAAAAGCTACTTAGGAACTTTTACTTTTTTTGCAATTTGCTACGTTTCAATTATAGTTGGCTATCTCGCTGGAGGTGGACTAATTATTAATCAGCATATTTTGTTTTATTTTCTGTTATTACCACTAACATTAACGATTTTAGAAAATATAATGCCTGCTGGACTCGACAATGTAGCGATACCTTTAGTTGCTATTTTGTTGATGAATAATTTTTTATAAATCAGTTATCGCGATGAACTTCGTCTGTATGATCGCGACTTTTGCCTAGAAATTTCTGCTCGATTCCACCAACAGCAGCATTTACTAAAACTACCAAGATTGTTAGTCCAGCTGCGAGCGGGAACATTTCAAGTGCGACTGTTATTCCAATACCTGCGGCAAACAATATTGATGCAGCTGTGGTTAGATAGTAGACATTATGGTCTTTTTCACTCTTTAATACTGTTCCGGCACCAATAAAGCTTATCCCGACTATAATTGCCTCAATTACACGTACCGGATCTGATTGAACTTTACCAAAAGTCTGATTGAATTGGTTAATTAATACCGTGCTTAGTGACATTACTAGTGCAGCAGCACCAGCTACAAACATATGGGTTCTTATGCCGGCTGGTTTTCTTGCTAGCTCTCGCTCTATACCAATTACACCGCCTAAACATACTGCAACTATCACTTTTAATAGAATATCTATTTGATCTTGACTCATATAAACATAAGTATATTCCAGAGAAATATTAATAGCAAAAAATATTTCATTACATCTGTTAATTTTGGATAATTGATGGTATAATGGCTTAGTATATTTTCTTGGCGAATGTAGTTCAACGGTTAGAA
>JAGQMY010000080.1 GCA_020428465.1 Candidatus Saccharimonadota bacterium
AAAAACACATAGTTATAGATGCGCGAATTCGTCCAGCAAGCACCGGTAGACCGGTGGCTCGGCTGCTTGAGCACTTGCAAGAAATTGATAACGACCACAAATATACTATAATTTTGGGGAAAAAAGATAACTGGAAGCCGGTTGCTAAGAATTTCAGTGTTGTTTATACCCGATTCCCTAATTTCAGTTTTAACCCACTTAATCAGCTTCTGTACGCTGTCCAGCTCTATAGGCTGAAAGCTGACCTGGTATATTTTACGCTCACGCCACAGCAACCTCTTTTATATTTCAAGCCGTTTATTACGCTTACCCATGATTTAGTTATGCTGAAATTCGCTCGGGCTGGCAGACTACCAGAGTGGCTACATAGACTAAGGATGCGTGGCTACCGTTTGCTCCTGTGGGATGCCCACAGACGAGCAAAACATGTCATTGTGCCGACAGAATATGTAGCAGATGCAGTAAACAAATATCATCTTTTTACTAATCGCAAAACTTCAGTTATGTATGAAGCAACTGAACCTCCTCTCCCCGGGCAAGCTATTGCTCCTGCTGACTTTCCTCAGGAATTCATAATGTATACCGGTAGTACTTTCCCGCATAAAAATATCGATAGGCTTATCATGGCTTTTGAGCTCTTGGCAGAACAACACCCTGAGCTTCGACTCGTTTTAGTTGGTAAACGCGAATATCACAGCAATAAACTAGAGCGATGGGCAAAGAAGTTTCCTTTCTATGACCGAATCGTGTTCACGGGCTTCATTCCTGACGAGGAATTAAAGTGGTATTACCAAAACGCTCGAGCCTATGTGTTCCCCTCGCTAAATGAAGGCTTTGGTTTGCCAGGGCTTGAAGCCATGGCTCATGGCTGTCCAGTCGTGAGCAGTAACGCAAGCTGTCTACCGGAAGTAAATGGCGATGGCGCTCACTATTTTGATCCTGAAAATGTACAGGAAATGGCTCAGAAAATCGATGAAGTCATAAGCAGTGAGTCGCTTCGTAAAAAACTTATTGATAAAGGCTACGAGAACGTCAAGAGGTTCAGTTGGCGTCGATTCACGACCCAGCACCTCGGACTCTTCAAATCTTTACTTGAAAAATAAATTCCTAAATACTAAGCAATAATGTATGGTCTCTTGGAGTTTTAAGATTTGAGACTTAGTATTACTGGCTTGTTTCGAATTTTTAGTTAAGCTTCTGGCTTAATCACAATATGTCGGTCCCGACCCTCACCTTCAGATTCGGTACTTAGACCATAGTCGCTTGCTAATTTATGAATAGTTCGTCGATCGGCTGAGTTCATTGGTGGCAATGCCTTTGCTTGTCCGCTTTCTTGAACTTCTTTCAGCCAAGCTTCGGCTTTTTCTTCTAGTCTATGTGCTCGTTGGCGCTTGTAGTCAGCGATGTCAACATTAACCCTATTCATCTCAAATTCTTTGGATTTTAGCGCCATACTAGTTAAGTATTGGAGGCTCCGCATGGTTTCGCCTCTATTGCCGATTAAGAACCCGTTTAGGTGGGTGCTCGGCACACTAAGCTCAATAACCTCGTCATCTTCGCTAGTGGCATAAACGTCTACATTAAGACCGAAAAAAGACAGCATGTCCTCCAGGTATTTTTTTGCGAACCTGATTGCTTCTTCGTTCATTATTTCTTCCTCCTCTTATTACTTTTAGATTTGGAAGATTTTTTAGAAGTTTTAGTATTATTTTTTGGTGATTCGTCTTGTTCTGGTTCGGGTTTAAGAGATTTTTTGCGAATCACTACTGCACTGCTACTTGTAATCATATATTCGTCTTGTTCAAGCAATCGTTTTTGTTGTCCATAGGCAATCAGCCCGCCCACAAACCAATAAAGAGACAAGGCTGCCGGGAACCCGATGGTTAATACAAATATCATACCTGGCATAAAATATGCCATGTTGCGACTCATTGCAGCATTAACTTCGCTACTGTCAGCTTGTTTTCCAGTGTTAGCGTCTTTTAAAATATCGCGAAGTTTACGTGCGTTTTTGTCCTGTGGCATGGTTTGTTTAATCTGTAAAAACTGTATAATCGCTGACCCAAGAACTAAAAATAGTGCCGGCAAATAAAGTGGTTTGCCGGTTTCGACGGCTGCGCGCTTTAAGTCTACGGTTGCTAAAAATTTAAAATCAAACTTAGAGATGTCGGTAGAGAGCTCAGATATCCAAGAAGTTTTCTGTACAGCGGGGTAAGAGAAATCAACAAGTTGTTGAGGCTCTTTCACAACCCTGTTAAGTCCAGAAAACAGCGCTAAGAACACGATAATCTGAACAACCATTAGGCCGATTTGTGATAGAGGCTTTATTTCTTTTTCTTTGTAAAGCTCCATCATCATGATCGACTCTTGCTGTCGGTTACCTTTGGCGGCCTGCTTAATGCGTTTTAGCTCTGGCTGTAACTCTCTCATCGCCTTAGTATTTTTAAGTTGCTTTTTTAGCATTGGATATAGTGCTATTCGCGCTAGCACAGTGAAAATAATTATAGCCACACCGAAGTCATGCCCAGGTATTATTGCGTATATTAACGACAGGACATTGAATATCGGCTGCACTATCAATGTAGTAAACATTTGTAATGTAACTCCTTTATTACACTATATCACGAGAGAGTATTATTCTCGTATAGCTATTAATTAGTAAATAAGTTTGCCAGAAAACTATTTTTCTCGGGATATTTTTTTTAGTAACGCTGATAAATCTTTTTCGATATTAGCGGATTCAATTTCGGCTAGATCGGCGGTTTTAGCATAAACCACTACATCGAGCTGTTTATTGTCTAGTAGTCCGGATTTTCGTATAAACTCAAATGTTCGCCGCCTGATGCGGTTACGCGTGGTGGCGTGTGGTGCTATTTTTTTGCTCACCACAACAGCGAGTCTATAGTTCGAGCGTTTGGTATTTGCTGAGCGCACAGAATAGAGACGACTATGATTAACCTGCCCTCGTACTTTGCTTACGGAGTTATGACCGTGAAACCTAAGAGCTTTTTTAATCACTTTAATCAGCCTCGATTTTCTTTCTAGCTAATTATCTGGTTAGTAGTTTGCGGCCTTTGTTTCGGCGTCTGTTCAGTACGTTACGTCCAGCCTTCGTAGCCATGCGCTTAAAAAAGCCGTGCTCTCTTGCTCGGTGTCTCTTCTTTGGTTGATAAGTTCTTTTTGGCATATATTAGGAGTAATTGTAACACCTTTAAACGCATAATTCAACTATGGCTTGGGTCGTACTCACGCTTGAGCCCCTATTTTGCATATAAAATAATTTCACACTAATATAAATATTTCTGCAATTGCTGTTTATCCACTAATCCACATTGATTATCCACAAAAATAACAGGGGTGGTGTGAGCTTGTGGAAAAGTGACTTATCTTATGGGTCAAAGGATGGTTAATAAAGTGTTGTTTAATTAGCTGTGGAAAAGTATGCGCTTGTAGTTTATTCTTAGTCTACAAATACAAAATTATTTTCGAGGGAGAAATAAGTAGGTGCAAGAAACCGCTGGGATTTGGCAGGCAGTATTGGGTGAGTTGGAGCTTACTTTGTCACGCGGTAATTTCGTAACTTGGTTTAAGAACACGCAACTCTTAGACTTCACAACCGATAAAGCCATTATCGGGGTGCCTAATATCTTCATAAAACAACAACTTGAAAGACGCTATAACGACCTTATTAAGGACGTACTTGGTAAGAACGGGGTGTCTCCCGAAGAGATTAGGTATGAAATATATTCAGCGCCCTCAATGAAATCAAAAAGATCGACAGACGACTCGGTAGAACTACCCGAATCAATGGGGAATAAATATGTAGGTGAGACCAGGAGAAGCGGTGTTGCACATAAATATAGACAGGGCCTGAACTCAAGGTATACCTTCGAAAATTTTATAGTCGGCTCGTCAAACGAGCTTGCTTATGCGGCTTGCCAGGCGATTGCTCAGAAGCCTGGGGAAAAATACAATCCCCTGTTCTTGTACGGTGGCGTAGGAATCGGAAAAACCCACTTAATTCAAGCTGTCGGTAATGAGATCTTAAAAAACAACCCAAAAGCCCACATTGTCTATATTTCAACAGAACAGTTTATCCAAGAATTTCTTGACGCTATCCGGTTTAAGAAAAATACTGATTTCGCTGGTTACTATAGAAGTGCCGACGTATTGATAGTTGATGACATCCAGTTTATAGCCGGAAAAGAAAAGACGCAGGAAGAGTTCTTTCACACCTTTAATGCGCTTCATCAAGCGAACAAGCAGATTATAATAAGTAGCGACAAACCACCTCGAGATATCCCAACTCTTGAAGAGCGCTTGAGAAGTCGTTTTGCATGGGGAATGAGCATCGACATGCAAACTCCGGACTTTGAAACCCGTTGTGCAATCGTACAGTCTAAGGCACAGTCAAACAACCTTAATCTCTCGCCTGATGTGGTTGAATATTTAGCAAACCTTGTTCACTCAAACATTCGTGAACTAGAAGGCGTATTGAATCAGTTGTTGGCTTATTGTGAAATGCGCGGACTTGATCCAGACATTAAAATTGCTGAAGCCATATTTAGTGGTTCTGTAGCTGGGCCGAAGAGAATAACACCAAAGCAAATATTGGAGCACACGGCGCGCTATTATTCTGTTGATCTCGAAGATCTGATGAGTCCTAAGCGAGACAAAGAAATCGTCGTACCAAGACAGGTTGCTATGCACTTATTAAGAACCGAGCTAAAGCTCAGTTTTCCTAAAATTGCGAGGGAGTGTGGCAGAAAAGATCATACAACAGCAATCCACGCTGTTGATAAGATAACCAAAGAGTTGGCGGTTAACCCTCAGTTGCGTCAGCAGGTCGTTGAACTTAAGGGAAGAATGTATGTTTAGTGCGTCGATTTTAGTAACTAATGCTGTGTTTGGTGTGTGGATTGGGTGTGGGGTTTTGTTGGGTTTGGTGTGTTTGTTTGTGGACAAAACTATTTTTGTACACAGGTCATTTTCTAGTAAGTATAGTTTTCCAGT
>JAGQMY010000081.1 GCA_020428465.1 Candidatus Saccharimonadota bacterium
TAATATTCAAGTCCTGCCCCCAATGACTGAAGTAATGGAATGGGTAGAAAAATCTCCAATCATAACCACTGGGTTCGGACGTGTATTTGACGGGAGCTTTATTAAGCATCAGCCGAATCGATCCTTTGTTACTAATAATGCTGTGTTCGCTATCAAGGAGTTAGTTGTGAAGCATAGTTGATAGCAGAATGGTTACCAAACCGTCACCCTAGGTGGCGGTTTTTTATATAAAGGTGTTTATTAAATTTAAGTAAAGTAGAGTCATAACTAATACTTTTCTAGAGGTGCAAAGGCTAGCTTCGTATTTCAATAAGTGGTTTAATGAGCAAATATGGCAAGAATAGTGATATCAGAGTATGCCGCAAAACGGCTATTATATGATGATAAATATAAGGGTATTTCTGTGAGTGCAGATTCAGATATTTCTTTGTTATCAATAAATAAGGGAAAGTACGCTGTAAAGGTAGATGATGGAACAAAAAAACGTAATAAGAAAGGCCTTGTTGAATTGGGGTTAAGTGAAAAAGAGGTAGAGAAACAAGTACAGACACATATCGATGCAGGGTATGAAAGAGTGCTAATTGAACCCCAAATGAATCACGATGAAAAAGATGAACGATATTTAAGCTGTACGTTAGTGAGAGAGGGTGTTTCAGTTTTGTATTCAAGTAAGGGCGGCAACAATGTAGAGGAAAAAAATTCTGAGATAGAATCCTATATCATTCCGTTGCACAATTTTCTTGACGGAATTACTCCTAAACTGGAAGGTGTTCCTAATAATGTCCTAGAGTTGCTTTTGTCAGCGATGAAGCAGTATCATTTCTCGTTTATTGAAATAAACCCATTTGTTTTGACGAACACGGAAGAAGTCGCATTTTTGGATGCTGCGGTTGAATTAGACTCTAGTAAATTACACGCTCTCCCTGAATGGGTGATAGAACAAGTTCAGGAGAAAATCGGTAAGACGGAAATAGAAGCAAAAGTTTCATTACTAGATGAGCAGTCAACATCTTCTTTTTCACTTACTGTATTAAACAGGAACGCTTCAGTTTTTACGCTACTTTCTGGGGGTGGGGCAAGTCTAGTTATGCTTGATGCACTGGTGGATAATGGTCTCCAAGATACCGTGGGTAATTATGGTGAGTATAGTGGAGCTCCAACTAGAGAGGAGACTCGAATTTATACAAGCATCTTATTATCGCTTCTCTTTGCTTCAGAAGCTGAAAAAAAGGTGTTGGTTATTGCAGGTGGGGTGGCGAATTTTACAGATGTGACCACAACGTTTCAGGGTATTGTAGATAGTTGCATAGAGCACTTAGAAGAATTCAAGAAGCACAAAGTGTTAGTCTTGGTGCGTCGTGGTGGACCGCGACAAGCTGAGGGGATTGCTCTTTTAAATGATTTTTTTACAACACATAATATTAGTGCGAAGGTCTCTGGTCCAGAAGTTTCTTTTTCTGAAGTAGCAAGAAACGCTAAAAAATATATTGAAAATTAAAATGATAAATTCTCTTAGAAAAAATAACCAGCAAATGATTGTCGCTGGAGCACATACGCAAATAATTCAATCAATTTTAGATTTTGATTATATTCGCGGAGCCGATGTCCCAAGTATTACTGCTATAGTTGGTGGTACCAAAAAATCTCACAAATGTTGGTTTGGAGATAGAGAGATATTACTGCCTGTATATAAAAATTTTGAATTGTCTTCGCAGGCTGGGGTTAGAGCAGACTGGTTGTTAAATATAGCTTCAGGAAATAGTGCTAAAAAAATGACTGAGTTGTTTTTTGGTAATTACCCAGATGCTACGGGCGCACATATTTTTGCAGAAAACGTTTCAGAACAGGATGCCCTGTCTTTGGTAAGGGACTATGGAGATACAAAACTTATCGCTGGCGCTTCGGGTGTCGGGTTACTTCTTCCCGGGGTGATGAAATTAGGTGCAATTGGGGGGATACTTGGAGGAAATATAAGTCATTTAGCTAGACATACGGGCAACACTGCAGTCATTTGTAGTTCAGGTGGTATGGTAAATGAGATTGTTGATACTGTTGTGAGGGCAGGCGGAACTCCTAGTTTTGCCGTTTCATATGGAGGAGAAAGGTTTCCAGTTACTTCACCAGTTTCGTGGTTTTTAGAAGCAGAGGATGATAGTAATACAGAACAGATATTATTTTTCGGTGAGCTTGGTGGTCATGATGAATACGATATTGCTTTAGCAATAAAGAATGGGAAGATTACCAAACCAGTGTATGCCTATATCGCTGGTCATTATAATTCTGGCGACAAGAATATCCAATTTGGACATGCAAAAGCCTTAGCAAAAAATCCAGATGAAGGTGTGGAAGCTAAGATGGAAATTCTTAATAAAGTTGGGGTGAGGGTTGCATCAAATTTTGAAAGTTTTGTGAA
>JAGQMY010000082.1 GCA_020428465.1 Candidatus Saccharimonadota bacterium
TTAGATTCGGGATGAGCGACTGCAGATACTAAGGCTAAGATAGCAGCAGGACCCGTACCTATGTCAATTATCGGAGAACCACTAGGAAATTTGGCGGTAACAATAGCATTAGCAAAATTTTTTAATCTTAGTGGCGTAGAAATCAGCAAATCTGTTGTCTGCTCTGGAGTCATTTGACCGGTTTGCCTATAACGTCCGAGGTCAATAGAAAATTTTCTAGATCCATCCTCAAAACGGTTGAATAAATCAGCACCAGCGAAATCAGTAATTCTACCAAACATTTCAGATGCTGCACCCGGCTGATAAGGTATCATTCCGACAATTTGTTGTAAACAATTTCTTCTAGTTCCAGCAGTAGAAATTTCTAAATCTCTATAATTATCAAAGTCTATGTACACTAGGCTTATTATATCACAGTTATGCTTATATTGTCAATATGTTTGACATCTGAAAGTTTTAGGAGTATTTTAAGATTTATGTTCACTTTGACCAGCGTAATTATTCTCAGCCTCATTCTTGTGGAGGCTGGATTGCACATGGATCGAAGTATTAAACAAAATTAAGCAAACCAGCCAATCACACACAAGGAAAGACACTTCGATCCAAAAATCGAAGTTTTTTATTTAATAGAGGAGTTTTATGATGACCAGAGGAAGATTCTGGAAAATGGATAATTACGTCGATAGGACTGAAGGACCTACAGATATAGATCCAGAATGTTTTGAATCTGTTAGAGATGCAATGTTACGCTCAACTGATGGATACACGACATTTGATGGGCAATTTTTTGGAGCCCCTAAACCAGAAGCATATAAGCCACCAGAAATCGACCTAAGAAGTCCACAGCTAATAAAGTCAGTGGCAGCATTCGCCGTAAATGAGGCAATGGTAGCATGAGTAGTTTTGGTCCATATTCACCAATATATAAGACCGGCAAAATGTTCTTTGTTTCAGGTCAGGTAGGCGTTAATCCAGAAAACGATCGTTCAGCCCCAAGTATAAAAGAACAAACTAAACAAGCACTCGAAAATATGAAATCGCTACTCAAATCTGAAGGGTTATCAATGTCAAATATTGCAAAAACAACAGTATTTTTAACAGATATGGGCTAGTTTGTAGAAATGAATGAAGTATATGAAACATTTTTTGATGCACAAAGACCTGCAAGAAGCACAGTCGCAGTAAAAGAATTGCCAAGAGTAGGCACCAATAGATTAAAAGTTGAAATTGAAGCAATTGGAGTTTCCCGTGAGATATAAAAGGCATCCAGGTAAAGGAGCGAGAAATATTATAGCCGGCCAAGATTTCAAAGATCAGGTAGATCCTGAGTTGCGATCAATTATTAGACAATTGGAAACGCTAGACGGTGCTGAGATAAGTCGCATTGACAATTCTGAGTTTAACCAAAGGAGGGATAGTGCAATATCTAACTTTGCTAACTATATTATTCGCATGTCAGCTGTAGGCTTTGAAGCATGCATAAATGGTGGCACAAAATACTATAAAACTGTGTCCCAAATTTGTAATAACGCAACTGGCGGAGATGCTTTAACAGACTGTGAAGTTGCCAGAATTACCGCCAGATACAAAAGAGACGCTTCTGTTGAAACTGGTCAAATACCAACGCTTGTTGCGTTATCGGCTGCAAATTATGTTTTCTATTCGTCAATTGTTGGAATTGGCATGGATGTTGAGGATTTATACTGTGAAGTTAATGAATGCGAAATTGATCCGATTGTAGCGGAAGTTGCTGCGTAAGATTATGGAAGAATTCTACAAATTAGTTAAGAAAACTAGACTCGAAAAAGCCGATAAGCTAAGT
>JAGQMY010000083.1 GCA_020428465.1 Candidatus Saccharimonadota bacterium
GTGCGTAGGGTAAAGGGTGATTACCTAGGCGGTAATTACGAGCTACCTGGTGGTGGGGTAGATAAGGGCGAATCGCTAGTGCAATCTGCATTGCGCGAGCTGCAAGAAGAAACCGGCTTAATTACGAAAGAAGTCATAGGTACCTTTACAGGCTTTGACTACACAACAGATAAAAAGCCCCACGTGCGTCAAATTAACTTTTTAGTTACAGTACAAAATGGTGCGATTACCCTAAACCCATTAGAACATGATGATTATAAGTGGGTTACAGCACAAGACTTAACAGATATACCTATGTCATCAAATATGCATAATAGCGTTATTAATGCCTTAAATCTTATTAAACACCTGTAGTAAAAATAGCGGAACAGGGGTAGAATAGTTTTTATGGTAAAAATACAAAAACTAGATAAAAAAGATAGGCCGCGCGAAAAATTATTAAATAAGGGTGCGCAAAACTTAACCGACCTAGAGCTAATACAAATAATAATTGGTAGCGGCATAAAAGATGCAGATGTTACTAAAATATCTCGTAACATCAAAAAACTTATAGACACTAAAGGCTATAAAATAACCATAGATCAACTTACTGCTTTAAAAGGTGTTAGCACCGCCACCGCCACAAAACTGGTGGCTCTTTTTGAGCTAGCCGAAAGGGAATTTAAAGATTTTACAGTTATAGACAGCGCAGAAAAGGCCGCCGCATTAGTGCCAGAGCTAAAAGATGCTAAGCAAGAGCATTTAATTGTACTAAGCTTAGACGGCGCACACCGCTTAATTCAAAAACGGCTTATCAGTATTGGTACCTTAAATGCTAGTCTTGTACACCCGCGCGAAGTCTTTGCCGACCCAATCACCGACCGAGCTGCCAGCATAATAGTCATCCATAACCACCCTAGTGGAACACTACTACCAAGCGATGCCGACACCCAAATAACAAATCGGCTTAAAGAATCCGGCAAACTGCTTGGCATCAACTTATTAGACCACATTATACTTACTAAATCTGGGCACTATAGCTTCAGCGAATAGAGTTCTAAGTGAAAAACCAAGTATACAAATGTAAACAAGATAGATTGCCAGGATCGTCTTACAAAGAGCTTATCAAACTTGCTAGGCGTGAGTATCATACAATTCAGAGTAGATCTCCAAGAAGAATCCCTTATGTAAGATCCGCATACTTTACAAAAGATAAGATTTTTATAAACAATTTTTGGGATCATCTAAGCCAAAAGAATGCAAAAGACAGGGTTAGGCGACTAAGGCTATATTCTTGCGCTATTGAACTTATCAGAAACTCAAAATATACGCCTTTAACATTACAAAATCCGAATAATATTGATGAGACACTTCATAGATTCGATGGAGTCACCTCGAGCGGAGATAAATTTAGCGTTCAAATAAAAGAAAACAAAAAAACTAACAGAAAAGAATTCATATCTTGTTTTCCTCGTAAATGAAAAAGGCCTTCCGCTGTGTAGTTCTAAGACTACTGCCGAAGGTCTTATAAATATATTATTAAGTTATTATGCATATGTCAATAACTATAATTACAAATCACAGATGACAGTAGATTAAGACCAGAGTAAACTATAGATAAAAGGAGTTAATTTTGGACATACAACAATACGAGCAAAAACTTTGGGCTGCAGCAGACAAAATGCGTAACAACATGGATGCTGCCGAATACAAACATATTGTACTTGGCTTAATATTCTTAAAGTATATATCAGACTCATTTGAGGCAAAGCACAAAGAACTTAGCGAAAACAAACTAGCTGATCCAGAGGACCGCGATGAGTACCTAAGTGAAAATATATTTTGGGTACCAAAAGAGGCTCGCTGGTCACACCTAAAAGCTAATGCCAAGCAGCCAAACATTGGCGTGTTGGTTGATGACGCTATGGATGCGCTTGAACGTGATAATAAAGCACTAAAAGGCGTATTGCCCAAAGAATACGCAAAAGAACGCCTAGATAAGCGCCGTTTGGGTGAGTTAATTGATCTATTTAGTAATATTACATTCGATAAAGACCATAGCAGCCGCGATTTGTTAGGTCGCATCTATGAATATTTCATGGGTATGTTCGCCGATGCCGAGGGCAAGCGTGGCGGGCAATTCTATACACCGCGTAGCATAGTTAGATTACTAGTAAATATGCTACAGCCAAAACCCGGTATGCGTATCTATGACCCGTGCTGTGGCAGTGGCGGTATGTTTGTACAATCAGAGGAATTCATAGAAGATAACGCTCATAGTACTAACGTTGCTGTCTATGGCCAAGAATCCAACCAAACTACTTGGCGGCTAGCAAAAATGAACATGGCTATTCGTGGCATAGATGCTCAGATTGAGTATGGCGATACTTTGCATAACGATAAACTGCCAGATCTTAAAGCGGATATAGTAATTGCAAATCCACCGTTCAATGTTAGTGATTGGGGTGGAGAAACTTTACGTAATGATGCCCGCTGGGCTTATGGCGTACCACCAACAGGAAACGCAAACTTTGCATGGGTACAACATTTTGTGCATCATCTTGCACCAAATGGCACAGCAGGCTTTGTTCTCGCCAATGGTAGCATGAGCAGCCAAAGCTCAGGCGAAGGTGAAATCCGCAAAAAACTAGTAGAAGCTGGCATTGTGGATGCAATTGTCACTTTGCCAAGCCAGTTATTCTTTAATACTGGTATACCCGCTTGCTTATGGTTTATTTCGCGCGATCGTGCAAACCGCAAAGACAAAGTTTTGTTTATTGATGGCCGTAATTTGGGTAAAATGATTAACCGCCGTAACCGCGAATTAGCAGAAGAAGAAATTAGTAAAGTTGCAGATACATATCAAAATTGGCGCGAACAAAATGAGAATTATCATGATGAGCCAGGTTTTTGTAAATCAGCTAATCTAGCAGAAGTAAAAGAGCACGATTATGTGCTAACGCCCGGCCGCTATGTTGGCAGTGAAGAAGTAGAAGAAGACGACGAAGCATTTGAAGACAAAATGGCCAAGCTTACCAAAGATTTATCAGATCAGTTTGTTAAAAGCCACGATCTAGAAGCCAAAATCAAAGAAAACCTAAAAAAGATTGGCTACAACTTGTGAAAAAATACTTCTTATTTATGGACGAATCCGGCGACCATAGCTTAAGCAAAATAAATGAAGATTTCCCTATATTCGTGTTAAGCGGATTGTTATTTGAAGAATCATCATACCTTAAAATAAGCAAAGCAGTAGATTCATTTAAGGTAAAATACTTTAATACTAAAAGTGTAATATTGCATAGCAGAGATATTCGAAAATGTGATGGACCGTTTAAGATATTGTTTGATCTTGATTTAAAAATGCGGTTTTACAAAGATCTTGATGATATATTAAAAACAGCGGATTTTAAAATAATAAGCTCGGCGATAATTAAGAATAAACATATTGCCAAGTATGGTAAATTAGCTGATGACCCTTATGAAATAAGTTTAACATTTGTTCTTGAGCGCACACTTTTTGAAGCAGATGACAGCAAAAATCCAAATAGTATAGATGTAATAATTGAAGGCAGAGGCTCTAAAGAGGATATACAGCTAGCTAGTCGCTATAACGAACTGCTATACCGTGGTACAGGTATGATAATGCCTGATAGACTCTTAAATGCGTACAGTAAAGAATTAATCGTAAAGAAGAAAAGCGATAACGACAACGGGCTTCAGTTAGCTGACCTCTGCGCTTATCCTATAGCGCGCTATGTTTTAAATAGCGATGTGCCTAATCCTTCTTTTGAAGTTATAAGAAGCAAAATTCGTAAAGGTCCAAAAGGATTCATGGGATATGGCATTAAATTATTTCCATAGTATAAACAAAAAGCTTCCGCTTGGAAGCCTTATGCCGATCGGGGACACCCCGGTCCGCAAGTACTATAGCATAAGCAAAATGCTTATGTCAATACAAGCCAAGACACATACCTTGTACTGGTGTACGCTACGATGTAGCGTACACCATAAAATAACAGAGGTCAAGCTATGACGCGTACTGTCTTGCTTGGTGATGTTGTAGACTTTATTTCTAGGGGTATTACTCCTAAATACACCGAAAATGGGGATTTTTACGTCATTAATCAAAAGTGCATCCGTAATTGGAAAGTTTCACTTAGAGAAGCCAGAAAGAACGACGTAAGTTTACGTAAAGTAAGCGACGAGAAAACACTTAAAGTAGGAGATATTTTAGTTTGCTCAACAGGAGTAGGCACGCTTGGGAGAGTTGGACAATTTTCTAATCCGTATATAGCAGCTACTGCCGACAGTCATGTGACTATTGTGCGTCCGGATATTAGTAAGGTATCTGCTCAATGCTTAGGATACGTATTAAAGTCTAAAGAAAAAGAAATCGAGCTTTTGGCAGAGGGCAGCACAGGCCAGACAGAATTATCTCGTCATAAACTAGCCGCATTAGAAATAGTTATACCAAAGCAAGAAACGCAGAAGAAGATTGCGGAAATTTTGGGGACGATTGATGAGAAGATTGAGTTGAATCGGAGAATGAATGAAACTTTAGAAAAAATGGGCCAAGCCCTCTTTAAAAAATACTTCATCACCAACCCCGATGCCGAGAAGTGGGAAGACGGAACTTTATCTGATCTGGTGTCTATCTATTCAGGTTTTGCGTTTAAGAGAGCTGATTTTGATTCCACTGGTAAATATGGACTAGTAACTATCAAGAATGTTCAAGACGGTAAGTTCTTGGCGGATTGCTCAGACCATCTTGCAGAAGTACCCAGGAATGTTCCAGGTTATATTCACCTGAAAACAGGCGATGTACTCCTTTCGTTAACTGGAAATGTCGGTCGGGTGTGTATAGCTTACGGTAACGATTTACTACTGAACCAACGGGTGGCAAAGCTATCTGGAGATAGCGGTCATCGCTCATATGCATACTTCTTGTTTCGTCAAAAAGAGTTCAAAGACAAACTTATCTCAATGTCGCGTGGCACAGCACAACTCAACTTGAGTCCGGTTGAGACTAAAAACATCAAGATTAAGATTCCACCTGTAAGTATTCTTGAGGATTTCTACGATGTTTCCGAACCACTATTCAAAATGATTACTTACAACTATGAGCAAGTCCAAACTCTAATCACTCTTCGAGACAGCCTTTTATCGCGCCTAATCTCCGGATGGATAAAAGTATGAAAAAGAAGATTAAAAGTTATTCTAGAGAGCTAAGGATGCCTCGGCTATTTATGGATGATTTGGAGGAAGTAGAGTCAATTATTATAACGGAATTAAGACCAAGAGAATATAGGATTGAGACAGACGACTATGAGTACAATAAGTTAAATGAAATCAAAGAACGCAATGATCCGATAACAAATTTACACATTAAGACTTACGACCCGTATATAAGCATTGACTTGAATAGGTTTAGTTCCAGAATTTATGCTAGCGAAGATAGTTTGAGTACCTTGGGGGCAATAACAAAAATTACCAAAATACTCGAGTCAAAAGAAAGAATGTTATTGTATAAATCTCAAAATTGGGCAACTTGGACCGCAGGACCTCTTACAGTAATTCCGTTAGTTATATTGTATAATCTAGAAAATGTCACTCAGCTATCTAAATGGGGTCTTCTAATGATTGCGATGCTCTCTATTGTTTGGTGGGTTGCAAGTTTTTACTTAAGTATGTATAGATACTCAATAATATTTCTTACTTCTAAAAAAGATAGGCCTGGGTTTATAAAACGAAACAAAGATCAAATTATCGTCGGAGTCATCATAGCGCTCTTCAGTTTTTTAATTGGATTAGTAATGTGAGGATAATGAATGACAGAAGATCAAATTGAACAAAATGCACTAGAATTATTAGCAAGCCTTGGATGGCAGGTTCTGCATGGTTCAGACATTCTAACCACTTCAGACCAGCAAGGAGAACGCCGGCCAGTTGATGCTGTAATAGATCAAAGGCTAAAAAACGCACTTAAAAGAATTAACTTAGACCTTAACGAATCGGCACTAGATGAAGCCTATAAAAAAGTCCTGCGCAGCAACGAGCCGGATTTACTGCACGATAACCGCCAATTCCATAATTTGTTAGTAAATGGTATAGATATTGAAAACAGGCAGGGCGATGAAATCCGCACTCAAAAAGCTAGGCTTTTTGACTTTGATAATCCCGTAAATAATGAACTTGTTGCTGTAAACCAATATACAATTATGCAGGACGAATATCACCGCCGCCCAGATATTATTTTATTAGTAAACGGTATGCCGTTAGGAGTTATTGAGCTTAAAGACCCTACAGACGAAGACGCTACAATTAAATCTGCTTTTAATCAGCTGCAAACATACAAAGCAGAAGTACCAAACTTATTTAGATTTAACGAACTATTAATAATCAGCGATGGCCTAGATGCCGAAGTTGGCACGATAAGTTCTAACTTTGAGCGCTTTACGCCCTGGAAGACTGTAGATGGCGAAAAAGAACATTCCGGCGAACCGATGCTAGAAATATTACTAAAAGGTATGTGCCAGCCAGATAGATTTTTAGATATTATACGCAGCTACATTGTGTTTGAGCGCGACGAAGAAAAGCACACTTATATAAAAAAACTAGCAGCCTACCATCAATATTGGGCCGTCAATAAAGCATTAGATTCTACTTTAAATTCTATACAGCCAGAAAGCGACCATCGCATTGGGGTTGTTTGGCATACACAAGGCTCTGGCAAAAGCCTAAGCATGGTTTTTTATAGCGGTAAATTAGTAATTGACCAACAAATGCAAAACCCAACAATAATTGTTATTACAGATCGGAACGACTTAGATGATCAGCTTTTTGGTACATTTGGTAATTGCAATGACCTATTGCGGCAAATACCCCTGCAAGCTGATAGCCGCAATAACCTACAAGAATTGCTAAACCAGCGCGAGGCTGGTGGGATTATCTTTACTACAAATGCAAAATTCTTCCCAGAAGAAGGAGATGATTACCCGGAACT
>JAGQMY010000009.1 GCA_020428465.1 Candidatus Saccharimonadota bacterium
ATTAGGCACGCCGCCAGCGTTTATCCTGAGCCAGGATCAAACTCTCCATAAAAACGCTTCCTAAGAAGCGCTGTTGAGATTGATTGTTTAAAAACATCTCAGAAAAACTCTAACGATTCGTTAAAGAAAAATTGACGTTGAATTACACTATTCAAATTTTAATGTACATTAAAGATACTCGTTCACTTTTAAGAAGAGACCCCTAAATGCGTAAAGGTAATTCTACCTTAGCCATGAACCCTATGTCAATAGTATTATTAGAGTTTTTAGCCTATTATTTAGTATTTACTGTTGTAGTATTTTCATCAGTACCATTTTCAGGCTGTTCAGCATCTACAAGACCGATTGATGCTACAGTGTCGTCATCGTTGAGTCGCATTACTCGAACGCCCTGCGTAGCTCGGCTTATTTCCGGTATATCATTCAGACCGAGTCTGATTGTTTGACCTTGTTTAGAAATAATAATTACTTCCTGCGATGCATCGTTGTTGAGGCTAGCAACTCCAACCAATGAACCTGTCTTATTGTTCACGACAGCAGATCTAATTCCAACTCCTCCACGAGCGTGTGGAGTAAACTGAGAAACTTTAGTACGCTTGCCGTATCCATTCTGGCTTAATACAAAGATGCTTGCACCTTCATCAACTATATCCATGCCAATGACCCTGTCATCTTTGCGCAGACGAATACCTCTCACGCCACGAGAAACTCTACCCATTGCCCTAACATTTTGTTCATTGAATCGGATTGCTTGGCCTTGTTCAGTAGTAATGATTACTTCGTCATTACCATTGGTATGTTTAACCCAACGTAAATAATCACCATCGTCTAAGTTAATTGCGATCATTCCGCTTGCTCGGACGTTTTTGTATGCTTCAGATGCTGTCTTTTTAACTACACCATTCACCGTACACATAAACAAATAGCTTTCAGTTGGCGAACTATCGGTCCTGACAATAGATGTGACCGTTTCGTCGGGTTGTAATTGCAGTAAATTAACAACTGCAACACCCTTTGAGGTTAAACTAGATGCAGGAATTTCATAAGTCTTTAATCTAAATACACGGCCTCTATCTGTAAAGAACAACAGATAATCATGTGTATTTGCTAGCACAAGGTGCTTCACAATATCTTCTTCACGAGTGGCCATTCCGCGTTTGCCTTTACCACCCCGATTTTGCTTTCTATATTCCAGCGCATTGCTACGCTTTATGTAATTTGCTGATGTCATAGTTACAACGACTTGTTCGTTCGGAATTAACTCTTCATCACTAAATTTACCTAATTCTTGTGGAACGATTTTGGTTCTACGTTCATCAGAATATTTGTTTTTCAGGTCTTTAAATTCGTCTTTAATGATGGCCAATATTCGCTTTTCATCAGACAATATCGCTTCAAGTTCCGCTATCAATTTAACTAATTCTGCAAGCTCGTCTTCGATTTTCTTTCTCTCTAGACCTGCAAGAGTCCTGAGTTGCATTGCAAGTATTGCTTTCGCCTGGATTTCAGATAGTTTAAATTTCTTGATTAAGTTTTCTTGTGCTTCTTCGGTAGTTTCACTGGATCTAATGGTACTAATAACTTCGTCAATGTGATCAAGTGCTATTTTCAAGCCCTCGAGTACATGAGCCCTATCCTTAGCTTTCTTAAGTTCAAACTCTGTTCTGCGTCTGACTACAACTTGTCGGTGCTTAATATGCTCTTGAATAATATCTTGCAAGCCTAAAACTCTTGGCTGAATACCGTCAATCAAAGCCATCATATTATAGTTAAATGAACTTTGTAGAGGTGTTAGTTTAAAGAGTTGATTCAATAATTTTTTAGGGAAAGCATCACGCTTGAGATCAATAACAATTTTTACATCACCTCGAGCACTCTCATCACGAAGGTCAGCTATACCAAGAATCTTTTTATCTTTGTGTAGTTCGGCAATCTTTTCGAGAAGCGATGCTTTATTTAGTCCATAAGGAATTTCCGTGATAACAATCTGTTGTTTGCCTTTAGAATTCTCGACAACTTCGGCAATACCTCGGACCATTACTCCACCGCGACCTGTTGCATAGGCATTCCTCAGGCTATCTTTACCGTAAACTATACCGCCTGTTGGAAAATCAGGTCCCTGTACAAATTGCAGTAATTCATCAATAGTAGCTTCGGGATTGTCTATTTGATATATCGTCGCGTCTAATAGCTCGCCTAAGTTATGAGGGGGTATATTAGTCGCCATACCGACAGCAATACCTAATTGACCGTTCAGAAGTAAATTAGGTAATTTAGCTGGTAATACTGATGGTTCCTTGTTTTCACCGTCGTAAGTATCTCTAAAATCAACTGTTTCTTTTTCTATGTCAGCTAAAAGTTCATCGGCAATTTGTGCCATTTTTGCCTCGGTATATCGCATCGCCGCTGGTGGATCACCATCCATTGAACCGAAATTTCCTTGTCCGTTCACCAACATATAGCGCATTGACCATGGCTGTGCCATACGTACCATAGCGTCATATATCGAACTATCTCCGTGTGGGTGATACTTACCCATTACTTCACCAACGACATTGGCGCTTTTCTTGTGTCGAGAATTACTTCTCAGACCACTCTTGTTCATACTATGCAGAATTCTTCTATGTACAGGTTTCAACCCATCTCTAACGTCTGGTAGAGCACGATCAATAATAACGCTCATTGAGTAGCGTAAATAGCTATCCTGCATTACATTTTCAACTGTTCGTTTCTCAACTACTCTAGAGTGAGTTAGGTCTTCAGTATTAATAATTTCGCCCTCTACTGTTTTTTGTGAATCTATTGTTGTATCGTCTTCCATTTTATATATCCAAATCTTTCACGAACTTCGCATGAGTTGTTATGAAATTTTTTCTTGGCTCTACATCGGCACCCATTAATTTAGTGAAAATACCGTCGGCCTTCTCTGCGTCTTCGACTTTAACCTGTACTAAAACTCGCTTTTCTGGGTTCATTGTCGTTTCAAACAATTGCGTAGCATCCATCTCACCTAAACCTTTATACCGCTTTTGCTCCGTAAACCCAGCCTGCTTAAATTTTTCTAGGGTAGGATCAGGGTTTGCACCTTCTTTTTTCCTCTTATCTATTTCTGCATTTAATACAGTGTCTAGCTCTTCTTCGTCGTAAATAAATACATTTTCCTTTTTACCGGTTTTTACCAGTTCAAAAAGAGGTGGCTTAGCTAAATATAAGTGTCCCCCATCGATTATTGGGCGCATAAACCTAAAGAAAAACGTCATCAACAACGTACTGATATGACTTCCGTCAACGTCGGCATCAGTCATAATAATAATTCTGTCGTATCTTAGACCGCCTATATCAAAAGAATCTTCGATCCCTACACCAAGGGCTTTAATCAAACTTACTATTTCATTGTTAGCTAGCATCTTATCTAGTCTTGCTCGTTCGACATTAAGCACTTTACCTCTTAACGGTAAAATTGCTTGTGATCTACTATCACGGCCACTCTTTGCCGAGCCTCCAGCTGAATCACCCTCAACTAGGTAAATTTCTGAATGTTTAGGGTCTTTATTCGAACAGTCAGCAAGCTTACCAGGCATGCTTGCGCCTTCGAGCACACCCTTTCGAATAATGTTTTCTCTTGCGGCTCGGGCAGCTTTACGCGCTCTCGCTGCCAATAAGGCTTTACCGATAATTTTTTTAGCCGTTGCAGGGTGTTCTTCGAGATAATAACCAAACCACTCCGAAAACACGCTCTCAACATAACCTCGCATCTCGGGATTACCCAATTTATTTTTTGTTTGTCCTTCGAACTGTGGATCAGGCAATTTAACCAATATTATTGACGTTAATCCTTCGCGAGTATCTTCACCCGATAGGTTCTCTTCTTTTTCTTTAAGTAGTCCGTTCTTACGGGCATAGTCATTTATTACCCTTGTAAGTGCCGTTCTGAATCCCGTTAAATGCGAACCACCGTCAGGGTTGAATACATTATTAGCGAACGCCTTTACTGTTTCGTTATAGGTGTCCGAATATTGAAGCGCCACTTCAACCTGACAATCTTCGATCTGTTTATCGACATAGAAAACGTCATCGATCGGATCTTTCCCTAGATTAAGATGTTTGACGTATGATTGAATCCCACCTTCAAAATAAAACGAAAATTCTTTGTTAATTCTTTCGTCATATACATATGTTTTCACACCTTTTGTTAAATAGGCTTGATGTCTTAAGTAGTCAAGCACCCATTCATATTGGAAAGGTTCGCTTGCCATAATTGAGGTGTCGGGCCAAAAAGTTATAACTGTGCCGTTTCGATCAGAATCGCCGATACGTTTTATCGGGCCTTTAGGTGCACCACGTTCATATTCTTGTAAATAATGACCGCCATCTCTGAAAACTTCTGCTATCAGTTTTTCTGATAATGCGTTAACAACACTTACACCTACCCCGTGCAGACCACTTGATACTTTATAGCCACCGCCATCGAACTTACCACCTGCATGTAAAATCGTCAAAACTGTTTCTAAAGTGCTAACACCTGTTTTAGCATGTTTCTCAACAGGAATACCTCTTCCGTTATCATCAACCTTCACACCACCATCAGCCAGTAAATACACTTTAATCTCGGTAGCAAAGCCTGCGATAGCTTCATCGATACCATTATCAGCTACTTCCTTAATCATATGGTGCAAACCATCGATACCGGTACTACCGATATACATACCCGGTCTTTTCCTAACCGGTTCTAGTCCTTCAAGCACCTGAATAGAACTAGAGTCATAAGCTTTTTGTTTACTCAACTTAATTACCCTCTTATCAGTTTATTTTCCTTAATGAGTATTATAAATGACAAAGATGAAAAATAACAAATTTCACTATTGATTGAACACTCAAAAATATGGTTCAATAGCATTAGCGTTATTATCGCAAAAAGGAAAAATTTTATGTTCAAAAAACTAGTCGCAAATTTACCATTTAATCCCAGCTTAATCAGCCAGGTTAGTTTCTATTCAAAACGACTGCATCAAGAGAGGTCTGTTCGTAGACTAAGTTTTTTGTTTATAGCTATTGCAATGGTTGTTCAAATTTTTGCAGTAGTCTCTCCTCCTGAAAAATCGCTAGCTTCTTCTCCGAATCATATTTTAGATGGTATTAAAAGCAAAGAAGACATATTGAGAGCCTGGGACTCACCAACAAGTGATGTATCGGCTATATACGGGGTATTCGGTGTTACTAGAGATGATATAGTAAATTTAAAACCTGCTAATCTGTTCTCAAACGACGGTAATGATTATTGGACGATTGGAAGAACTTCATTAACCGCATACTCTAGTGTTGCCCAAAAATACAAGGACTCTCAGATTACTATTCAGTATGCTGGTCAAACAACTTCAAGTACAACAGATGATAAATTCGTATATGAGCGGCAATTGAGGGCTTGGGACATAAAAAATCCTGGTGGTAATTGGTACTATGGATCATTTAAAGGCACACTCAAGAGCACAGGTGAAACCTTCTGGATATTAGGTGATTGTGGTAACTTTACAAAGATCGGTAAATATACACCAGAGAACCCTAAACCAGATCTAAAGATTACAAAAACAATTATCGACAAGCCTGCGTCTCTTAAGCCAGGAGATAGTTATAGTTATTTGATTCAATATAGAAATACCGTTAACGGTACTACGGCCGAAAATGTTCAAATAATCGACCGACTGGATGTGTCAAAATTTGATGTTACAAAGGTCGAGCCATCTGACGCAAAAGTTACAAACGGGATTTTGCAGTATGATATACCATCTCTTCCTTTCAGTACCGAGTTTAAAAACATTACCATCACTGTAAAACTAAAAGATCAGATAAGCTCAGGATCTCAAGTTTGTAATGCAAGCAGAATAACAGCTAATAATGCGAGTGCTGCCGAAACTGGTCAAATTTGTATAGGTGTAATAAACCCCTGTCCATTCGATGGCAATGTAGGAGATGCAAATAATCCGAACTGCATCGAGCCTAAACTTGTATGCTCCATAGTAGACGCCGCCCTAAACAGGACAACCCGAAATGTAGATTTCAAAACAACCGTAACTTCATCAAACGCTTCAACTACTCAGATAAAATCTTATTCATATGATTTTGGTGATGGTTCTGCTATAGCAACGCAAACCGCGAAAGGCTTTACTGACGAGATTTCACATGTTTTTGGCTTAGGAGAATTCACAACAAAAGTCTCAGTAACCTACACTGCCCAAGGTGTTAGCGGTGAGCAGAAAATCGATTGTTCAGCATCCGTTTCATTTGACGATAAACCTTTAGGCCAATCAAAAACTGTTAAAAATATTACTCAGGACAAGACAGGACAATTAGCCGTAAGTTCAAAGGTACAGCCAAACGATATTATTGAGTACGAGCTCAAGACAACAAACGCTCAGAATTATAATAGAAATTCAGTTGATGTTAGTGACTACATCGGTGATATTTTAGACTATGCTGTACTAGACGTAGACTTCCTAAAACAACAAAATGGTACATACGATGAAGCAACTAAAAAGGTGGTTTGGAACATAAATGTTCCTGCGAATGGAGCTGTTTTAAGTAAATTTAGAGTATCAATAAAAAGCCCAGTTCCGTCAACAAATTCTCCGTCAAATGTTAGTACTACTTTCGATTGTAAGATAAGCAATGATTATGGAAATGAAATCACAATTGACGTAAATTGCCCAATCGTAAAAAGCATTGAGAGCCTTCCTAACACCGGACCCGGATCAAGTGTTATCATGATGTCTGGAATAACTTTTATAGTTGCCTATTTCTACTTCAGAAGTAGATTAATGAGCAAAGAAATTGATTTAGTTCGCAATGATTATGCGGCAATGGGAGGAATATAATGTCTGTTGAACACGAACCAAAATACAACAAAGAAACCCTACTGGGACCTACAAGCAAAGAGATAGACCAACTTGCAAAGGAACTTGATAAAGAGTTAGAAGCAAAAGCGGAAGCTTCTAAAAATGGCAATAATGTCGAGCAAATAAGCCAAAAGGTTGAACAGTTAGCTATAAGCGGTAAAGAGATGTCTCCAGCTGAGAAAGCTGACACACGTCACCATCCAGTATTGATAAATAAGCAGCTTAAAGATATGGCTTATTCGCGTACTATGACAAGAATTAGAAAGCACCTATCTTTGCCTTCACGTGTCTTTAGTAAGGCAATTCACAGTAATGTAATAGATAAACCTAGTGAGATTATTGGTAATACCGTCGCTAGACCTTCGGGACTTCTGGGAGGGGCATTTATAGCAGCTATTGGCTCAACTATATTATTGTGGCTTACAAAACACTTTGGTTATACATACAACTACCTAGTCGTTGTTTTACTGTTCGTACTAGGGCTAGTTTTCGGACTAACAGTAGAGGCTTTGTGGCGACTTGTTCGTAGAAATAAATAAAGATTTTATTTCTATCTAAGATTAATCGTTCCCTGGTCTTGGTTATTTGTGGTTGCTGAAGTATCAGTAATGCTTGGTGGTTGAACCGCTAATGGAGCAGTCACATTATTAGACTGTACGGGCAAATTAGAAGTCTGTGGAATGTTTTGTGCTACTGCCTGCTGTGATTGTCCGTTTTCCTTTTTAAATGGCGATGTAGGGGCCCTAAAGCTGTTAGTGGCCTTTTTGCGCATCCATTCATCTAAAAATGAAGCATTGGCATTCGGAGCTTGTGCTTGGCCGGGGTTAGACCTCATTCTTCCAGCAACTGGTTTTGCCTGTTCAATTGGATCTAGTGTGTCAGTCTGAAGCCTATCCATTATTTCTTTTTCGACAACTGCTCTTGGTCTGCCATGTTTAGCGGCTGAAAGTTGCTTCAGAGCATCTCCTAGCTCTTTGTTTATGTTACCCAGTGGAGGTAAACCTGCCATACTAAACGGTTGTGTTGGAATACCACCAATAAGCATTCTAACAATCATGTTGCCGTTAGGTACTCTCTGTAAATCATCCATATCAAATATTGGCGTAAATTGTTTTGCGAGAAATTCAGCATCCGCAGTACCGACACGAAAAGAAACAATAGTACCAATATTTCCGAAAACAGCATCTCTAATTTCATCTGTTAATTGGGTCGTAAACTGGTTTGCCACTATCAGATTTAGTCTATACTTCCTGGCCTCTGATAATATTGTGGCGAAAGAGTCAGTTGAAAAGTTCTGAAACTCATCTACGTAAAGGCAGAAGTCCTTTCTTTCACTTTCTGGAATATTTGCTCGGCTCATTGCTGCCGCTTGAAATTTCATCACAAAAATCATACCTAATAGCTTAGAGTTAAGCTCTCCGGTTCTTCCCTTGCTCAGATTAACTAGCAATATTTTCTTATTGTCCATAATCTCTCTTAGATCAAAGGAGCTTTTTGTTTGTCCGATAATATTGCGCATCATTTCGTTTGCCATAAAAGCACCGAATTTAGATACAAACCAACCTAAAACTTCACTCTTGTGATAATCGCTAGTTTGAGCCATTTCTTTATTCCAGAAATCTAATACTATTCTATCTTTTACGAATTTCAATTTTTCTTTTGCATATTGGTTATCAGTAAATACTTTCGGAATGTCGATAAAAGTTGCACCTTCAGGGTCAGACATAATCGTCCTGGCAGCCATTCTAAACCAGTGTTCATATCTAGGACCAATGATACCTTGGTGTTGTGGATCGTACAGTTTATAAAGCATATTAATTGCTTCTTGAATTAGAAAATCCTGTTGATCCGGATTGTCAAATTCAAATAAATTTAATCCGAGCGGATAGTCCATATCAGCCGGACAGAAGTAGACCACATCTTCAGTTCTTTCCTTCGGTACCATTGATAAAAGTTTTTCTGCAACATCGCCATGAGGGTCAATAAATGCGAATCCATCTCCGTTTAACATGTCCTGTAACGCTAGATTCTCCAGAAATGTAGATTTACCAGTTCCAGTTTGACCGACAAGATAAAGATGCCTTCGCCTATCATCTAGAGATAGATTTATCTTCTTTTTCACTCCCCTAAAGACGTTATACCCTAGTAGTAGTCCATCGTCAGGCACATTCCGAGGTCCGTCAGCTTGTTTTGACGCCTGTCTTTGTAGCTGTGTAGTAGGTATGCTGTTTTGATCTGGGAAATGAAATAAAGTTGCAAGCTCTATGGAGTTGAGTATCATTTTGTCATTTTCAGGCGGGAAAAACCTCAAAATATACGAAGTAATAAAACTATCAATATCTTTTGCTGGTACAAATTTAAAACCGTTTTTGCCTTGAGAGTCAAACAAAGAAAAAGCAGCCACTAAACTATTTAGGATTGATTGTGATCTTTGTACCACATTAGAAGACGAGACTATTCTAATACAAACTTCGAATCCAACGTGTTTAGTCTTCTCCTCTATCGCCTCAATCAACGCCTGGTCAACACCTGAAAGTGGGTCTTCCTTAGTTTTTTCATCTTTATGTTCCTCAGGTGGTTTGAATGGTGCCGATATGACCTGCCCCATAAAGCTAAAAACTGCTTTTCCCTTACCGTCGTGCTTTTCATTCTTACGCTTTTTTTGCGCAATAGCTATAGATTTCTTGCGCCATTCACCTAGAGCTGGTCGAATCAATATCTGAATACCCGCTCCGTCTTCCTTATCAAGTGTTGATAGCGAGTTTAGTAATGATTGCATTGTGTCTCTTTTGAGCTCTTGAAAAGTAGCAATCGGATATGAATATTCCTCTTTTAATACAAGTTCACCTCCCATGGTCCCGCTAGTTCTCCCGACAGGACTAAAAATATTGTGTTCAGGCACCTCTTCCAGCCTTGCCGAGGGGTATGCACTCACAATTGCCTGCTGAACAATTTCAATCATCGCAACCGGAACTGCGGCATAAAAGTTAACAACACCCTTAGACCCGACAATCTCAAATGAAACGTGCCTTTGGCCATAAAATTTTGACTTAAAACCCTTCTTGATGGTGCTTGAAATAATGTCATAAAGTGTTTGTGCCTTAGATATTGTTTCATCCATTACATCTCTTATATCCCTTGAACCGACATCTATATCGCTACTACTAGGCGGTAGATGTATAAGAAGCGGTACCATTTTCAATCCACGTTCGAAATTCTTTTGTTCTCTCCAAAGTTTTCGCACATGCAAAAAGCCAAAACCAGCAACACCTAATATCGTCACCATCGAGATAATCATTATTATGAAAATAATTGGCATTTTATTTACTCACTAACCTTAATGTCTTTATCGAAGCGTTTTTTTATGTAATCAGCCTTAATTTTACTTAGTTCCTTGTTCTGATTATAAGGATCACCGTGCGTACTGTTTACTATTGCTTTGGCCTTCTCAACCCACGCTCTTTCAATCAGTTCAACATCTTCAGCGTTTAAGCCGTTTTGTGTTGGTAATACAGGCATCGTAGATGTTGTATTATCGTTGCTTATACTCTGCACTTGCCGTGCAGGTGTTGGCAAAAGCTGACTACTGCTTGATGTTATCTGAGCCTGTCCATTATCAGATTGTACGGCTGGCAGTATAGCCTCATCTTGTTGTGAGTCGTCTTTATCTTCCATAATTACTAGTGTTTATTGTATCAGTATTGATTTATTTTGACCATGTTCTCGTGAAGTAAAATACGCCAAATAATGCTAGACCAATTATTAGCACCACTTCGAATTTTGCAATCTCCCCAAATGCAGACAACATTAGCAATAAACAAATAAAGCTTGGTATTACCAAAATAAGCATCTTTGTAATAGATTTCTCATATAATTTTGTGTTTATAGAAATAAGCCTCAAAAAACTAAATACATTAACCCAAATAAGAACTATTGGAACCGTACTTAAACTAAAGTTCAATCTTTCCGGATTAGTGTTAATCAAAAATAAGAATAAAATGATAGTACTTAGTAACCAGATAATAAATAATCTTAATCGAGAATTCATAATTATAAATATACTCTCATATTAACTTTGATGAAATTAAAAATCACGCCTCTCCAAGCGTGATTTTTATATCTATAAGAGGTGCCGGGACGACAAATCCGCTCTAATAATTATTACTTGTATTGCGCTTGTCGTCCATCGGCTATGACTGACCGCTCTTAAAAGCTTTAGGCTTTTTCGAGCGATATTTTTGTTTTTGTATTTTTGTTATTGATGAATACTGTATCATCCTAGCACAGTAAATATAATATGTCAACTATATTTTTGTAATTTATCTGTTGTTATTTTTATATCTACACTTTATTAATTATTTTTACAATACCAGTATTTATTTTATATTGATTATTTTTAACAACATATTTTTTTGCCTATATACTAGAATTATGTGAGTAAATTTTGTAGTTATTACTTATCTATAGCCATAAAGTCTAGAGTAATCGTCTGTTTTGTGATTAAGAGCAACCCGCGGTTTTATAAATACTGTAGATCAATCACTAACTTGTTTGTCGGAATTTTGTTTAAATTTATCAAGAAATAAAATATGTATTTCTAACGATTTCCCTTTTTTATTTTTAAAGTATTTATCTATTTAGGCAGTAAAATATAATCCATCTATAACCTGTGGATTAAATTACATAATTTTATTATTGACATTAGCTTTATGTAACGTTAGGATATCAATAGCACTTTGAATAAAAAAAGTGCTCAAAAACAAAAACGCCTCTGTAACAACGACTCCTCGCAGGTCGTTGTTCTTTATTTGGTACCTAATAATTTAAGTTTGCATTTCTAAATACAATTCGCCTAAAGTATAGCTATGAATACGGTTAAATCTGTATATGATGGGTCCGGTGATGGGCTTATTGTTGATATACAGTCACATCTCGCAAATGGATTGCCTGGCATACAAATAATAGGTTCTGTTGGTAAGAGCTTGGATGAATCAAAAGATAGAATTAAAAGCGCTTTTGCTAGCTCTAAAATAGAAATCCCACGTAAGAAAATAACTGTGAACATAGCACCTTCTGACCTATCAAAGTCTGGATCACAGTTTGATGTTGCGATTGCCTTATCAATATTATTAGAATCCGGTCAGTTAAAAAATTATCAGTTTGAAGATGTTGCAGTAATTGGTGAACTCGGCTTAGATGGTCAAATTAAATCGGTACGCGGAATCATAGGCAAAATACTAATTGCTAAAAAACAAGGTATTAAAAAGTTCATTATTCCTGATAAGAACATGAAGCAAGCCTTGCTTATACCAAAAATATGGATTTCTTCATTTAAAGATCTCTCAGATCTATATGAAAATTTGTCTCGACAAAATGTTGAATTTACAGACTCGGGCACGGGGTTAGAAATAGATATCGTTAAACATCAAGAATTAAACTCGGTAGCCGTTGATTTCTCAGACGTTATCGGCCAAGAATCTGCAAAAAGAGCATTAGAGATAGCTGCCGCGGGCCAACACAACGTTCTGCTAAGTGGACCACCTGGGGTCGGAAAAAGCATGCTTGCTAAAGCTCTTATTAGTATAATGCCTCCGCTGTCTAGGGATGAGATTATCGACATAACTCATTTGCATAGTTTAGTAGGCGCTAGTAACGATGCTTTAATTCTTGAAAGACCACTGCGCTCACCACACCATAGCACAAGTGATATAGCTTTAATTGGCGGAGGCCAAAAACCTAAACCAGGAGAAGTAACATTAAGCCACTGTGGCGTTCTTTTTCTCGACGAGCTACCTGAATTTAAACGTTCAGCACTTGAGAGCTTGAGACAGCCTTTAGAAGACAAGCTCGTGACAGTTTCTCGCGCACAAGATCGAGCAACCTACCCTGCTAATTTCATTCTTATTGCAACAAAGAACCCCTGTCCTTGTGGTTATTACGGAAGTAGTAAACCTTGTATTTGTACACCTTTGGAAATAGAACGATATAATAAAAAACTTTCGGGTCCTCTTCTTGACCGTATTGACCTGCACGTTACAGTTGATTCAATTGATCACAGTGCACTACTCAGAGAAGGAATACCTACAGGTGAAAATAGCTCTAAGATTAGAAAACGAGTTATCGATACTATTCTAAAACAACGATCTAGATATAAAAGTGAAACTATTAGAAACGGTAACATTAGTAATAAAACACTGAAAGCAAGTAGCAGGATAATGCCAGAAGCAAAAGAGCTACTAGACAAGGCCGCTGAAAAACTCGATATCTCCGCACGGGTTTATATGAAAACCGTAAAAGTAGCCCGCACAATAGCAGATCTTGATGGCTCTGAAGACATACAAACCAAGCACATTACTGAAGCTTTACGCTACAGACCCTTAAGTCTCTCTTGAAAACAGTAGTAAATTTTGATATTATTTAATCCAAAATTAAGCAATAACAAGGAGCGAGCCAATTAGCAACGTAACCCGCTTGAATCATCAGATTCGGGCGCCCAAACTTAGAGTCATTGACGAGGATGGAAACCAACTTGGAATATTGACGCGAGCTGAAGCCTTAGCTGCAGCAGAAGAAGCCGAGTTAGATCTAGTAGAAATATCACCGCAAGCAGATCCACCGGTTGCCAAAATCATTGATTGGGGTAAGTTTAATTACCAGAGAACTAAGCAATTGCAGAAAAACAAGCGAAATGCTAAATCACTTGAGGTAAAGCAAATGCGTGTAGGTTTGAAGATAAGTGACCACGACCTAGAGGTAAAAGCGAAGAAAGTAAGAGAATTCCTCGAAGAAGGTCATAAAGTTAAATACACACTAAAGTTCAAAGGTAGAGAATTAGCCCACCGAGACGTAGGCTTCAATCTTGCCCAAAAGATTATAGATAAGTTCGGAGAAACCGTATTGGTAGACCAACAGCCAATATTCGCGGGTAAACAGTTAACGTTCGTTATAAGGAGATCACAGAATGCCAAAGCTAAAAACCCATAGTGGCACCAAAGACAGGGTTAGAATTAATAAGAACGGTAAAGTCTTAAGACGAAAAGCAACCGGAAACCACCTTCTACAGAAAAAGAGCAAAAGCCGAAAGCGAACTTTTGCCGGAGTAAAAGAAGTAAGCGGTAAACAAGCAAAGAACATAAAGTTGAATTTAGGAGTCTAAGGAGAGGACAATAAATTATGAGAGTAAAAAGAGGCGTAACCGCTAGAGCTCGACACAATAAGATACGACGCGGAACCAAGGGTATGACCCTACCCAACAGATCGAGTGTTAGACGTGGTAAACAGGCGCTTGTTAAAGCACTAGAAAATGCACACAGAGATCGAAGAGAGAAAAAGCGTACATTTAGACAGTTATGGAACGCCAGAATCAATGCAGCTGCTAGAGAGAACGGTACCACATACAGTCAATTAATGCATGGTATGAAGGCTAAGGATATTAATATCGACCGAAAAATGTTAAGTGAAATTGCAGTCAATGACAGCGATGCTTTTTCAGTTATTGTTAAAGAAGCAGTTAAATAGAACTCTTGCAACAAGATTAAAACTAAAAAACCCTCGTAAATCGAGGGTTTTTTAATACCAAACATACGAGTAAGCCGGGTTCTGTCCCCACACCTTAATTGAAACGTTTAAACTGATGTTATAGCTAATCAAGGTGCGGGTGATAATCATCTATCTAGTCCGCTGATTGCTCAGAACGGATCAAGCGGTTTTTATCGCAAAATTCAGTAAGGCAACTGGCCGAATTCGGCAAAATTTCGCTCCTTGCAGCTGACAGGGTTTACCATTTTAGCAAGTCACCCTGCTAAACAACGATTTTTTAATATTCGTTCTTTTCACCTTTTCCCCTCATCCCTACAGACGATATGGATACGCTAATTACTTCTATATCTCATCTGTAAAGATGAGGGGTAGTCTTGTTTCTGTGGCACTTTCCCTAAGATCACTCTTGGTTGCCGTTAGCAACTGTCAAACCTTAATGCTGCCCGGACTTTCCTCCCGCCAGCTGGCGGGCGATTATCACTGCATGTTTGGCAAGATTTATTGTACTACATCTTCGTCTTTTATTGCATCAAGAGCTTTGTTGACTTCTCTATCAGCAAGTTTGTTCATTTCTCGTGGCACGTGTGTAATCGAAAAATTCTTGAAAGAGGCCTGGAGCTTCTTCGCTGTTTCGTATAAAGACCATAAATCTCTATTTTTTACTTTAAATATCCCCTTTAGCTGATTTACGACTAGCATGCTATCCATTCTTACCTGAAGCTCTTTGACATTTTTTTGCCTACACCATTCCATGCCAGCTATTAATGCGTGGTATTCTGCTTGGTTGTTTGTGGTAATACCGAGATACTTATTCCAGGTTTCGAGTAGATTATTTGCAGTATCCATAACTACGAACCCCGCAGCTGAAGGGCCTGGATTACCCCTTGAGCCACCATCCGCAAACATAATCGCCTCATTTATATTAGTAGCGCCCGAGTCTGCTTGTGCCATATAAGGTAAAGCGGATGTATAAGGTTTAAATTCAAATGTGATAATTTTAACGATTGACTCTCCGTCTATTTCTTCGCCGTAAAACCTCCGTAAAAAATCATAAAGCGAGTCCCTGTCTAAACTAACCAACTCCGAACTTTCTAGAAGCTCAAGTGGCACATCGTCTAGTTTAAATACCTGAATACCCTTTACGTTAATTTCGCCAGTTATTGTCCATTGCTGTGGTTTGTTTGACGATACTTTATCAACGAGCTGAATAACATCGCCCACACGAATATTCTTATCGTCTATACGTATTGTTTTATTTTTTAATCCTTCGAATATTGAAACTGCGTAGTCATGGTTAAATTTTAGGTATTTCATCTTTATCTAATCAAAATGTTTAAAATAAAATCACCGGCATTGATTAGAATTGGTCCCAGTACACTGAGTAACAAAAATATAATCATTATCGATATAAATATTCCCATTTGCTCCATTTTTTCCATTAAAACCTGCAAACTTCTAGGTGCTAAAGCATATAAAAGTCGTGAACCGTCTAGCGGAGGTATGGGGAGCATGTTAAACACAAACAAGCGCACATTAAGCTCAATGAAAAGAGTAAATAAGTCTCTTATACTACCTGGGTTAAGCGAAAGACCATTCAAAACAATCGAAGCTATGGTAGCCAGTAGTAAGTTTGTTAAAGGCCCAGCTATTCCGATCGCTGCTAAGCCCATTTCGTCTCCGCTAACCCTATTTACGTTGATTGGGACGGGTTTTGCTGCCAAAATCGGTGGCAACCCCATTAATATCATAAAAACAGGTAGAGCGATGGTTAACATTGGATCGATATGCCTTAAAGGATTAAGGCTAATCCTACCTCTAGAGTGAGCCAGGTCGTCACCCAGCTTGTAAGCAATATAAGCGTGCATTGTCTCGTGCAGCGATATCGAAATAAATAGGAAAAGCGCAAATACCGCTAAACCTGATAACGAAACTGCATTTTGCATAGTAGTTATTATAACAGCCTGCTTCGGATATATAGGAGTTGACCAAACGGAGTTAAAATAGTAAAATTAATAACTAAATAACTGTAATAGGATAACTATGAAGAAATGTGAAATCACAGGTAAAGGTAAGCAATTTGGCAATAATGTCAGCTTTTCTCAGCGCCACACCCGAAGAACTTGGGAGCCCAACCTTCAGAAAAAGACTCTGATTGTCGACGGTAAAAAGATTAGAGTAAAGATTAGCACTAGTGCACTGAGAACTCTTAAACGCAAAGGCGTTGTAGCTAAATAAATCTGCTTGATAAAACACCCAGCTAGTAATATGGCTGGGTGTTTTTTATATGTCCGATTTTTTAAATATCTTTATATTAAGTTTAGATTTTAGAGATTTACTTTGTATTGAGGACAACGACTTTAGTCTGAGAGCCAGTATCTTCAATAGATTTAGATAACTTAAAACTATCCATTTTTTCGGCCGATGCTAGTGGCGCAACTTTGCCAAATTCTTCTAGCTCAATTGCCGGTACTTCATAATTTATGCCTTTGATGGCGTACTGAGACGGGATAACAATATCTGGTTCGACTTTTTTTATTATTGAAGCAGCACCTGTAATATCAAGTGTGAAGCCGTTCCCACCGATTGGTAGAATTAATACGTCCGTTCCACTTATAACTTCTAGTGCCTCGTCGGAGATGTCTGGATGTATATGACCAATAATTGTAGCCGTTTGATTGTTATACATGAATTGAAATACGGTTGCTGTTTTTTGGTCTTCAGTATCGATATGAGCCCTTACCTGAATACCCCTGACAGTCAGATCACCAACTTCAAACTCTCCGGCCGCATCAATTACTAGACGAGCGGATTTAACAGCTTGTTCATCTTCGAGCGACTTAGATGTGTAGAATGCTACAACCTTATCTGTTGTTATAGATTTTTTACCTATTTTGTTTAAATTGTCGTCTATAACAATGGTCGTATCTTTTGTCTTTAATTTAAAACAATTGCCACCATAGAATTCTATTTCCATATTTATCTCCTAGTTTTATTCTATTCTAACACTTAAGCTAAGTGTTTTTATTTTTGTGTAAATAAATCTGACTTATCAATGATTATTTCGTTTTTAGCACCAATGACTTGCAACCAGAACTTATCATTGACCTGCCGTCGATAATTCCATTCATCTAGGTCCATCACGGCGTATCTTAGCTCTTTTCCCTCTTGTTTTTCGAGTTCTGAAACAGCCGACTCTGCTCTTGAATCTGGCACATCACCAACTATCAATATATCTATCGGCGAGCTGTCATCCCTAGTAAATACACCAGAATAAAGTAAGCCGAAAATATTTCCAGTCTTGTCCCAAATATTAGCATCGACTATAGGTGCTACTGGCGCGGTTAACGATTCTGTCTTTGGTTCATCTTCACTAGCATCTGACTTTTGCTTGAGTACTTTGGAAGAACGCTTACCGGTGAATAACTCTCTGAGTGCGTTGTAGTGTTCATACTTTTGGTTAACTTCATAGTAAAGCTTGTTATTTGTGCTGTCAGAACTTATTAACCCAATTGACAGTAAGTTAGCTAGCTCCCGACGTACAGAATTAATTTGTTCATCTATTTTTCTGGTTATTTCACGTACATAAAAAGACCTGTTCGGATTACTCATAAAAAGTTTTAACAGTTTTACACGAGTTTTAGAACCAAATAATTGCTCCATAACAATATTGTAACAGATGTGTTCAATAATGTGCTACTTGAGCTTTGAATGAACAAAATTTAAGGCTTCTTCGCTTGATTTAAACCATTTGATAGCTTTGTTCCTTTTAAACCAAGCGATTTGCCGTTTTGCCAGATTACGATCATTCTTAATATACTGAGCTACACATTCTTCAATGGGCACTAGATTAATAAAATGGGGTTTAATTGCTTTATAAAATGGCGCCAGAGTTGCTGGGACATTTTCGCCGTACTTTTCAAACAGCATCTTTGCTTCATCGACTGCACCGTTTTTTATCATCGATTTTGCTCTTTTGGTTATCCTTTCCTCTAAAATTTCTAGCCCTGGATTAATACCAATTATCAGAATATTGTTCTTTAATTTACCCCGTTTTTTATTAATGCCACCTTGTTCGATAGCCCTAATAAGGTAACGTTTATTTTTATTATTTTCAGGCATTTCAATATTTCTAGCTGTGATGATTTCTTGCAACTGTTCGATTGTCATAAGCTCAAGTTCAGACCTTAATTGCTCATTTTCCAAAGGTCCAAACTCATAATCATAAAGAAGCCCGTCTATGTATAGACCACTACCACCTACAATTATCGGCAATTTACTACGACTTAAGATATCTTTGATTGCCATTTGTGCATCACGCTTGAATTGAGCGGCGCTATACCGTTCGTTAGGCTCAACAACATCTAGGCACCAGTGCTTTACTTCTTTTCGCTCATTAAGTGATGGTTTAGCGGTAGCAATGTCTAAGTTTTTGTAAATAGTTCGTGAGTCGGCGCAGATAATCTCACCGTTGAGTTCTTTAGCTATTTGTATTCCAAGGTCGCTTTTACCGCTCGCTGTTGGACCAACAATATAGATTGTATTAATGCCTTCGATCGTCATTTGTTAGGAGCCCAGATTAATTCATCGATATTAACAAAGAAATTATCATTATTACCTATTACGGTAACACCTTCCGCCTCTAAATGTAGTTTTTGAGCTTGGCGTCCTCCATGATATCCACTAGCCAGTCCGCCTCTTTTGTTTACGACTCGATGCCAGGGCAAATCTACTGGCCCATAATGAGCAATTCCGCCGACGATTCTAGAAGCCCGCGCATTACCGCAAAGTCCGGCAATCTGCCCATAAGTCATGACCCTTCCAGCGGGTATCTGCGCAACAAGTGCACAAACTAGTTCAGCAAATTTTCCTTCATTATCTACCATCGAAGTATTCTAATACCTCTTGCCAATTTCGACATCGTTCTAAGTGTTCTGGGGCATCAAAATGCCAACCATATTCACCAAATAATATTGTATCTATCCCATGCGCCATAGCCGTCATGCAATGTTCTGGATTGTCGTCAATTAACCAGCTTGCACCTATTTGTTTGCAAATTTCACCTTTGGTTTTCGGTTTATCTACAACTTTAAAATTTCCAATAACATGTAGATCGTCATACATACCGCTAAAGTGCTTTTGTAGCCATTCTTCGGTATCTTCTCTAATTTTTGGATCTCTGGCTGTGATTAGTATAATTTTATACCTATCCGATAAGACTTTCAGTGCATCAATAGCTCCTGTTATAGGCTCCGATATATGGTGTGTTTGAGTCCACTCATCTATCACTTCTTGGTGTGTTGCCTTACTCTTAATGCCATTACTAATCATTACGTGTTCATAATAACCCCAATATGGACCACTTACTTTGTAGTGTTCCAATGTTAGGTTATGTCCCGTCTTATTATTAGCAATTTTTCTTATAGCATCTGTACTTCCAGCCAATACATCATCTATATCAACGGCAAGGACTTTTCTCATAAACTACTTTTACTTACCCGACTTTTCGCTTCATTAGCAACAGACTTAAAGAAATTCTCATAAGGTCTAGATTGCGGTTCTTCTACCTGCAGGTCAGCCCTGATTCTTGGCGTGACTTCACCGGATTCGACTTCTTTCTGTCCTACTACAAGCATATAGGGCACCTTGTCTTTTTCAGCGTTTCTTATTTTTTTACCAACACTTTCGTTGTCATTATCGACTGTAATTCTCAAACCAAGATTTACTGCAGACTCTCTTAATTTTTCTACAAACTCAAGTGTCGAATCTTCTTGATTTACACTGGCTATGCGTATTTGTTCAGGAGCAACCCACACTGGGAAACGCCCCGCCGTATGCTCAATATATACCGCCATAAACCGCTCAAAAGATCCGAGAAGTGCCTTATGGATCATCACTGGTCGCTTCCTATTACCTTCTTCATCTATATACTCTAGGCTGAATCGCTCAGGCTGTACAAAATCTAGCTGTTCAGTCGCTAGTTGCCACTCTCGACCCAATGCATCAGTAGCCATAATGTCGATTTTAGGACCGTAAAATGCCGCATCTCCCTCAGCAATAAAATAATCTATACTGAGATTCTTTGTCACGTCTTCAATCTGTTTTTGTGCTCTTTCCCACAATTTTTTATCGCCTAGATACTTGTCAGTATTATCCCGAAAACTTAAGCGTGCCTTCCACTTCAAATCAAACACCGCATACATTTCTTTGATCATATTCATAATAGCACTAAACTCTTCCTCAACTTGATCAATACGGCAGAAAACATGCGCATCATCTTGCGTTGCACCGCGAACACGAGACAATCCATGAAGCTCACCAGCTTTTTCATCTCGGTAAACAGTGGTATTTTCCATGTAGCGTATTGGCAGTTCTCTGTAACTCCGTGGCCGACTCGCAAAAATCTGCGTATGATGCGGGCAATTCATTGGTTTCATCATAAATTCCGTATCACTCTCATAGCTTGTTACCGAGAATCGTTCCGGATATTTGTCGTAATGTCCTGATGTTTTGTATAAATCTGTCTTTGCAATATGCGGTATAGCTACCCGCTGATAGCCTGCATTTTTCTGCAACTCCTGAGAAAATGACCCAATTTCCTCACGGATTACCGTCCCTCTAGGTGTAAACATTGGCAGTCCAGAGCCGACCAGATCAGAAAACACAAATAAATCTAGTTCTTGACCTAATCTGCGATGATCACGTTTTTTAGCTTCTTCTAGCATGTCTAGGTACGTTTTAAGATCTTCCTTGCTCGCGAATGCCACTCCATATAACCTTTGCATCTGTGGATTGGTTTCTTTGCCACGCCAATAAGCCCCGGCTACTCTCATTAGTTTAAAAGCGCCAACTTCTCCTGTATTGCCAACGTGCGGGCCGCGACATAGATCTGTAAAATCGCCATTAGTATAGAAACCTACCTCAGAAACTTTGCTATCGCCACTTGCTAAAGTCCCCATTTCTTCAGCACTCAAATCTTTAGCTACAGTCGTACCAGCACGTTTCAAATCGTTTAATAGTTCTTCCTTGTAAGGCTGACCTGCGCTCCTGGCCCATGAAATCGCTTCATCAATAGGCTTTTTCGTCTGCACAAAAGGCTGCTTAGCTTTAATTATGCTCTGCATTTCCTTTTCAATTTTCTTGAAATCAACTTCAGAAATTGTCACACCTGGTATATCAATGTCGTAATAATATCCATTTTCTACAACCGGACCAACACCGAGTTTTGCCTTCGGCCAAAGTTTCATAACCGCCGATGCCATTATGTGGGCCAGGCTATGACGCATTGCATGTAAATTTTCGGTTTCTTTCATGATATTTTCCCCTTATAAATTAAAATAACGCATCGATTCTTAGGTATTTTGTTCTATAAGTCTCAGTTGTCTTTCGACCTTCAACTTGTAGCTATTAACCTATCCTCGTGCGTCTAAGGGTCCCCTGTTAGGAGACGGTTCCACCAAAGACTTTAACTCTTCATGCTTTTAATACCCTGCATGCTTGGTATCTAGACTCCGTGATTGGTGAGTTCACATCTACATCTAAACTACTATTATTGTACCAAAAAATGTGCGACATCTACATTTATTAAATAAAAAGTCCGGCAAGCTACTAACTTTCACTTACCGGTTATCTTTTTGTCTTGTGCTCTCTCGCAACTAAGCACAAAACCTCTTTTGGAACGGGTTAAAACCGCTCCCAAAACTCTACCAACAAATTAATGATAGACCAATTAGCAATATAATGCTAGTAGTTTTTTACCTGCCTTTTCCACAATCTGTGGATTGAATAAAAATATATCACACATGGTAATAACCTTATAATACCTATGCTATCTACGATATATTTTTGAATAAATAATAGTTTTCGGATATAATTACATCTGTAATTTAGGGGCGATTAGCTCAGCTTGCCTGCCTAATCTGCTGGATCCGTAGCTCACTTGGCTAGAGCGTCTGATTGACGTTCAGAAGGTAAGAGGTTCAAATCCTCTCGGATCCACCAGATTGCGCAGGTAAAGCTAGAGCGCGGCATTGACGTTGCTGAGGTGAAAGGTTCGAATCCTTTATCGCCCACCATATAAAGGATGTTGAGTTCCTATTCAGCATTCTTTATATTTTAGGGGTTAGATTCGAACCGATAGGCGAAATATGCCAGTGGCATATTGAGGAATCCTTGCTTGGCCGAACGAGCGTGGCGAAGCCATGTTGTCGAGTGAGCATACGTAGTCGAATCCTTTATCGCCACCATTTTGAAAATCTTTGAACAAAGTTCAGCATTTATTAATATTGGTAAATGTATCTTTCAGTTTATTTTTTGTAATTTTCACACAGGCGGGTCATATGGCGAAGATTGTGAATACTGGCAAGTGTTCCTCCTAACGGATCACCTGCTTTGAACATTTGACGTAAGAAAGCTCTTGAGAACCCATTTTTACAGGTATAGCAATCACACGTTTCATCAATTACTGCTGAATCAAGCGTAAATTTCTCATTTGTTAAATGTATCTTTTCGCTATTTATACCCCACACCGAACCATGGCGTGCATTGCGTGTCGGCAACACACAGTCGAGCATGTCTATTCCGTTATCTACGGCGATCGCTAAATCTTCGGGAGTTCCAACACCCAGAAGGAAACGAGGCTTATCATCCCTATAAAGAGGAGCTAGTGTTTCCAGTACTTTTTTCATCTCTTCCCTAGTTTCGCCGACAGATAACCCACCGATGGCGATACCGTCAACATCACTATCCTGGACAATTTCCAAACTCCTTTTCCTCAGTTCCAGGTTTAGGCCACCTTGAACAACCCCGAATAATAGTGGTCTCTCTGAATCTTTCAAATCTTTGGTTAGTTTTTTAAACTCCACAATACAACGTTCTAGCCAGCGATGGGTTCGTTCAAATGCTTCTTCTATTTGTTTATTAGTTACGTTTTCGTCAAGCCCGACCAGATGATCAAAGGCCACAATCATATCCGCACCCAGATCAAGCTGTATTTGCATAGATATTTCCGGCGATATAAATCGTTTATCGCCTGTTTTTGGATCCTTAAAATGAACGCCATCTTCGGTAACTTTTACATGTTCACCGAGTGAAAATACCTGAAATCCACCCGAATCAGTCAGCATAGGACCTTGCCTGTTAACGAAATTATGTAGACCACCCAAGTTTTTTATAGATTTTTCGCCCGGCTGAAGATGTAGATGATATGTATTAGCTAGCACTATCTGTACACCGGTATCGGACACTTGCTGAGGTGTTAGTCCCTTAACCGCACCCCTAGTACCGTCAGGCATAAATGTGGGTGTCAACACCTTTCCGGCTCTAGTGTGCAGTACGCCAATTCTAGCGTATTTGCCTATTTTCTTATCTTCAACAAAGTATTTCATTCTAATTTCATACATTCTAACAGAGGTAGTCCACAAAGTCTATTGACATGTTGACCTTATTATGTTACCATAAGCATGTTAAGAAGAGGTAGAGTTTGAGTACATCAAACAATGCGCTTAACGATTTTAAGATTTTCTACGAAGATCTTGCGTCTATCCTGCCCCCAAAGGCAAGAATCAGACGGCCAAGAGCAAATCGTACCAAGCGTTCTTAACGGTTTGGGGTATATAGCCCCTAGGAGTGGAATAACCGGCCCTGTGCAAAATTGAGTAATCAAAAAGCACGGGGTTTGCATTTTCCCACAATATTTAAAAAGTTTTCCACTGAATATTTGTACTGCTTAATGTCAATATATTGACATGGTTTGCGATATTTCTTATGCTTTAACTATGATTTGCCCATATTGTGCGTCTGATACAAAAGTTACAAATAGCCGACCAAGTCATAAGTTCCCTGAAGTCTGGCGTCGTAGACAATGTAAAACTTGTAATAATATTTGGACTACTCGAGAATACTTAGATTTGTCCACCACTCACCGAGTAATTAACCGAGATTCTAAAATAGAAGCCTTCCAGCGAGATAAATTATTACTAAGCATAAAAGATTCATTATCACACCGAAAAAACTCTCTAACTGAAGCTAGTGCACTTACAGACACGGTTTTAAGCCGTATATTAACCCAAAAAACAGCTCAAATATCATTTACGCTAATCTGCGCGCAGACATATGATGTATTGATGCGTTTTGATAAAACAGCCGCTGCTGTTTATATAGCTATACATGGAGAAAACGAAGAGTAATATTTAAGCGTAATATTAATGCGACGTCACGATGCCACTATCCGTCTTCACTGCCTTCTCAGTTATGTCAAATTTACCGATATAAATTCCTAACATTAGTCTCGTCTGCGAATATAGTGCTGCAAATGAACTGTATATTATTGTTGTTAAAGGCAAAAGTCCCCACTGCAACACCATTAGTACTGTCCTACGTCGCTTATAGCGAGCAGGCTTCGGTGGAAGAATCTTAAAACTAAGGTATAGGGTAACGAGAATGCCAAGCATAGCTATAGTCTGAATTTTACTTGCTACTTGAGGTAACTCGTTTGCAACAAAACTGGTGCGATTGAAAACCCAAGGTATTATGGCACCGAATGCTAATATAAGGGGCGCTGTTGCCCAGCTAAAATGACCTTCTAGAAGTCTCATGAATTTAAAGAACATATCACCTCTAGGAACTTTTGTTTTCTTGCTGAACCCGTATTTAGCAACATATGCAACATCTGAAGCGCCCCAAGCCCATCGTCGAATCTGAATAAACTGCGCTTTTAGAGTTCGTCTGTACCCCTTTGCCAACACAGCATCTTGGTATATTGGTAAGAATATAGGAATAACTTCATGTTTACCCTCGAAAGCAAAATAACTCCTCCAAAACTGATGTCCATCCTCGACAATAGTCCGCTTACTCCAGAAATCTGTTTCTAATAATGCAGAAAGTGGCTGTGCATGTGCCGAGAAGTTCCTCAACATATGCTGTCGCAAGCCCTGGATTAGCATCCAATAACTATTACCTGTCGCTATAACTCGCATTGGTGCTGGCACATCCCAAATATTATTTGTGAACATAGGGATAGGCTGAAATGACATGAATTTAGGATCATGACATACCGAGTAAATATAGCTCAGGCACGAAAAATACTTTTCGTGCGGTCGGTTATCAGCATCTAGAGTTGTTACAAGGACCTGTTTGGGATCAATACCCTTTTCTCTAACGATTTTTGCCAATTCTAAACCGGCGTTAGTAATATTAGGTCCTTTACCAATAATTTCTCCAGGGGCATCGACGTGTTTTACAGCCTTAGAAACCAAAAAATATTTCTCGTATTTTTTCATTAGTTTAATCGCCTGCTTTTCAACTGCCTCTCCACCTCGCTGTTCATATGCCAACAAAACTATCATATCCTTAGGTTTAGCAGTGCTTTTAACGATATTATCGAGAGTTGGAACTAAAATCTCTTCTGCCTCGTTCCAAGTAGCAACAATAACGGCATGAATTATTTTATTCGGATTTATTCCGTTAGGATCTCTTGTTATACGATCGATATTGTCACTATGCCATTTGGGCCAGTTCTTATTATTATCGTGGCTCCTGACATCGTTTAATAACTCTTCCCAGTCAATTTTTATATGATTTTGGTAAGTTCGCCATCCTTGAATTGCTCTTGTATTTAATGCTATTGATTTAACAAACCACAATATCAAATACGCAATCATCAAAGCACTTGTTAAGCCAACAGACACGTAGGTAGCCAGAAACGGGAGCAACAATACTGTCCATGATAAGAAGCCCGGCAATATCTCAAAAAGTCTATATTTAAATGTTTTTTCACTGTTGAAAGGTATTTCGAATTTAAATTTTGACACTTGAGCTTAATCCTACAGAGTCCTAGTTAGGGCATTAAATATAATTACTGTTAACACTAGTAGCAAAGTATTTAATGCCAAAATAGCAACTGATAAATGTCGTCTATGTGCGAAGAGTTTCATACTTATCAAAATTGATGACAAGGTTACGATTAATGCATAGATTCCGAACTGGTATAAATCACTTGTTGAACCAGTTATTTGCCCGATTTTAGTTGTATCACGATAGGCGACGATACTAGTTGGATTTTTTTCAGCATCGACACCCAGAATCACGCTAATAGCTGTTAGTAGAAAGAACGCTAGGTTAACTGAAGTCAAAACAAGGATAGATTTGTCATGATAATAATTTTTTGGAACTCGCATATTATTAGTGATAAGTATATCGAAAATAGTAGTTAGTATCTAGTAGCTAGATTTTAGCGTATTGCGGACGGTAATCTGTGCTTTGAATTTAATGCTAGCTTTTATTGGTGCGGGTAGCGGGAGTCGAACCCGCGTCTTATCCTTGGGAAGGATACATAATAGCCGTTATACGATACCCGCTCGAAATTATTCTGTTTGTGCAGGATGACCTAAAGCTGTCCGTGTAGCAAGTTCAGCAACTTGTTCCCTGTAGCTCGGTGTTGTGCCGGCTATAAATTCGTTAACTTGATCTGGAGTCAGAGCGAATCTATCTCCATGAGGAAGGCCAGCATAATACTCACCGTCTTTCTCATCCTTAAATATATTTGCATGATCAAGATATGGATTCCCATCAATGATAATTTTCATCACTACTTAATCTCCTTAATAAGTTATAAAATAGCATAAATTTACTTAATAAGCATTTACTTGTAGCCAACAAAATCATCACACATCGACGACGATGGAGCCGCTTCGGGGATTCGAACCCCGGACCCCCACTTTACGAAAGTGGTGCTCTAGCCAACTGAGCTAAAGCGGCGCGCTTGCCAACTGCCTGTCCTTCGAATCCGCCAACTGGTGGAGGAGAAGGAAGCTACATCGGCGTATTTCAGGGGTTAGTATAGCAGAATCTCGTCTGCTTTTATAAAAGTTACTTGTCGTTTTATACTGTTAGTATATGCCCGACGAAGACAAGAAAGCCGATTCTGAACAGTCCGTATTGGTTGATAATCCGGTTGACCCGGTTCCGGTTGAGCCCACCACCGTTACGAATCCTATATCAGAGCTTGAGCCTTTGCTAGAAACTGCCGTACTAGAGCCAGCAACCAAACCTGACACCTTGCCAGAACCCTCGCCTGACCCGCAACCGTTACCAGAACCTTCCCAAAAACCAGTAGAGACTACACAACCCCCTATAGATGTCGCGTCCGATGAGAAAGTTCAACTGCCCAAGCCATCACCAACACCACCTAAGGCACCTGTTCCATCACCGGAGCTCCAGCCAATAAATACTCCTGACCCAACAGCTCCTGGCTTAGACTTTGCATTTTCAACATTTGACATAAGCTTGCTCACCGATGAACAACTTAAAGCAGCAGCTGCATTATGGACTAAGAAGAACTCTAAGCATCTATCCTCACTCGGTGTCGCCAAACGCCAAGAAATAATGCAGTTAAATTTGCGAGAAATTATTGACTTTTTATCTCATAACAACGGTTCACCCCTACCCCGCATCGCTAGACATGTAAATGTCACTCCAGGCACTACCTCGAAATATCTTCGTCAGTTGATAACCAAAAGTAAAGTTAGGGCTGAGGGATGGGGCAAAAATAGAAGATATTATTTGAAGTAAAAGATAATTTTTTTGTGGCTTTTCATGCCACACCACGACTCTCATTTTTGGGTCGCCAAAACGGGGTCCCCAAGAAACCTGTTTCTTGGGGTGTAGTACGAGAGGCAAAAAACGACAGCCGGCTGAAAAACATTACATAAGCCAAAAACCACCCACTTCTGCGCGGCGAGGATGCAAGCACCCATCAGTAACTTAAGATAGGAAGACCTCAGGGTTGGCTCGCCGCTTTATTCAGAAATGGCTGATTGGCTTAAATCAGTTTTTCAGAGGGTGAAAATAATAGGATTTTGTTACTTTCAACATTATACTTTCGATTATTAACTATAGTTACTTATGCTGAAAGGAAAGTAATAATTAAATTCATAGGTTACACCTCATAATGAGTTTTGCTCTACTACCGGGTTTGTTATTCATTTAGGCCGAGGCAGCTGTGGCTCAGAAGGGATGACTTTGTTAGAGTAAACAATTTTTGAAAAGCAGAAGTCGTTTGTCAACCAATTCTGTAATGCTTCATACACCTTTTCATAGTAACCACTCTTGCATGCATCGGTCGTAACCCACCAGCTTGCATCAACTTCATAATCTATTGTTTCTTCGTTCAATGGTGTTCTGTAACCAATTCCGTATAGGTAGAAACATCCTAAATACTTTTCATCATTGCTGTATATAACATACGCAAACGAATTACCGTCTCGAAATTCGCGTTCGTGCCACGCCAAATCAAGCAAATCAAAATCCCTTTCAAGCATTTCTGTCGGCCATGATCCCCCGCGGGTATTTTGAATTGTCTCAATGCTAGAATTAACACCTTCTAAATCTGCTTCAAGGTCCGCTCGTGTCAGTGGTTTCGCGTAGAAATCTGCAGAAGTTAGCTTTGTAGGAGCCGGCTCCCCTTTTGGTAATACGATATTTTTTACTAAGTTTGAATAATCCATACCAATAATTATCGCACATTCTTTGGCTCAACTGTCTTGATGCCGTAAGTATTGGTAAAATATTGACATTATGTATATTTTTGTGCTATAATATATTTATGAATATGGTTGAGTCTAGGTAATATACCTAGTTGGCATGGTGGATTCCCTGGTCATCATGAATTTTCCACACTTGACGGTCTAGATCGTGATCCTTTAGGTAATCCCGACCTGGAGCTATTCTTTGAATCAGCACAGTCTTTATCGGAAAGATGGAGGGGTAATCAATTTACGGGATTATATCTTTACGGCACTCCTGGAACGGGTAAAACTCATGCTGCGATTGGCTTAGGTCGATTACTTGCTGAACAAGGTGCTGAACTTCACTATAATTTCTCACCAAACCTTTCTGCTGATGGACTACAAGATGTTTCAGGCTGGACTATGCCACGAGGTTCAAAGAATATACTCAATAATAATGTATTCCCATCAGCCTTTGATAACGGTATAGTACGAAACCCTAGGTCCGTTTGTATCATTGACGACCACAAACCAGAAAAAGCAAAGTATCTTCTTGCAGCTACTGAAGCAGCTGCACAATATGGCGGACTCATTATTGTAACTAGTAACAATCCTGATCCGTTTGGTATTCTTGAGGTTTCCGATGGCACTCTGACTAGAGCTGATATCGCTACTCAGGCTATCCTAGAACGCATAGATCCTGAAACAGCAGAAAAAATCAAATGTACTGAAGCATCAGAAAGAGCAGATATTAGTGCTAGTCTTCGCAGTCGAATAACTTCCGGCTTCCGATTCATACCGTTTATGGGCGAAGATCGTCGACCGCAAGATAGTTTCTGGAACTAAAGTAGTGGTTCACTCTTTCGGGATTTCAGTGTTGACCCAGGTGTCGCACGATTCGCAGTAGTAAATAGTCGTACTCAGCTTGCGTGAAACCTCGGGTTCCTCAGGGTTAACCAGAAGTGTTGCAGAAACTTTGTTGTCTGAGCGAAGTGAATCCGTAGATTCAGCGAGCGAAGAAACGGAATTTCTGCGCGCTTCTGACAAGTCTGGGAGATTAAGGATTTTGCGCAAGTAGAGTTAGTATTCTATGTATTCACTTCCCTCTTTTTGGTTGCTGGTCACGTCTTCAGAGGTCTTTTTCATTGGTTGATTGCAGGGGGGCAGTTCATGGGGGTATTGTAGCAAAAATTTAAAGTGTGACAATTGCCCTTTTGGACAACTATACCCAACACTCCACTGATTGATAGATCTTTAATTTTAAGAATCCAATGGCCGTAATCGCTGTCGAACATCTTCGTTGGTGAAAGTTTGACCTGGAGTAAAGCTTTCTTGACTACCATAAGAATGGATCAATAATCGTACACAGTCTTCTGCTATTTCTCTGTAGTAGGCTATTGCTTCGTCCATAACACCTTCGCTAATACCTTTACGCCGATTTTTTGGTATCGCTTCTATAACTACTTCACACGATCGCGCACAGTCCCTTCCGTCTTCTACAGGTTTCCTGAAAAACTCACAACCCTCACAAGATCCGCTTATTAACGGACCGACATAATTTCTTAGATAAAACTCTGAATTACTCATATACAATATTTTTCATTTCAAAAATTTATAACAAAATGGTATTACTATGTACCAATACATGCAAGCATGAGGGGGATGAAAGTTTTTTGGCATTTCCATCTCTACTTACCTCTACTTACCTTAACTCATCCCCTATTCGCTTAGATAAAGAGGTTTTTTTGTAGAACTCTTATTGCGAATTTTTTGCAATAAACTTTTTACTCTTCCCCTTGCAAGTTTATATTTTCATAAGCAACATTTACCAGTCATGATTCTGTATGTAGGAAGATAGGCATAGGGTCATCAACTGCAAGCCCTGCTTCCCGCCACGTTTCAATCGCCATTCCTTGATACATCATCGTGGTTATAGGATCCATTCCGTAAGTCGGAAAGGCACTTATGCCACCGCTTCCATCCCAGTGTTTATAAACTGGTAATACAGGATCAACATTTGTACCTTCCAGGACTTCATAAACTGCGCTGCCCGCTAGCTCTACTAACGCTAAATTCGCTGCCCCCCTACTGTTATTCCAGGTATTGTACCGAGAATAGTCTGGCACTCCTAAGTCTGATAGCATCGCATTTCCTAGATGTCTAGCTACTTGAAATGGAGGTTGTTCAACCCGTTCTCCTACTGCAGCCAGTATCTCGACGTGGCTTGAGGGAAAAAGCATAGTTCTAACGTTTCCTGATACATTGGTCGGGTCTTCTACACTCCATCGACTATGATTCTTCATACCCCATTTGTAGTAAGCCTGCACGAGTTCGGCCACTGCATTATCATGTATTAATGAGGGATTAGCATCTCTGTCACGATATTTTCTTGCTATAATCTCGGCCTTAAATCTTGCGAGATCAAATATTAATAATTCCGGTGTGGAATAAAAAGCCCAGTCTAATATTCTTAGTAATGCACTATACTCTGAGACCCTATCAATCTCTTGTCTTGAAGTTGCAGTGTAAAATTCAATATCTCCGCCTTTGGGTACACCGGTTGTCCATTTTAATCTCTCGCTTGCATTACTCATATTAATGAGGTTATCCCCGTTAACTCACAAAAGCAAGCATGAGGGGTTTCGGGGTTTTTGAATATAAAAGAGAAATGTCGCCTCTGCAGAACCACAGTGGCGACATTTCTATGCTTTCATAATATCACAATTATTTAGAATAATCAATCAGCTTACCCTTTTTAGTGATAATGATTAGCTGCTTTGCACTCCTGATTTCGGAGAACTCTTTTTCTAACTTTGGGACATTTACTTTGTCTGGCATCTTAGAGTTCCGTAAATCAAATATTATATATTTTGACTGCCTAAGCGCTGTTTTGAAAGCTCGCTTTATAGTGTTTGTGCTCTTACCGACAGGACATTTTATTTCCCAATAGAGTCCATTTATTGAGATGTCAGGTGTTCGTGCATTTTTACGCTGAACTGGAACTAGTAATTCTACATCGTAACCCAGCTGAGTCAGAAATACCACTGTTGCATTTTCATGAGTGTGCAATACAACACCATTCGTAGTTATTTTTCCCTGTTTCACTGGAAATAGTATACCAAGTATCCGCAAGCACAAGGGGGATGAAAGTTTATTGATTAATTTACCTACACTTACCCTATCCTATCCCCTATCCAATTAAATGAAGAATACTTTACGAAGAACGCTTATTGCGAATTTTTTGCAATAAGCAACTCATGCTTCCCTATTGCAAGGATTGTCCTTGCAACCGCATTATCTTATAAAGCTGTAATTATGGCTTTATTACCTTGTAAGTTCCATCTGTTTTAACGCATAAGTAGGTATAGTTTCAGGTCTTTCGCCTGCAAGAGCAACTTCTACGATTGCAGTTATGGTGCTAACAGGATAGAGTCTACTATTAGGGCCGCTACTTTCACTCGTTGACCAAACTACCCAATCATCGTCCAGTCCTTTGTACGACAAGCCGAAGTCTGTGTCCATTCTGATATTTGGTCCCCAATTACTAATAGGAAACTCGAACATTGACGCTAATAGTCCTATTCCTTTTATATCTCTTGTTAGTCTATAGCATCCACCGTATTCATCTTGCGGATTAGAACAAAGGATATCAGTTACAGCAGCAACTATTTGCATTTCTCCTTCTGTACCACCACGTTGAAGTGTATTTATTCCAGTGGCAAATACAAAGTCCTGCTCTGTACTACCGGTTACTCTTTCTAGGTCTATTGCTTGCTGAAGCCAAGGTGCTTTAGACATCATTTCTGAAGTGTCAAATTCATGAAGAATACCTGCTAGCCCAAGTTGCGCTATCCTAGGGTCTTGTTCACCCTTTTTCCCTATTCGTTCATTAGCAGTGTGTCCGGCTGCGAAATCTGCTCTCCAGCCATTTACGCTTGTTATAAACCTCTCACCTGCGTCGGTCTGATAGGCGACTCTTGCCTCAGCTAACTCACCGGCTCTATCTGGATTTTCTCCTAACAAGTCATACAGGGCAACCCTGCTAACATCCCAACCCATATTTCCAAACTTTACTGTTTGATTACCTATCTCAACACTTCTTGGATTAGCCATAATATCTCCTCGTTATTGTCATTGTCAACAATTCTACTCCTACACAATACTATTGCAAGCACAAGGGGTATGAAAGTTTATAATCCAATTCAACCCCCTGCGTGTCCGAAAATTGTAGTTTTGGATGTACTAGCTATTGTTGTATATCTTTAGTTGTAAAATCAGTCGGTCCAACGAATACTTTATCTGGTACAGTAAAACCTTCTTCTTTTAGCATATCCCTGGCATCCGCATATTTTAGCCCAATCGTAGCTAGCGTCAATTCTCCAGTCTCAGGAATTTTTTCTGCATATGCAGCAGCTCCGAACAAATATTGACCCACATTGAGTAGCCGTCGTTCTATTGGTCCGAAGTCAACATTTACTCGTATCTCGGTACCTTTGGCTCCGCTTCTATCCATTGGTGCGGTTCGAAGACCCGGTTCACCCACTACCGGAAGTTCTACGCTTGGCGTAGGATTGCTACGACGACCAGTTGGAAAATACGAAATACGATTCCACGCAGTTTCTACGCCCCTTTTAACTTCTGCCTCTGCCATATAGCGATAAGTCTGATTAGATTTTACTCGCGCCGGTTCACCACCCGAAGGATTACTATAACGGTCATCTTCCCTTAAGTATGTTGCTATTCTTTGGAGAACAGGGCTTGTTCTGTCTGCATTCACAATCACGATTCCCGCGACAGGTAGTAATGCTCTGAATCCTAGTCGATTAGATACATCAACTATGGCTCTCCTATACTCTTCAAAACCGGCCCCTGATACTCTTAGGGCAATTTCGAGCCCTGTTTCCCTAACAGTTGCGCTAGATCCAGTATCAACGGCACTATCCACAGGCCTTAGTCTACCTTTACTATCCAGATACAATTCTGCCCCTGCAGTCTTTGGTACTATTTGACGGTCGCCTCTTCCCCTAGCCATATACTCTCCTTTTAATGTGAAAATAGTATAACTACGTACCAATACATGCAAGCATTAGTTTTTTGATAATAAACCATCCTCATCCACATTGTTCAATCATCTTTCCGAACTCCAATTAACATTACACACGCAAACATTATGCTATTGCTTTTTTATCATTCTTATGTTAATATATATTAGTTATGTCAAGCAAAGAAACACCTAGTAATCATAATCACAAGCGCGGGTTAACTGCCTTGTTTGCAGCAGCGGCCTTATCTACGCTAGCATTGAGTGCCTGTGACTATGATTACAATCCAGGAACAGCAGTAACCCTATCTCCAGAGGAAAAAGCGGCAAAGGAGCAAGAAGCTCGAGAGCTGGACGCCCTAAGTCTTAAGGAAGCCGGGGTATTGGACATACTATATGACGATGAGGTTCCTTTTGGCGACAAAGTTCAAGCGTTCTATACGGCATTGGGCGTATATCTGGAGAAAGCCAAAGAAAATGGCATACCTACGAACTCTGAGCTACACTCCTATCAGACAGGCGATCATAGTAGTTGCGATATTGAAAGACTTGATGATGGGAGAATTGCCGTTCACGCCAGCACCAGTGGTTATGGAGCTGCAAATTCTGCCAGTGTTTTCTTCGACCCAGAAGGAATTAGCTACGTTGTTTCTTTTGATGGCCACTATGACTCTGCATACGGTGACGTAGATAAGAAAAGGATTGGCCTACTTGGAATAGAGATCAATTCCATACAAGCAACATTCACTAATCCTGATGCGCCCTGTCTTCTTGATGGCGATTTTCTAGTCAGAGCACTGGTTCCTGATCAAGATCCTTCATCGGGTGGCGGTGGTGGCGCGGGCTCATCTGCGTCGTAATACATCAAATCCTGTTTATTACCTATTGTAATTCTAGTCATTGCAGATATCGATAATTGTACAAATAGTTTTATGCTGTTTTGGGCTGACTTTGTCTGAGCATATTAATAACACAGTAAGGTTAAACTCCAATTCATAATGTCCGAACGCAAAATACAAATTTTGTACATTCGAACCTAATAATAGGTTTGTGGAATTTAATCAGATTTAACCGTATACTACTAGTAAGCGAAAGCACTATAAAATCTGATGAATCTCTCTAATAACACAATTACTAAATCTCAAAAAAAGCTTCTCAGACAAATTAACCGAACTGAGCGACAAGCCTACAATGTAACTAAAGGCGTCCTTAGCCGCAAAAGATTTAATAGGTTTGTTAGATTGCTTGGTCCGGGTCTCGTTACGGGTGCCGCGGACGATGATCCATCAGGTATTGCCACATATTCACAGGCTGGAGCGACACATGGTTATGGGTTATTGTGGGCCTTCCCTCTAATGTACCCTCTGCTACTTGCCGTACAAGAAAGTTGTGCACGAATTGGAGCTATTACCGGTAAAGGATTAGCAGCTGTCATAAAAGATAATTACAACCGCCGTCTTCTATATATGTCAGTTTTACTAGTAGTTGTCGCGAATACTGTTAACATTGGTGCGGATTTAGGTGCTATGGCAGCTACAACCCAGCTATTTGTTAACTTACCTTATGCATTTCTGGCGTTTTTTTATGCATCAATAGTAGTATTGTTGGTTATTTTCGTACGATACAAAACATACGCAAAGATTTTGAAATGGCTAGCCATATCCTTGTTAGCATACCCTGTTACGGTATTTCTGGTAGGTCAAAACTGGTCTGAAATATTTCAAAACACTTTTACCGTACGACCAAAGATTGATTTTGAAACTATGTACATATTAGTTGGGATTCTTGGAACTACCATTTCGCCATATCTGTTTTTTTGGGATACTTCAGAGGTTGTTGAGGAAGAAATTTCCAAACGAAATATTTCCAAAATAGGCGAGGTGCCTAAAACTACACGAAGATTTTTGCATAATCTCCATGTCGATAATTTCGTTGGCATGACGCTAGCAAACGTCACAGCTTGGTTCATAGTCATCACCTGTGCATCAACATTATTCAAAAACGGAATTACAGAGATAAACACCGCCGCTGATGCAGCGCACGCGCTTGAGCCTCTCGTACAGGGATTTCCAAACGCTGGACTTCTTGCTAAATTGATATTTTCGGTGGGCATAATAGGTTTAGGCTTATTAGCCGTTCCTGTTTTAGCAGGTTCGTCATCGTACGCCATAAGTGAGGCGATAGGCTGGAAAGAGGGTTTATACCGAAAAGTAAAGAAAGCAACCGGTTTTTACACCGTAATAATTTTAGCAACCCTGGTTGGGCTTGGTATTAATTTTCTTGGTATCGATCCGATTAAAGCACTTGTATTCACCGCAGTATTTAATGGGATAGCAGCAATTCCGCTACTCTTGATGATCTATAAGATTGGTAATAACAAAAACATTATGGGTGAATACAAAAATAGTATAGTGTCCAACATTTTCATCAGTGTCGCTTTCTTTGCCATGAGCGCAGCAGTACTTGTTCTAATATTCTCGTGGGTAAGATAATCTAGTTGTACATTGCTAGGTTCAATTCCAGCCGACTCTGTCGTCTAAGCAAATAAGTACCACCCATTCAGGTGGTTTTTATTTGCTTATTGGCGGTCCATAACTTTGGAGGTATGGAACTATTTCAGCTCTATACCCTCAATTACGGCGCGTGAATACTCATCAATCATTGGAGTAGTTAGGTACCCCTCAAGCACTACTCCGTCGCACATTCCATGAATTGATGGGGGCATGTAAATACCGTTGTATTTCTCATCAAGTGCAAAAACAATTTTAGGTAGTGCTCGCGTTGGGTCTTCACCGGTCAAGGCAGCTAACTCTGCTCTATCTTCATTGCTGAATTGTGTCACGCGCTTTGTATCCTTTGCTACATTAGCGGCATAGTAATATGCATCAGCGAAGTGGAGTACAGGGTCTTGACCTGCATTAAGCGTTTTAATGCCCCTAGCAAAGTTCATAGCAATTTTTCCTAAATCAGCCCCTCTCCAGTACTTGTATCTTGCCCTTTCTTCCTCGGGGACCGCCTCAATAACTATGCCGCCCATCTCGTAAAGGGCTTCGAAGTTCACTCGCCCAGGTTGCATGGGAGGTAATGGCATACGAATATCGTGACCTGACAGAGAGCTTTCGCCTAAATGTTGATAAGAGCGGCTTTTACTACCTGAGAATGGCTCTATCTCACCGAGCTTGCTTACGTCAAAACGAAACTTAGGGAAATCGGACATGGCTATATAATAGCATAATTGCTAGCTTTTGTCCACTTGGCGGGCCCGACCGGATTTGCCTGGGGTCGAGCGCAAAATGCGCTGACCTATTCCACCCCAACTTACTCTCGCTCGTTCTGGGGCTACGGGGCGGCCAGTGCCACTGGCACTGTCGTTCAAATCCGGGTAGCCTACCAATAAAAAAACACCCCTGGTTTAGACCAGAGGTATTTTTTATGGCGGGCCCGACCGGATTTGAACCGGCGATCT
>JAGQMY010000084.1 GCA_020428465.1 Candidatus Saccharimonadota bacterium
GAACCAAGAGCAATATTTACAATATCGGCAATTCTATTTTGATCGGTAACCGAAATAATGTAAAAAGGCAGTGCACCACTGTAGGAATGAACGCCACTTATGTATATATTTTTCTTAATATCATTTCCTATCAATTCGCCATTTGGCACCCCTCCTACTATAGGCCCATTCGTTCTAACTACCGTTTCTACAGTGCCATCGCCCCAATCTAAATCTAAGGAATCTCTATCCGCATTCTGACTAATATCACTTATTTTTGAATAGGTAATAACCGTAACTTTATAGCTTAATGGCGAAATATATTCGTAGAGCAACTCCCCTGCTCTATTGTGCGTGGCAAAGGCATTAGAACTCCCTAGCAACAATACGATTAGTAATAATTGTATATACTTCTTCATGAATAGTTTACGAAAATACAAAACATTATAAAGATAAAACGATAATTAGATTAAAAAATTCTGTTGAAGGGGGAAATGGGGTGTTTTGGAGTGAAAATATTGGAGTTAGTACGAGCTACAAGCTCGCACTAGCAGGGAGCTACAAGCTCGCACTAGCAGGGGCTAGGGGTGGGGCCGAACAAGCAACACAAACTTCACGCCTCATCACCCGTACGAGCAAACCTCATATAATCGCCCCATCGACTAGTCGAACCTCGACCCATAGAAAAACCACCCAATAAATGCACAATCTAACACCCCTCTCCGCGGAGAGGGGCAGGGGGGAGAGGCCGAACATGTCCATCCCTAAATAGAGTTGACCGTTTTGGTTAATAAATTGTTTTTAGTTTTTTTAATAATAATCGGGCAATTATGAGCCTGCAGGTTCTGCTCTGTATATAATGGAGGGTGGCTCGATGCCACCTCCATTATATTGTTATTAGAACCATCGGTATAAATAATCGCCTTTGGTCTGCTCTGTACGGGTAAATTTACTATTTCTTTTTCAAACTGAGCAGGCGTTTTTCTTCCTATGGCATTGTGTATGCGATTATGGTTGTAATGTTTAACCGCTTTTGCCACCATTCGTTTTAACTGATTGAAGTTGTTTGGCTGCCAAAAATCCAAATATTCACTTTTAATAGTTAGGTTTATTCGTTCTGCATAAGCGTTGTCTAAGGCTGTTTCGCCCATACTTATTTGTGTTTGTTTTGCTTTTAATAAAGCTACATATGGTTTGTAAATGTATTGACCTCCTTTGTCTGAATGATGTATTTGTGGAGCAGGATGCTGTTTTAATGCCATTTTTAAGGCAGACACATTGGCTTCTGCTCGCAAACTATTAGACACGTGGTATCCTACTATCTTTTTGGTGTAAACATCTATAATAAATACAGCATAATAAAACTTTTCATTTACTTTTATATAGGTAATATCGCTTTGCCATACTTGGCTTGGGCTATGGAGCAACATGCCTTTTATTATGTTAGGATAATATACTTTTGCACCTATGGTGGTTCTATGGTAATTTTTCTTCCGTTTTAGCCTAAAACCTAAGTCCATAAACAGTTCTATAAACTTATCTCTACCTATAAAATTTGGCTTTAAGGTGTAATACATCTTCTCTACCCCACAACCCGGATGCTCTGAGCGTAGTTCTTCCGCTTCTTCTAACAACTGCATCGTTCGTTCATTAAACTCAGCTTGCCTACTTGCATATTGTTGCACTGCTTGTTTGCTGACACCCACTTCTTTATATAATTGGTTTAAGGAATAACTCATGCTTTCCCTGTTTTGTTTGAAGTATTGGATGGTGGGGTGGAGTAGTTTTTTTTGATATCTATATATAAGTCTTCTTTTGCTATATCTATCATCTTCTCCAAAAAATCAATCTTTATTTGCTTTTGTCCTACTATAGCTTCTAATGTCTTGATTTTTTCTTCAAGTTCTTTCACTTTTTGGCTGCTGCTTTCTGTGTGTTCTACCATTCTATATCCTTTTTTATTGTATCCCGAATATTTGTATATCCAACGGTATATTACCATGTTTGCTATTCCGTACAAACTCCCAAGTTCTGATACGCTATGTTCGCCCGTTTCAAAACTTTTTACTATATCCCGCTTAAAGTCTTCACTAAATTTACGCTGTTTCCTTATCTTTTTTAAATTTGCTTTCATCTGTTTTCCGTTTTTGAAACAGTCAACCTATTTCAGGGACGGACAACAAGAAACACAAAACAATAAACTCAAAACAAAAAACATTAAACCTACTCCTCGTGAGCCGTAGTAAGCGTACTTCCCATATATAAGCGGTTCATACGGGCAATGTTTTCTAAAGAAATGCCTTTAGGACACTCGGCTTCACAAGCTCCTGTATTGGTGCAGTTTCCAAAACCTTCTTTATCCATTTGCGCTACCATGTTTAGCACGCGTTGTTTGCTTTCTACTTTGCCTTGTGGCAATAAAGCTAACTGAGAAACTTTAGCTGAAACAAACAACA
>JAGQMY010000010.1 GCA_020428465.1 Candidatus Saccharimonadota bacterium
GATTTCCTAACCGTTAGAAGATGGGACCGTAATCACCGTAATATTTAAACATAAAGTACGACCGTTTTATTAAGTTTTCATCCAAACGGTTAAGATGATTTCCTACCCACGTTTCGCGGGCCCGAAATTTCGCGATTGAAAACGAGTTTTCATCGGAAAGTTTCCTTGCAATTCGCCGTGAGGCGAATCTCACGTTAGAAGATGGGACCTCGTCGGCACGTGATGGCGATTTCGCCAGAACTGCCGACGAAACAAGTTCCTCGGACACTTCTGGCTGTCTCGCCAAGTTGCCTCCTCTCAATTTTGCGAATCCCCTCGCAAAATTGCAATAGCTACAATAGCTACGTTGGGATATTTTAACAGAGGTGAGGGAAATTTACAATAGCACTTTGCGATATGTGAGTTGGAGCGTACCATTGTCATTTAGTTTTTCGATTGAAATCAGTTTGAAGTTTTGCTGTATATCAGTCAAGAATAGGGGTGTGCCCGAAGGAAAAACAACTGGTTCAATAGTTAAATAAAAATCGTTAATTAACTCAGAATTGAGAAACGAATTATAAACATAAGATCCACCTATAACTAATGCTTTGTTGAAACCTCGCTTTTCTAGAGAATCAACTAACTCTTGTGGTTTTGAAGAGCTAAATTCAACCTTATTTTCCCAACCCTGGAATTCCTCTGGATGATTTGTCAAAACAATCACAGTTACATCATCACGATGCTTAAAAGTATTCAGCATGGTTTTAAAAGTATTTCCACCGACAATCAGTAGGTTATACTGAGATCGGATGTTCCAATAACTGATTTTATCTTCTTCCGATGTCCATTTTCGAACGTCCGATCCTTCGCCATTAGTAATGAGTCCATTTATAGACATGGCAGTTATAGCATCAATTACCATACGTCTATATTACTCTATTATGAATGCAATTTCGCTAGCCGCTCGAGCCTGTCTAGAATTTGTTCTGTAACTTTTTTTTCTGGTAATGCGCCGTTTATCTCTATAAGCAAACCATCATTGTGGTAAAACTTTATAACTGGTTTAGTTTTGATACGGAATTCCTCAAGACGTTTCTCTAATGATTCTTTAGAATCGTCTTGTCTTTTGCCTCGATCATTAAGCTTTTTGGACTGTTCAAAACGCTCCCAGACCTCTCGTTCGCTAACCTTAAGATATATAACAGCTTTGGTTGGATGACCAGAACTAGCAGACGCTCTCAATATCACAGTTTCCTCACCCTTAGATCGCCCAACTGAACTTAGCAGTAATGGTCGGTTTTTTAGCTCAGGACGAGAAAAAAATGGTAAAACAACTTCCTCGAATAAATCACTAGGAATAATTCCACCACTCGACATTAACTCCTGAATTTTCTTATTACCATGATCATGGCGCAGAATATCGCCACTAGATATTTTTACTCCTCCTAGCATATTTGCCAGAATAGCGCACTGAGTATCCTTACCAGAAAACGGCAAACCAAAAATATTTATCGAGCCCGCACCTAGCCATTTTTTTATAATTTTTGTCTGTTCTAGCATAGACCCGATTATAACACTTATGTTAATATGATATTAACGAAATAAAGGGTGAGTAAAATGTACAAATATATAAAGTTTTTCAGGGATATAACCCTGGGTGATATACCTCAAGTGGGCGGAAAAAATGCATCATTAGGTGAGATGCAACACTATCTCGGACCTAAAGGGATTAACCTGCCTAATGGATTCGCGACTACGTCTAAAGCATATTATTACTTCCTAGAGCAGGCTGGTATAACTGAGCAAATTCGCAATGTGCTTAGTGGGCTTGATGTAAGTGACGTTCGTGACCTTGCTCGTCGTGGAGAAAAAATTCGTACAATTATACTCTCGGCTAAACTCCCTAGCGATTTTGAAGAAGAGATAAAGTTGGGTTATAAGGAACTCAGTAAGATCTGTGGTCATAAAAATGTTGTAGTGGCAGTCCGCTCCTCAGCAACAGCAGAAGATTTACCAAATGCATCATTCGCCGGCCAGCAGGAAACCTACCTAAATATTAAAGGTGAGAAGAATATTCTAATGAGTACGAAGAAATGTATCGCTTCGCTTTTCACAGACCGGGCAATCGCATATAGGGTAGAGAATGGCTTTGATCATATGCAAGTCGCATTGTCGGTTGGTATTCAGCAAATGGTTGCAGTTAAGTCTAAGGCCGCTGGAGTAATGTTCACTATCGATACCGAATCAGGATTTAAAAATGCGGTGGTTATTAGTTCTATTTACGGTATTGGTGAAAACATTGTGCAAGGACACGTAAGTCCAGATGAATTTACTGTCTTCAAGCCTACGATGGCAATTTTGAAGCGAAAAGTAGGCGCTAAGAAAATGAAAATGATTCCTGTTCGTGGGAGTAAAACTAAGAATATTGCTGTTGCGAAAAAAGACCAAGAGAAGTTCTCGATTAATGATACCCAGGTTCTTACCCTTGCAAAATGGGGCATGGAAATTGAGAAACACTATGGCAAACCGATGGATATTGAGTGGGCGCTAGACGAAGATGACGACCAGCTATATATCGTTCAGGCTCGAGCAGAGACAGTACAATCAAGACGAAATAATAACGTCATCGAAGACCATAAACTAAACGAAAAAAGCACAGTAATTACTCGTGGAACAAGTGTTGGTGACCGAATAGGTAAGGGCAATGCCAGCAAGATTATGAGCGTTAAAGACATTAACAAATTCAAGCCAGGAGATGTGCTGGTAACCGAGATGACTGACCCAGACTGGGTACCGATAATGAAAATAGCCAGTGCCATTGTAACTAATAAAGGTGGTCGAACTTGTCACGCAGCAATTGTATCGCGTGAGTTAGGTGTGCCATGTGTTGTAGGCACAGGAGATGCTACACGCAAAATAGCTAACGGTGCACCGATTACAGTGAGTTGTGCAGATGGTGATGAAGGTGTTGTGTATGAAGGTTTGCTCCAATATACAGTGACAAGAACTGATGTGAAAAACCTCAAAAGACCTAAAACTAAGATTATGATGAATATTGGTTCACCTGAGCACGCATTTGCTTATTCAATGATTCCGAACGACGGCGTTGGATTAGCTCGCGAAGAATTCATTATCGACTCTCATATCAAGATTCACCCATTAGCACTTCTTCATTTTGACCAAGTAAAAGACAAAAAAACACGAGAGCAAATAGAGAAATTAACGCGAGGATATCGTAACAAAGCAGACTATTTTGTTGATAAATTAGCCGAAGGAGTAGCATTAATCGGAGCGGCTTTTTATCCAAACGATGTGATAATTCGATTTAGCGATTTTAAATCAAATGAATACGCTAACCTCATCGGTGGAAGATATTTTGAGCCAGAAGAAAATAATCCGATGATCGGTTGGCGAGGAGCTAGTAGATATTACAGTGAAGAATACAGAGATGCATTTATCTTAGAGTGTCGAGCTATGAAAAAAGTCCGAGATGAAATGGGCATTACTAATATAAAGACCATGATTCCGTTCTGTCGCGATACAACCGAAGCTATCAAAGTGCTGGATATCATGGCTAAAGCCGGTCTACGACGTGGTGAAAATGGTTTCAAAGTCTATGTTATGGCTGAGATTCCGTCTAATATTGTGATGGCTGACAAGTTTGCTGATTTGTTCGATGGATTTTCTATCGGATCAAACGATTTAACTCAGTTAACTTTAGGCGTTGATAGAGATAACCACACAGTTGCCCATGTTTACGATGAGAATAACCCAGCAGTAAAGGAATTAATCAGACGTCTTATCAAAGTTGCTAAGGCAAAAAAGGTGAAAGTTGGAATATGCGGTCAAGCCCCATCTGATTATCCAGAATTTGCCAGATTTCTTGTTAAAGAAGGAATAGATAGTATTTCGTTAGCACCTGATACTATAGTAAAAACAACAATGGATATCGCTAAAACAGAGGCTGGGTTAACTAGGAAAAGATAAATATGAATTTCACACAACTAGCACCAAATACACAGCCATCAATGTTTAAGAAAACTAAAATCATTGCTACAATTGGGCCATCAACAAACAGCTATGATTCGATACTTGAATTAATCAAAGCGGGCGCCAATGGTATTCGTATGAATTTCAGTCATGGCACGCATAAAGAACGCGAACAACAAGTCAAATGGATTAGAAAAGCATCCAAAGAATACGGCAAACCTATTGCGATTGTTCAGGATTTACAGGGGCCAAAGATTAGACTCGGTGACTTCGAGGGTGTTATACCGGTTCAGGAAGGCCAATCACTTTCTTTTAAGTACAATGCCGACTATGACAGAAGTGGACATATTCCAACGCAATATGATCTCAGCACAAAAGTAAAACGCGGTCAAAGGCTATTACTTTATGATGGCAAGGTAAATACCATAGTCAGTAGCGTAAAAGATGGTGTGGTATACGCCACGGTACAAAACGATGGATTACTACTGAAAAGAAAAGGTATAAATTTGCCAGATACAGATTTTGGTGGAGACATTATTACTGATAAAGACAGAGAAGACATAGCATATGGATCAACCGTTAATGTTGACTATGTGTCGCTAAGTTTCATCCAGTCTGCTACAGATGTTCGCAATTTGCGAAAAATGCTAAAAAACCTTGGTAGCAAGGCAAAAGTTATTGGTAAAATCGAGACTTCAGCAGCAATCGAGAACATAGAGGAAATTGTCCAAGAGTCAGACGCGATTATGATAGCTAGGGGCGATTTAGCCATCGAAACAATGCATGAGTCCGTACCCGTTATGCAAAGACGCATAATTGCTCTTGGTCAGACTTATAGAAAACCAACCATCGTAGCAACCCATATGATGGCTAGCATGACAGAATCGCCGGAACCAACAAGGGCAGAGGTTTCGGATGTGTCAAGCGCTGTAATTTTTGGAGCAGACTGCGTAATGCTGAGTGACGAGACTGCAAGTGGTAAATACCCTATTGAAGCGGTCAAAATGATGAAAAAAATTATTAAGTATACTGAGCATCACTCACCTCAATATTTAGCTTTTCAGACCGATCGAGTCGATGACTCCAGACAATCCGCCATTTGCCACTCCATTATAGAATTAGCTCAAAGACTAGATGCTACTGCAATAGTCGCTGAAACAAAATCGGGTGCTACGGCGTTTGAACTTGCTTCTAGACGACCTTCAGTTCCGATTATAGCTGTGACAAGCGATCCTTGGGTGTGTAATCAACTAGCTCTTTGTTATGGTACAAAGGTATTTTTAAGACCTGATAACAAATATGCAGCTTCTAAACTGACCGATTGGCTTTTAAAGAACAATGTTCTATCAAAAGGCGACGTAATAGTAACAAGTTCCGGCAAGTACCCAGGTGTTGTGGGCACTACTGACACTATTAAAGTGAGGGTTCTGTAGAAGAAAAACTTTAGAATTTATGCTTTATGCTTTAGAATTTAGAAAACGAGGGTGGAAACAGAGTGTTCAGTAAGCAAACAATTTACGACTACGATATCGGCGGTAAAAAAGTTCTAGTTCGTGCAGATTATAACGTACCCCTTGATAAAGAGGGTAAAATAACCAGTAATTTCCGCATAAAACAAAGCATCCCGACGTTAAATGCCCTCATAGATAAGGGTTGTAAAATAGTTATTTGTTCGCATCTGGGTAGACCGAAAGGTCCAGATGATAAATCTTGCTCACTTAAACCGGTTGCAAAAGAACTGAGTAAGTTGCTAAAAAAAGACATAGTTTTTGTCAGTGATTGTGTAGGCGATAATGTTAGAAAAGCGACGTCTGAGATGAGTCCAGGCGATATTGTGCTTCTGGAAAATGTTCGTTTTCATCCCGAGGAAGAAAAAAATGATGAAGATTTCGCAAGAGGAATTATTGCGTCGACTGGAGCTGAGGTTTTTGTACAGGATGGGTTTGGTGTAGTTCACCGTGCACATGCTACAACTGATGCAATAGCTAGGCAGTTACCTGCTCTCGCTGGATTATTATTAGAGCGCGAAGTTGATACGATAACCAACGTTATGCAGGATCCGAAGCGACCGCTTCTCGCAATTATAGGAGGCGCAAAAATAGCCGACAAGATAGAAATAATTTATAAATTTATAGATATAGCCGACGGATTAGTAATTGGTGGTGCTATGGCTAACACATTTCTCAAAGCTCAAGGGGTACGTGTCGGCGAAAGTTTGGTAGATGATGATGATTTAGATACTGCCAGAGACATTATGAAAAGAGTTCGCAGTGTCATGAAAGAGCGAAATTTTACCTTTTATTTACCTCAGGACGGAGTTGTATCGACCGAGATAGATAATAAAACGAAAACGCGAATAGTTGATTGGGATACGCACGATATTGCCGAGATTGAAGCATACCCTGCCAAACCAAAAGCTGACTCAATGAAGGTTAAAGCAAACGAGAAAATCCTGGATATCGGTCCATATTCAGGCGCGTTTATTTCTGGCATTATACAGACGATGAGTACGGTCGTGTGGAACGGTACGATGGGTGTATCAGAATTAGACGCGCTTCATGGTTCTATTGGTCCTTTTGCACACGGCACTGAAGCGGTAATCGATGCCTTACTCGGAAAGTATGGCAATATACCATTTAGTCTAATTGGCGGTGGTGACACGTCGGGGTATATCGAAGACCGAAAATTAACAGATATGTTTAGTCACGTTTCAACAGGGGGTGGAGCAAGTTTAGAGTTAATGGCAGGCAAAGAACTTCCAGGAGTTGCGGTATTATGGAACAAATAGGAGCTTTCGATGCGTAATAACAGACATATAATGATAGCTGGTAACTGGAAAGAACATTTAACTGTCGCACAAGCTAGTATCTACCTTAACCGCCTAGAAGAACATGTAAAAACTCACCAAGGCATTGAGGTAGTTTTATTGCCTAATGTTTTAGCACTACAACCCTTGAGTGTTCAACTTGATAGACGAAAATTCAGACTGGGAGCGCAAGACGGATATTATATGGACGCTGGTGCCTATACAGGTGAGGTTTCGATGGCTATGCTGAGAGAATTAGTACACTACGTTTTGGTTGGTCATTCTGAAAGAAGACATATTTTCATGGAGGACGACGCACTTGCATCAAAAAAAGTCCAAGCAGCTGTTCGTAACGGTATAATGCCAATTCTTTGCGTAGGTGAGACATTGCAAGAGCGATTAGCAGGAGAAACAAACCAGATTTTGCATAATCAAATTGCTGCCGGTTTACAACATTTAACTTCACGCGAGGTGGGTGCAAGCGTAATCGCTTATGAACCGGTTTGGGCAATAGGAACAGGTGAATATGCAAAACCTGAGCAGGTCTCCAAAGCAATAGATTTTATACGAAAGCAAGTCGAACATCTTTATGGTACGAGAGCTTCAGAAAATCTCAGAATTTTGTATGGAGGTAGTGTTGACGACCACAACATTAACGCATATTTAGATATTGACGGATGTGATGGTGCGCTTGTTGGTGGGGCAAGTCTCAATTTTCATAAATTCTCCGAAATCGTAGAGTCGGCATATAGAGCACAACAAAAAAGAACGATGAGGAGAAATTAATGGCAGAAAAGAAAATAATTGACATAGCAGGACCCGAAGATTCTAAACTCAATATTGGCGGTAAGCCAATGATAATTGGACATAAAAGTATCGCTAGCGATCCAATGGTGAAGTCTGATTCAAACGAACAGCCGGCAGTTAGCGAATCGACCGAAAAAGATGATGCACCGCAGGATGTTAAAGTAATGTCGTCCTCGGACAAGATTAAGATTGAGCCTCCTAAATCTGAAGAAAAACCAGTAGATAAAACTGAAACCAAGGAAGAAGTTGTAGAGGCTGAGCCAAAAACAGATGACGATTCGAAGGCCTCAAAAGATGATAAAGCACCGGCCGAAGAAAAGTCTGATAAAAGTGATGATCAAGCGTCCGAATCGACCAAAGTAGAAAACGAAAAAAGCGAAGATTCGAAAGTCACTGCTGAAAAAGAAACAAAGTCCGATGACGAAAAAAAAGAAAAATCTGGTGAGATTGATCCAGTTGCTGCTGCCATGGAGAAAGATCAGAAAATCCAAGAGTTAATTAAAAGTAAAAAGTATTTTGTAGATATTAAAAAACCTGCTCGAGGTAGCTCTGGTAAAAAGCTTATAACCTTTATAGTTCTTCTGGTAGTTTTGTTTATGGGGCTGTACCTATTAATAGACAGCGGTAAATTGGATATTGGCGTTAAACTACCATATAATTTTTTTAATAACTCAGAAAAGAACAGCGTACAAGAGCCGGCAACAAACTCGCAGCCAGTCGAAAGTAATAACACCGAACAAGACAAACCTGCAGAGTCTGTTATCGTAAATGCAGAAATACCTAAAGGTTTTGTTCTGTTTGATGGTTCAAAATACGGGTTTACCTTTTCATATCCAGAAGAATTTGGAACTGTCGAGCTGGCGGAAGATAACGATACAGGTATAGTGTTCTTCAATTTTGCGAATAATACCCAATATGGATTTAGTGTTACTGAGAAGGGCAGGACTGGTCCATCTGGTCATGATAGCCCGACGTTAAATCTGCAAAATTTCGTTTACGACAAGAAAAACGATAAATATAGTTTAGTTTATGTTGATCCTGATGCAACAACTACAAATCTAGAAGATGCAAATAAGCTTTTTGCATCCGATTCGGAAGGCAATAGCTATCTGATATATGAAGGTGCTGGGATATCATATTTTGTTGCTGGTATAGCCAAGGTTAATAGCGATAAATACGAGTCTGTAGTTTTTAGTTATAGTCCAACCGTTGTTCGTGAAACTGCATATACCGCTGAAGATGAAGGTGCGATTCAGCTAAAACATATATTAGACACATTTAGAACAGTAATTACACAGTAAGCTTGTTAAAATATAAGTAGTGCAAGATTTACTTTTAGGTTTAAATGACGAGCAAAGAAGAGCGGTCCTAACCACAGAAGGACCGCTTCTTATTCAGGCTGGCGCAGGTTCTGGCAAAACAAAGACTCTTACACACCGAATTGCCCACATACTCGAGGATAGCTTAGCCGAACCGCAACAAATTCTAGCTGTTACATTCACGAATAAAGCGGCTCGAGAAATGCGCGAACGAATCGCTTTAATACTTGGACGCAAAGCGGAGGATAGGTCATTTTTGCCATTCATGGGTACTTTTCACGGTATCTGCGTACGATTATTAAGGTTATATGGCGATCGCATAGCCATACCAAATACATTTGTAATTTATGATGAAGCCGATAGGCTAGCTGCAATAAAACAAGTCTACAAAAAACATTCAATAGACGATAAATCATATCCTCCGAAATCTATAGCTAACTTTATAAGTAGCGCTAAAAACGAAGCTATTAGCCCGGTAGACTATCAAAATATTGTTATTAGCCCAGCACAAAAAATTGCCTCTGAAGTATATCCAGAATACCAACGAGTCTTAAAAGAAGCTGGCGCTTTAGACTTTGATGATTTAATTATGAGTACAGTTAAGTTATTAGAATCTTCACCAGAGATTAGAGATAAATTACGTAATCAGTTCCGTTACATAATGATTGATGAGTATCAAGACACCAATGGAGCCCAATATAAACTTATAAAATATCTCGTCAACGACAACAAAAACATCGCCGTTGTAGGCGATGATTGGCAGTCAGTTTACGGCTGGAGAGGCGCAGATTTTAGAAATATTCTAAATTTTGAGCGAGATTATCCCAATACAACAGTGATAAAACTTGAGCAGAACTATCGTTCTACTAAGCCAATTCTAGATGCTGCTCATGCTGTAATTACTAAAAATTCACAGAGAAGTGACAAAAAACTTTGGACAAACAAACTAGGCGGTAAACCGATACAAGTTATTACATGTTCTTCTGAGCGTGGAGAAGCAGAAACTATTGTTAGACGAATTCGAAATAGCGTAGATTCTTCGGCTCGTTTGTATAAGGATTTTGCTGTTTTGTATCGCACGAATGCGCAAAGTCGGGCAATTGAAGAAGCTTTTCTCCACTACGGTGTTCCATACCGAATTGTGGGCGGGTTGCGTTTTTATGATCGTAAAGAAATAAAAGATATAATGGCGTATTTACGTTTTATATTTCAGCCTTCAGACCGTGTTAGTTTTGAGCGAATTGTAAACGTACCGACTAGGGGCATTGGTGCTACAAGCTTGCAGAGATTTTTTGCTTGGATAGATAATAATGATTCGACTTTGATTAATGCACTTCAGAACGTCAGTACAATTCCTGGAATTCCCCCAAAAGCAGTAAAGGGCTTTAGCGAACTATTTGACATAGTTATTTCGTCGCAATCCATATCTGAGGATACAAGTGTATCGGGTTTAATCGATTCGCTCGTTCGTAGGATTGACTATCTAGCATTTCTTGATGATGGTAGCCCAGCTGGTGAGGCAAGACAAGAAAACGTGAAGGAACTGCTTAGTGTTGCCGTTGAATATAACGAGTTAGGATTAGCAGGATTTCTAGAGGAAGTTTCATTGATCAGTGATATAGATGCAGCAGATTTAAACGCCGATAATGTTATGTTAATGACCATGCATGCTGCAAAAGGACTTGAGTTCCCGGTTGTATTTATTGCAGGGTTAGAAGAAACACTTTTTCCTCAGAGCCGGGCACTATATGAGCAGTCTGAAATGGAAGAAGAGCGTAGATTGTGCTATGTCGCAATGACCCGAGCCAAAGAAGAACTATACATGCTCCATGCTAATAGTAGGATGTTATACGGTGGAGTTCAGCACAACGTGCCGTCTCGGTTCTTAAGTGAAATTCCAGCCGAAAATGTCGAAGAGACAGGCAGTCTATCTGGCTCGAATTTTATGTCTAACTCAATGTTTAACGCTAAAAAGCCGGAGATGGTTGGCTGGGCATCTAACATCAATAATGCAAACGAAGAGCCTAGATATTTACCAGAATTTAATGAAGGTGATAGTGTCGAACATAGTCTATTCGGTGATGGTAAGATTGTTGAAATCGATGGTGATATGGCCGCAATTTATTTTAAGAAAGCCGGAATTAAAAAACTTAATATTTCTATTGCTCCGTTAAAGAAAATGTAGAGTAAAAATTCCTGCGGTTTGTAGGCAGTAATACATCGGTGTTAAACTTAATATCACATAAAATGCCAAAGAAAACAGTATCAAAGAACAAGAAAAAGCCGGCAAAGATTAATAAGAAATCGAAATTTTTATTACGACATCCATTAATACTTCCGGTGCTTGTCTTCATTATTCTATTTGCTGGGGGGTTAATCTTTCTTGTTTCGCTAGGATCTTCGACTCAAGGACCAACAGATGCCCATATTGTTGATATTTACGCAGATGGTGCACAAAAAACAGTAACAACTCGAGCCAAAACTGTCGGAGAATTATTACAAAAGCTAGACCTTTCCATAAAGGACGAAGACATCACTGAGCCTTCCAGGGAGGCGATAATATTAGAAGATAATACTCAGGTTAATGTTTATAGAGCAAGACCTGTTTTGATAATTGATGGTAATCGATCTATCACTCTATTTACTGCTCAACGTGCACCGAGATTAGTTGCATCTGATGCAGGCCTTAGTCTACTTCCAGAAGACAAGGCAGAATTTACTAGAGCAGGCGATGTACTTGAGTCAGGAGCATCAGAACAACTTGTTATAACTCGGTCAGTGGAAGTTCAGTTAAATGTTTATGGGGCAATTAAACTATTTAGAACAACCGCTAAAACGGTCAATGAACTATTAAAAGAAGAAAATATCTCTACACTAGAAGGTGAAACAGTAGAGCCGGCAGGAGCAACTCCTATAACTTCTGGAATGTTGATTTCAGTAAATCGTCCAGGTGTTAAAACTTCGG
>JAGQMY010000085.1 GCA_020428465.1 Candidatus Saccharimonadota bacterium
ATACTTACCAGGTTTATTTTTGGCAGGTTTAATGTTAGCAATATTCGCTAACTTTTCACGTTTTTGTTCTACAGATTTATATGTATCTAAAACAGTTTTTGCTGCGAGTTTACTATTACTGCCTATAACAATTCGATCAAAGTATAACGTATCTATTATTGCTGTACCTTCACGCAAAAACTCTGGGTTGGATGCGTATTTAATATTACATCCATTTTCATGGAATATATCTTCTATTTTTTGACCGGTTCCTACCGGCACAGTACTCTTTTGAACAAAAATACAATTATTTTTAGCCTGCATAGCCACTAGCTCTGCGACTTCATAGACGTATCGTAGATTTGAGCTGCCATCAGGGTTTTCTGGTGTCCCTACGCAAGAAAATATAATGTCTGATGAGTCTAATACTGTATGAGCATCGCTGGTAATCGTTAGATATTTATAATTTAAGGCATAACTCAATAACTCGTTTACGCCTGCCTCAAAGAAAAATGATTTGCCGGTTTTTAGTGTCTTTAAACGTTTATCGTTATTTTCAATCAGACTGACTTTATAACCTGTATTGGCTAGTACTACAGCTGTACTAAGGCCTACATAACCAGCACCAATAACAGCAATGTTTTTGATATTTTTGCTTCTCACTATCTGTTAATTATAACATATTTGATCGCTATAACATTATACAGAATAATATTGGGAGATATTGATTGCCAAAGGATGTATAATATTTAATCATGATTACTGTAATTATTGCGGGGGGTTCGGGGACTCGTTTGTGGCCTCTTTCTACTTCCGACTATCCAAAGCAGCTATTAAAATTAACTAACGACAAATCAATGGTGCAGAACACTTACGAACGGGCAAGGGCTATATCTGAGCACGTATATATAGTGCCCGACATTAGTCACGCGCATCATATAAAAGAGCAACTTAGCGATGTGGATGATGATCATTTTGTGGTTGAACCTGGTAGGCGCGGTACAGCTAATGCTATTGTTGCTGCCCTAGTCCACATCGCTAAAAAGCGTGGTGCCGAAGAACCCATCGCTTTTGTGCATGCAGATCATCATATTCGTGACCTACATGGTTTTACACGTTCTTTTATGACAGCTGCAGAAGTATCCAGTAGCAGACACGAAATTGCTTTGATTGGCATAGAGCCAACGTATCCAGCGGTAGGATTTGGATACATAGAGCGTGATGGTGAACTTGATGAGTACAGGGGCGTTTACCATGTAGAAAGTTTTAAAGAAAAGCCAGACTTTAATACTGCAAAAAAATATATGCAAAGTGGCAATTATTTATGGAATTGTGGTTACTTCGTAGGGTCTGTAAACACATTTCTAAAAGAGATGTCGCAATATGCTCCTACTTTAAAACAGAATTTTGATGAACTGTTTGCTATACAAGACCCGAATTCTAAGACCTATACAGATACCTATCTTTCTTTTAAAACAGAGGTGATTGATATTACCTTAATCGAAAAATCAAAAACACTCGTTGTTGTTCCAGCTAGCTTTGACTGGATGGATATTGGTAGTTTTAAAGATTTACATGATGCAAATGAAACGGACGAAGAAGGCAACTACATTTTAGGCGATAATGTATATGACCAAGAAATAGAAAATGTGTTTATTCGCAATGAAGAAGATAAACCCGTAGCGGTAATTGGTTTAGATAATATAGTGGTAGTTAATACCAAAGATGGTGTGTTAGTTGCTCGTAAAGATTTAAGCCACAAAGTGGGCGACATTGCTAAAAAAATACAAACAAAGGAAAGATAGATGACAAAAAAACTGATAGCTTTTGACCTTGATGATACGCTAGCAATTACAAAATCTCCAATTTCCGATAGGATGGGTGAGCTGTTGGTGCGATTATTAGAAAAATATGAAGTGTGCGTTATTTCTGGTGGTAAATTTGAACAATTTAAAATGCAAGTCATAGATAGATTAGAAGCGAACCACTTACGTTTGCGTAAATTACACATTATGCCAACGTGTGGCACGCGCTACTTCCGTTATAATGAAATTGATGGCAAATGGGACATGCAATATGCCGAAGACTTAACTGAAAGTCAAAAAAAGAAAATCGTTGATATATTGGAAAATGAAGCCAAGACGTTAGGCATATGGCGGGATGAAACTTGGGGCGACATAATAGAAGACCGTGGCAGTCAAATTACCTACTCTGCACTAGGTCAGCAAGCTCCACCAGAAGAAAAGTACAAATGGGCAAAAAAGTTTTTAGAAGAAAAAAAAGTATTTCGGGCTAAGGTGGCTGAAAAACTGCCAGATCTAGAAGTGCGTCTTGGGGGTTCAACATCGGTAGATATAACAAAAATAGGAATTGATAAAGCCTATGGAATGCAAAAACTAATTGATGAATTAGATATTTCTAAAGAAGAAATATTGTTTGTTGGAGATAAGTTAGAAGAAGGTGGCAATGACTATCCTGTAAAAGTTATGGGTATTGATTGTATTGCTGTAGATAAATGGGAAGAAACTTCGCTTGTAGTAGAGGCGCTTATTTTTAGTTCACCGTAGAAGAGCGTACGCACAGATACCA
>JAGQMY010000086.1 GCA_020428465.1 Candidatus Saccharimonadota bacterium
TTTCTGTTGGCTGGTCACGCCCAAGTGGTGCCGCCAACACGCCAAAAACTAATATAAATGGCAAAAACGGAATAGCAGTGTATATAACTCCAGTTGCAACCACAATCCTAAAAGCAATAAATATAGAACCTGCCGCAATAGCGGCAAAGATAAGCTGCTTTAGGCTTAGGGGCCCTAGTATCTTATCTTCTGCTTCTACGTCTTGTATTACTTTATATGTCGCCATACATTTACCGTGTTTATTTTATGGTACCATTTGAATCTATATTGTCTTCTAGGGTGAGATATCCTGCTGTTGCACCTTCGGAATGTGTCCGGGTTGCAACCTCTTCTAAGTGTCTAGTAAGGTATGTTTTATATCCTTTTAGAGTTGTTGCATTGGCTGACGCAGCTGTTCTTGCCTCGGGGTCATTTAACATTTGCTGTAAACCAGAACCCATACGGCTAACAAACTCATCATATTTTTCTACATCTTCCGTAGATGCACCTGGTGCTTTTGCGTTTTGTTCTAGAGTCTCAAGGTATGTAATCAGGTCGCCATGACGGGTTGCACCGCTTGGATCAGTATATTCAATACCTGAAGAGTGATAACGTGCGAGTTCTGCAGCACCGAAAGTATCGTAAGCAGGGGCGGGTCGCATTCTTGGGTCAGCTGCTTCATTATTTTGCTTTATCCAATCTGAACGTTTGGGCATGAATTGTCGCGCAAAATCACTACTCCCTTTAGCCTTGTAGTATTCTTTCATGGATGCATCATCAGTGACCGCGCCACTCTCAAAATGGTCAATAACTTGCTGCATTCCGGTAGCGTCTCCCCAGCTAGTCAAAGTTTGCATTGCTGCTCTTTTTTCTTCCGCGGATCCAGTAGTTGCCTTTTCCACTAGTAATGATCGACCTCGCCTATCAAGTTCACCAGAATTTTTCCATTCTGCTTGTATGTTTTCGGCTTTCATTGCAATAGTCTTGTCAGCTAAGTTTTCCTCCTCGATAGATTCCTGGAGGCCTTTTTGAACTGCAAGTTCTTCTTGACGGCGATTAGCTTGAGTTACTATTTTACCTGGACCAATGATAGGTAGTACACCTGCCTGACGCCTTGCATTCCATCGCTGAACCCTGGCGCCTCTTCCCTGGAAGTCATTATTTGCAAGTCTCTGAAAGGCGTTCTTCTTTTTTTGGTCTCTAAATGCTTCTCTATCTGATTTTGCTTTGTCCTTTAAGCCGAACATACCTGAATTTTTGGCTTTATTACCAACGTTGTCCATGCTCGATTGTAACTTTCCTAATACACCACCGCTAAACTTAATAAGTTTAAATATCAAAAAATATGGTAAAAAATATACCACTATGATCATGATTAAGGCAATAAAATCATTCATATACTACCATTATCCCCCTGTACTTAAAGCGATGATTATTGCAGCAATTTTACCAAATGACAGCACGGCTATAACTACCGGGAACATAACAAGCAATGTAAAGAACATACTCCACCATTGGTCAAACCATTTTTTCGTGTTTGGCAATATCCATGCTACCAGTGCTAACGGTGCCACTATTAATAAGCTTAGTATTAAAACGTAACGTAACGCAATTACAACGAATGCCATCAAAAGACCAATAGCTGCCGTGGTTAGAGCGAGCACAATTGTTAATACAGTCGCTGGGCCTGCAGCATATGCTGCCGCCCCCGCAACAACAACACCGCCTACTAACAGTGCCGCCACCCCACCACCGGCTATTTCTGGGTGATTTGCACTATCACCATAAATAGTTAAAACATCTGCAAAACCTATCCAGCCATCACCAGCCCCGACACCAGCCCCTGTAGTAGAGTTGGCTATTTGCTCAAATGGCGCGGTGATAAGTGCTTGGACACTAAATCCAACAGTGTTAGATATGTTAATTGCCATCGTACCCAAGAACCAAGAAAGTTGAATTAATATTACTGCAATAAATAGTTTTGGCAGTATTTTTCTTACTGTATAGGCGCTTATAAAATCAAAATTAAACACTTGGCTGGCGATTCCTACGAGGGCTACCAAAACAATAAGCACAGAAGCGATGGTTCGCATGGTAGACCAGATAGATTGAACACCACTATCTTGCCAGGTATTCATTGGTATGTAAAGTAGTCCATAAATTGCGTTGTCTAGTATTTCAATGACTTCCGAACCGAGGCTACCTACAGCACATATTATCCACCCAAAAGCTCCACCTACGTCATTACAATCATTACCATTATCTTCATTTGGTTTAGGGGTGTCTAGTTGTTGGTTCTTTTCAAACTTTCCTTTTATAATAGCGCCACCATCTGGGCAGTTGTAATTTAGCTCTTTTTTGTTGGCATTATTGGGTATGTCTGCAGACCCTGGGCAACCACGCGGTTCATTGCCATAGTTAAAAGCGGCAGCTGTTTTTTTGACATTAGCTGGCACACTGTCTTCTACCTTGATATCGCCTATTGTGTAGCCGGTATTTTGACCACAACCAGGGCCACCATTGCCTTCTTCGTATAATTTATATGAAATTTTTGTTTCTGTCTTACCGCGATTTACAGTTTCTGTTTTTATGCGGTCAATGTGCGAACCGCAAGAAAAAGCTTCACCCTGTTGCTTAAAAAAATCTTTCTTTTGATTGAACCTTTTATCTACATCTTTTTCATTTTCTGGCGCGTCATTAAAGAACGCATATTGCGTACCATTGGTTGCAATTATTCGATCGCCATCCAAATAAAATGTCCAACCATCGCGGTTGACATTTACGTACGAATCATTAGCCGCTAGTACTGCACTAAATGGCATTAACAGTACATAAAATACCAAACTCAGTACGAGCGTTGTCATGAATGTTCTTTGTTTAAATAAATATTTTCTTAACATATTTGTATTGTGTTACCAAATTTGAGCTTTCTTGTATGTAAAAGCACACCGACATACTATCTATTAAACCATAAGAGTCATAATCTGGCTATGCTAATAATTATAGAGTGGCCTACTTTTGTATAAGACAATTTTATGGTTTAATACACTATAGAAGGTATATATAAAATGAAAAACTTGCTTACTACTATAAAACTGACGCTACTTGCGACATTTTTCGCTAGTACTTTTATATATGCGCCAATTAATGTACAGGCGCAAGGTTTAAAACCCCCAGAGCCAACCACCAGCCAGGTTAAAGACGGCGACTTAAAAAACAACCCAATAATTAAATGGATTGAATTTTTTATTAACGTGCTTTCTGTAACAATATTAGCTGGTGGTTCTGTGATGATTGCGTGGGCTGGTATTCAGTACATGACAGCAAGAGATAACGCACAAAACGTACAAGCGGCTAAAGAAAAAATATGGAACGTAATAATTGGGCTACTGGCCTACTTCTTTTTGTACGCCTT
>JAGQMY010000087.1 GCA_020428465.1 Candidatus Saccharimonadota bacterium
TTAATGCCTAATCCTAAGAGCGGAACGGTAACTAAAGATGTAGCTAAGGCAGTTGAACTAGCTAAAGCTGGAAAAGTAGAAGTCCGTGTAGATGAATCTGGAATAGTACACCTCGGAATTGGCAAGGTTAGTTTCGGTGTCGATAAGCTACTTCCTAATGCTCAAGCAGTATTAGTGGCTATTAAAGGTGCAAAGCCGGGCTCAATTAAAGGCAACTACGTAATTTCTATTCATGCGACAACTACAATGGGTCCGAGCATCCGCGTAGCATCAAGCGAACTGTAAGGCACGACAATTTAACATACTATGTATCTTGAAACAGATAATCCAAACGGTGTTATTAATTCCTATTATGGTGGACAGAGTGGAATATATACTCTTATTACTCCGTTAGTTATTTTAGATAATAATAGCCAGTTAGTATATGAGGCAAGAAATACTCCACAACTACCAAGTGCATTCTATGGCAAGAATAGAAATATTAGCAGAGGATTCAGTTTTGCATCAGTAACAGCACAAATCTTATATGGTATTTATCAAGAAGCACCGTTTATTGAAGAAAATGATTTTCTAGGGATATATAGGATTAGAAGTCCTAAAATTATAGTTCCTCGCCTTGTTAGAGTAGTTCCTGTTGGGAGTAGTAATAGTGAATTATTATGTGATGGATACGATATGATGCCCTTAGATGAAGCATGTAGCCCTGATTCTCCTTTTACCGAAACAACTCGAATTGTCATTGAAAATGCTCGAACTCAACAAACAACAAAAAGAACAATTTAAGACAAAACTCGTAAAAACACAGTATGCTATAGTTTTGCTATGGCTGGAGAATTTGTAACATTTAGTGGCGAAGGGGCTGTTGAACACTTAAAAAGAGTTAAGAGAAACAACAGGAACAGTATCCCTCACTTGTTAATAGTCGAGCTAGTTATAGTAGACACTAATGGGCTAATTGCGCTGAAAAATCCTAAGCCTACAGCTAACGAAAGGTCTAATAAGCATCTCAAAGCTCTTCCTACATATAAACCAGACGAAATCACCGCTTGGAAAAAATATGTCAAACCTCTAAGACAGCACTTAGGCGACATGATGTTAGATGGTGAAGATGCTAGTCGAATTGCAAGCGAGTCAATGATAGATGCAGTTGGCATATATAAGGATGTGGATACTACAGTTGACGATTTACGAACACGAGTAACGCACTTACCAGCTAGGGTAGTACTTCCTCCGGATAGTTCAGGTGAATCTATAGAAATTCAACCAATACACCGACGAATGAGAGGTGAGCTTACGTGGCATGAACCTGATAAAGCACTACGGGAATTGAATATGACAATTGATTTAACAGGCTATATGCCTGCTATTGATGCGCATCAAATACTAACGTTTATGTTAGAGCGAGCTCTACTAAACGAACAAGGTACTTTGTCATAATGCCACACATACATGATTTATACGATTTTACTGTCAGCGCATTCATACTGCATCCGACAGAACCAAGGATTTGTCTTCATCTGCACAAAAAACTAAACTCATGGCTTCAACCAGGTGGGCACATAGAGCTAAATGAGGATCCACAGGAAGCACTTGAGCGTGAACTACAAGAAGAAACCGGCTTGAGTAAAACAGATTTTGAATTTGTTACAAATCCAGAACAACCACGTCCTAGAGATACTAAAACCATTACCTTACCAATGCATCTCGACGTTCATAGCTTCGATGAAACTCATAAACATATTGATTTCACTTATTTGATTAGGGCAAAAACAGCTGAACTTAAACCACAAGACGGTGAATCAACAGAGATAAGCTGGTTTGATATTAAAGAAATACGTAGGTTGCATAAAGAGGGAATAGTATATAGAAACATTCTAGATATATGTGAGTGGATTTTTAAGAATATAGACAAGCTGTAAAAGTAATTTGTAACTGTACCTAATATATTGTATATTTATTCATAATTTGAAGAGGTTAATATGAATATAAATTTATTAGACCATGTGCACTTGCAATATACAGATTTTGTAGAAGTCCGAAATAT
>JAGQMY010000088.1 GCA_020428465.1 Candidatus Saccharimonadota bacterium
GCCTATAATATTGAACTCTGAGTCATATACAGATACAGCAATTATTTTAATGTCAGGCCAACGTTCTTTAATAGCCGCAGCTGTTTCAAACCCGTTCATTTGCGGCATATTAATGTCCAGCAGGCATACGTCGGGTAATACTTTCGCACTGGACAACCTGTTTATCAACTCTTGCCCATTAGGCAGACTATACAACACTTCCATATTATCAAAATCCTCTATCAACTCTTCTACGCCTTTGCGGAATAGATTATGGTCGTCTGCCAGTGCTATTTTAATAGTATTACCCATTTGTTTGGATGTTTATTGTAATAGTTGTGCCTTTATCCTGTTCTGAAGTTATACCCATACTCCCAAGCATTTTGGCTCTCAGTTGCATATTATGCAGCCCTAACCCTTTGCTACCTTTCATCAGTTCGGTATCAAACCCTTTCCCATCATCTGCAATTGAAATAATAAGTCCGTCTGTTTTGTACACTAAACTAATATTTATGTTTTGTGCTTTAGCATGTTTTATAGCATTATTTATTGATTCTTGTACAATCCGGAATGCCAGTAACTTCTTCTCACCTCCTATATCATAGGTTTGTCCCTTTACGGTCAGTTCTGCATGCATATCATCATCACGCACATAGTCCAGTTCCTTCTCCAGGCTTTCTTCAAGAGTAAGTTTAGATACTAGTCCACCATTGAGTATATGGCTGAGTGAACGCAAATCGTCCATAGTTTTGCTTAGCAGTTCGGTACTGGTATTCAATCCGGACAGTACATTTTCATCAGTCGTTTTACCTGCCGTTTTGTAGATTTTTATTTTCACCAGGCTCAGCATCTGGGCAATGTTATCATGTATCTCTTCAGATATGTATTTGAACGATTGCTCCTGCACTTCGATCTGTGTTTGCAGTACCTCATTCTGGTAGCGATGCTTCAACTCCAGCTTTTCGGTGATATGGCGCACTTGTCTTTTACGGTATTCAAAAAGGATTAGTATTATAAACAGCACAAAAACTAATAGTGTTAATGAACCGAAAATGAGAACGATGGCAACTTTGGTGCTAGTGATCATGATTTAATAAATTCCTGGAGTTATAGAATAAGGTTATACCAATGCCCAGGTACACAATAATATTAATAGTAAGATGAGTGTACGATACAATTTCGGTGTATGCCCAACCTTCTTTATACAATACAGCAATAAATGCCCAGAAAAAGAATGAAGTACTCCACAGTAATAGTAATAGCAAAGTAATGATGAAATGGCTGTTGCTAAAAAAGTTGCCTGTGATATTCTTTTTTACTAACCAATAGATATAATAAAGGGACATGGTTATAATAACAAAGCTTTCAAACATAAGCATGTTTGAATTAAGCGTATATATTGGCTGCAGAAAGTAGATATTCAGTATACCAATAGCAAAACTGGCAATCACAACCGCAAGTATGGATTGCTTATAAGACTTAGCTCTAATTGAGAAAATAAAAAACATGCATACTAAGATCAGTTCAATTATACTAAAGACATGATAGATAATATTCTTGATGCGGTAGGCGTCTAATCCTGATGAGATATATGATAAAGACTCTGCCAGAACAGTCAGATAAAGCAATATTGAAATACTACGTAATGCCTTATCCAACTGTTTGTATTTTAGCATTGAGACGATAGCTGCCACAACAATAACGACATAGTATATTGTAATAAGGGCTTCCTGCATCTATTTTCTATTGTGCTTTGTTTTTACCTCCGAGTATTGCTATTCTTTCTTCACATTTGGGACAAGGCAAAGTATGATCTAAAACGTAGTTATTATTGTCACTAGCTTTGTGAATCGCCTTTTCAACGTAAAAAGTGTCACCGTCGGTTCCAACAGAATCTACCGCACCAATAAATATTATTTTCAATTCATCAGTAGTGTTCTTTTGGGCTATGTAAACGTTCAACATTGTTACATTCGTGCTGTCATTTAAGTAATCTCTCAACATATTTGCATTAATCATAAAAGATGTTTTGGGAGCCAGATCCTTAAATGTTATTTTTGGGTC
>JAGQMY010000011.1 GCA_020428465.1 Candidatus Saccharimonadota bacterium
GCTCATAACAAATTAACTTTAGGAGTGAATAATGAGTGATCTACAAATTAAGAGTGAACAAGCAGTTAGAATTGCAAAACTAAATGACGAGTTCCGAAGAGGTGGCCAATGGATGGTTACACCAAGTGTCATGATGCTAGAAGATCTGCATGGACTGTACAAAGTTATTAAAGAGTATGAGGTGTTTACTGAAGATAACGACCCATATGGTGAACACGACTTTGGGAATCTTTCGTGGAATGGTGTTCCGATATTCTGGAAGATCGATTACTACGATTCTGAGTTATGGGGTTGGTGTGACCCGTTAAGCGATAAGTGTGAACGAGTTTTGACTGTTTACCTAGCAAGTGAACACTAGGTTCTATAGTCCTGAGTAAGACGTTAAACTGCTCTCCTTAAGAGTTTTGATTTTCTACAGGAATTTCGGTTGTTACCCAGATATCATCGTCTTTGCACTGGTATGTATTTTTGTCATATTCTTTAAAGTCTTTACCAGACTTCTGATTGTTGGTTATCTGCCAACCAACTTTCTTCATTTCTTTATCACACTTAGGACATTTCATAACTTAATTTTTTCCTTTTTGGGAATTAGTTTTTCTTTTCGTTATAAAGAATGTAACAAGAGTGAACGGCACCCAGACAAAAAGCAAAGTATACATAGTAAGCATGCTACCCCACATTAAATCACCAGAGAATGTATTGCCGGAATTACAGAAATCATCACTAGGATCGCAAATAAGCGTCATACGCATTTGTCCAATTACCAAAAACACCCACCATGCCGTTGATAGGATCGCCAACACTAACGTATAGCGATTTTTCATGAATTTAGCTTTTTTAATATTAAGTATCAGGAAGATAAGTAAGGCTAGAAATATAACGATAAACATACAATAATTATACTCCCCTAAACTTTACAGGGTAGATAATTCGTTTTCCTTTGAAGTCCAGATGTTCTTGTTTTCGGAGAATAAAGCTTTCTGTGTTGTTAACATGAATACTAACTCGTCATCTTCTATATAGTTACTGTCCTTCATAGAATCAATCATCTTAAGTGTTTCACGCTCAACGTATGAGTCGGCTACAACGAGGAGTATTACGGGTTGCTCCTCCTCTTCCCAGTCGCCAGATTCGTAGTGCTTGAAATACTTGTCTATTCGGGCGGCAATGACTTTCTTATCTTGTCCCGTGAGAATGTCGAGCATATAGAAGTTTGGTCGTGACTTGTCTAGCTTCATTCTGTTTAAGTAAAGGTGTGGGAGGGGTTTCGGGAACTTGTCAGAAAATGCGGTCATCTCTGCTTTTGTGAAGGCAGTAAAGGCGTCAGGATAGGATTCATTTAAAACGACGAAAGTTCGTAGGATGTCTAGGGATTCGGTTATAAAGCGTTCGCTATTAATCTTGTTTTTGTAATGGGTGTGGGCGTAGTTCTTGTTAAGCTCCATTCGCTCTTTAAGGTAGTTGATGCCGTTGATGTTTAAACTGTAACTTGCAGGCTTGCCCAGTAATTTATAAGACTTATCGAATCGTTTATTGAGTAGGTCTTTCTGATATAAAGTTTCTAACGTACGGAATGCAACTGTACGGTTAATGTGTCGTAACTCTGCTAGTAAAGGTGCACTTATGTATCTGAATTTGTATATAAGGGTTAGTGTTTGAGTGTGTATGGAATGACTTTTAATTGTCTCTTTGGTCATGACTTTGATTGTCTTTCTCTTCCACCACGTATCACTATCTTTTTTCTCTCTATAGTAT
>JAGQMY010000012.1 GCA_020428465.1 Candidatus Saccharimonadota bacterium
CTTAGCTACTCCTTTATTGCCATTATAGTCGCAATATTGCAAAAGATCAGTTTCCAGTGATAATGTTGTGTCCAATCCATTGTAGTTTTTAGGGATAGGGGAACGCAGTGTTTGCAGATCGCTTAATAGCCCTTCACAGGATGCCCATTGCATAATTAGTTGACCCTCTTTGTCATAGCATCTTATTTGTAAGAATCTGAATCCTTCGTCAATACCGGGTTTGTATTTTTTGTTTTTCAAATCAATAAAGGTCTGTTTATCCATATAATAAACATCCTTTGTAACCATATTATTCCTTTTAAGCATTTTAAGGGTCCTCTTTTCTTTTCTTACGCGAGGCGTCTCGATACCAACTGTAGCCATCATTAAAGGCCTGCATGATGCGAATAGAAAAATACAGGTGATAATAAGTAAATACTTCATAGTGCTTTCTAATGTATTTCGTTGTCGATTTTGCGAAATACTTTTTTTATTTGTCCTGATATCATACCTAAAACAAGTGTGCAAAGTATAGATTGAATGGTAACTCCGATAATAATATTACGCGTACTGTCTTGCGGGAAAACATACACATAGAATATGGTCCAGGCTATAACCCACATGATGAATTTGAGCGTTGTTTTTTTTATTCTTTTCATAGCATTGTGATTATGTACAATATCCGATGTTTACTCTATGGTTGAAACTTCAGAATAAGGGGATACGTCAGGATCGTCAGATTAAATAAGTGTATCAAATTTTCTTTTACGCAACATAGCCTCCAGGTGGGATAGGAGGCTATGCTTATATTGAGTTGTCAAATATTTATTAAAAAACGTAGTCCTATGGCCTCAAAAGCATTAACGCTATCATTATAGCTATTGCAATAGCAGCTATTGTATAAAAGGCGAGCGTTATTTTCGTACTACTATTATATCCTATTTTATTCTTTGTGCTTTCAGCCTGTGTAGCTTTGTAATATTTGCTAGAATATAAATTGTGATAGAATGTTAGTAAATACAGTATTATACTGTACGACGAAATGCTTAAAAGGTCATACGCGGATAAAATAATGCTTGGTTTAATATTGCTGGCAAAAATAAGTGCGAGTAATAAGCCATGTGAGAACAAAAAGGCAGTCTGAAATGATTTTTGCCTGACAAGTTTAATATGATCACTATCATTTTTTTCTTTGCTAAAAGCTATGATATATAAGCCAAATATCATTCCCCATTCAAACAAAGTATATTGTTGAGTGTTAGTTAGCCTTTCAATGACTGACATGTCAGATATGCGCACTATCATCATTACAATTAAACTAATTGTCGATAAGATTATCCCGACGATTTTCATCTGGTAATTCAAAATGATATTCAATTGTTTCATTGTATTCATATTTATTTATGCCTGAATAAAATTATAGAGTGTTTTCTGGTAATCTGATTCATAAGTACACTGGTTAAGCAGTATTTTAGTCACTAACACCAAGTGATATTGCTCCTGCTATAAGAATACCTAGAGGTCCTGCCGCAAAAAAGCCGGCACCGGCTATTGCATCTGCAATAATGGTAAGCTGACCATTAGAAATTTGCCTGGCTGTGTTTTCTGGATGGTTAGTTTCCCAGTTTGACCAATAATCGTGTTAACTTTCTACGATTGATTTGAATGCGGTAAATAACTCAATATCTGATGAGGTATAATTAGACTGATTTACAGAGTTGATAGCTGACAGACAGTCTTCATAACTTAATGACACATCCACAATGTCATAAAGGTCGTCATGTAGTTCTTGAGAAATAGCTCCTGTAGATAACATGTCTGATAGCATATTTCTGTAAAATGTCGTCCCCTGTGTAGCAGTCATATTGTTCACACCCAGCATGTTAT
>JAGQMY010000089.1 GCA_020428465.1 Candidatus Saccharimonadota bacterium
CTCTTTAACAGATAAAAATTAAACGTTTAAATCTCAAATTATAAGAAATTAAACCAAACTCTATATTACTAGTTATCATTTCTTTAGCATCAAGCGCAGATTTGAAAATTATTGCTCTACAACCCGTGCTAAGTTGTCCCAAGTTTGGTCAAATCCTTGCTCCATACCCATCTCAAGCACTTGCTTCAAGTCATCAGGCGTATCGTAAGAGGTTGTTGATATGATAGTTGTCATACCATTTTTTTCAAATAATTCTATAAGCGTGTCAGACTCCGGCATTCCGGGTGTTGGCACAGCATTTTCATCGCAAAATATATCTACATAGCCAAACGAATCTTCTGGATTTATGTTCTTATAAACTCCCTTCCCCCAAAATGTTTGCCCGTACATTTCTTTAATATCTGGATCAATACATTTCATACCGTAGTGCCAATACCCTCCGTTAACAAACTCCAAATGTTTGATGATGGTTTCAAAACCCTTAGGTCCCCACCACCTCGCAAGTATCTCAGGATTGCTATACGCCTCCCAAATTTTAGATTTAGGGACATTAAACGCTCTCTCGACTTTTAACGTTTTTTGGTCTTCGAGAACTGTAAACTTAGCGTTACTCATATAAATTACTCCTGTTTTAATATATTTTCTAACTTATCGAATCTGCTTGCCCAAAGATTTGCGTACCTTTCTATATGCTCTCGAGCAAGATTAATCTTTGCCGGTACAATTATTACGACCTGCTGTTTTCCTCGCCTTTTTTTAATAACTAGCCCAGCTTTCTCTAAAACTTGAATGTGCTTAGATATTGCTGCAAAAGTGAGTTTGTAATGTTCTGCAATTTCACCGATGCTCATTTCGATCTCTGCTACTCGCGATAAAATATTACGACGTGTGCTATCGCTAAGAGCGGTAAATAATAAATCTAATTGATAGTTTGATTCAACCATATAGTTGAATGATATATTAATATACTTAACTCGTCAATAGGTAACAAACTTTTAGTTTTTCGGACTGCCTGGAGTAATCCGATCACCATTTTCGTTAAAACATACGGGAGGGTTACTCTCCTGAGTAGCACCTCCTGCATTGGCACATTCTTGATAATCACTCCAGGTCCAATAGGTTGTTCTTTTTAGGTAAAGGAATATCGATAATAGTACTAATAATGATGCAAATATAGCGACTAGAGTTTTGTTCATTGTCTTAATATAATCTTACTATCTCTTTAGCATCAAGCGCAGATTTGAAAGATATTGGTCGGGGTCAACACCGGGATGATTAAGTAGATAATCATAGTGTTTATCCCGAAAAGGCATCTGGTTGTCAGGATAAAGACCAGTATTCGCGCTATATGTCGACTTTGTTGTGTGCAGTGAAGGATCCTTTTCCATGGCCTCAAGTCTCTCCTGAACTCTTGCATCCTTAAGGAGTTGTACGGTTACAGATCTAGGTTGACTCTTCACCGCTCAACCTTTTCATCAATAAAAGTCAGAGCATTTCCGATCTTTCCTGCTCTGCCAGTACGTCCTATTCTATGCACATAATCATCATAAGATTGAGGCAGTGAGTAATTTATAACATGCGTAACATCAGATACATCGAGGCCACGTGCAGCAACGTCAGTCGCGACTAGAACGGTGACCTCGTTATTCTTAAACTTTTTTAGTGCATTCTTGCGCTGGGATTGAGATTTTCCACCGTGAATTGCTTCGGTTTTAAATCCGCGTACTGCTAACTCTTTCGACAGTTTTTCAACCAAGCGATGAGTATCGTCAAAAATAATAGTCTTCGAAGTAGAATCGTGGATTAAAATATCATGAAGTTTATCTAGTTTATTCTGCGCATTATGCATAACAATATTTTGCTCAACATTACTACTCGTGTCACCGGATTTAACGGTGATGTGAGTTACGTTATTACTAAATTTATTAATAACATCCCGTACCCGAGCATCTAATGTAGCAGAAAAATAATATCCCTGTCTGTCGGTGCTAGTGTTACTTAGAATGTGAGTAATATCATGCACAAATCCCATATCTAACATGCGGTCTACTTCGTCGAGCACTGCGATATTACAATCTTTAATTTTTAGCGATCCACGCGTTAAATGATCTTTAATCCTGCCTGGAGTACCGATGATAATTCTTGGATTGTTTTTTAGATCGCGCAACTGAGGACCCATCGGCACACCACCGATTAAAAGTACGCCGTCAAGTCCACTACCCCTACCAATTACCCTGCACTGTTGTTCTATTTGCTCGGCTAGCTCTCGTGTTGGCGCGAGTATAATAGCTTTGCTAGCTCGCTCGGTAATCAGTCTGTTCAAAACTGGTATAGCAAAAGCTGCTGTCTTTCCGGTTCCGGTATTTGCAATACCCACGATATCTTTGCCTTCTAAACCAGGCTGAATGGCTTGATCTTGAATCGGTGACGGATGCTGATAATTCATAGCATCCAGGTTAGTTTTAATTATTTCTACCAATGCGAAATCTTTAAAGCTATGTTCAGGTACATAAACTTGCTCCGTTTGCGGACTGGCCGACTGGACAAATTTTGACGGATGAATGTAGGCTTTTTTTGGTTGCCTTCTGTTTTGGCTTCCACCTCTATTTTGATAATTTCTAACTGGACGTCCACCATTGAACGGACGACTTTTTCTAAACTGAGACATATAAATCCTGTTTTCCTTTTTTTGTATAAGTAATGTATTGACTGCCTATAACGAAAATCGAGTCAATTTGGCATTACTTGCTCAGGATTCATTTTAAACAATATCTAAATTATAGCATAATCATTGCTTATAGGCAATCTCCTGACGACTGTTCCTTGTTAGGTGAATGGCACAATTTATGT
>JAGQMY010000013.1 GCA_020428465.1 Candidatus Saccharimonadota bacterium
AAATTCGTAATTTCTGTATCATCGCACTAATTGAACGCTACGCTTATGAGACACCCCTTCGGGGTTTCTCATCGAGCCAGACTCGAAATAAATTCGTGTGTGGTCTGCTCTTCCCGAGGTTTTTATATGCAGAATAAAATTCGTAATTTCTGTATCATCGCTCATATTGATCATGGTAAAAGTACACTTGCCGATAGACTTTTAGAGATTACCGGCACAGTCGGAAAGCGTGAAATGAAGGCTCAGCTACTTGATAAGATGGACTTAGAGCGAGAACGGGGTATAACTATTAAATTAGCGCCCGTCCGCATGAATTACAAAGATTTTCAGCTAAATTTGATTGATACCCCCGGACATGTTGATTTTTCTTACGAAGTATCTCGTAGTCTGCAAGCTTGTGAAGGTGCCATTTTGGTTGTTGATGCCTCACAGGGGATACAGGCACAGACTTTGGCTAACGTATATTTAGCCATGGAAGCCGATCTAAAAATAATTCCAGTTCTTAACAAAATTGACTTACCGGCAGCTGATGTCCCACGAGTTACGAAAGAGATTGTGAGTTTACTGGGATGTAGTTCTGAAGAAGTCTTAGCAATAAGTGCTAAAACTGGCCAAGGTGTCGAAGCGCTACTTGATGCTGTAATAGAACGCGTAAATCCGCCTGATGGTGATAGTGAGAAACCCCCGAGAGCTCTAATATTTGATAGTTTCTATGATGAATATCGTGGTGTCATTGTTTATGTCCGAGTTATAGATGGAAAAATATCTAAAAATGACGAGATTCGCATGATTGCAACAGAAGCTGAAGGCGATGCACTAGAAGTGGGCTTTCTTTCACCTGAAATGAAACAAACTAAAGATTTAAATACCGGCGAAATTGGTTATATTGTTACAAATTTCCATGATACTTCTGAAGCTCGTGTTGGCGATACCGTTACACTTTCAAAATCACAAGCATCTGCACTGCCAGGCTATAAGGAAGTAAAGCCGTTTGTATATGCTGGCTTTTTCCCTAGTAGCAATGAGTTTTATCCTCAACTAAAAGATGCAATCGAAAAACTCAAGCTAAGCGACTCGGCATTAGTTTATGCACCAGAAAATTCGCCTGTTTTAGGGCACGGTTTTAGGATAGGTTTCTTAGGGCTCCTACATATGGATATTATCCGCGAGCGAGTTGAGCGTGAATTCGATATTGATTTAATCGTAACGAATCCATCTACAGATTATAAAATCTTGCTCACCAATGGGAACGAAATAGATTTGACTAACGCTAGCCAAATGCCAGAGCTCCAAGAGATTAATGAAATCAAAGAACCCTGGATTATAGGAGAAATCGTTGTGCCGAAAGATTATGTTGGACCTGTAATTCAGCTTATTAGTTCAGCCAGAGGTTATCAGAAAAATATTTCTTTTGTCGATGAACAGCTTGCATTGGTGGCATTCGAGGCTCCGCTTGCAAACCTGTTGACAGATTTCTACGATAAGCTTAAAAGTCAGACTAGCGGATACGGTAGCTTTAATTACGAACTAGCAAATTATAGAACGGAAGATTTAGTGCGGGTAGATTTCTATGTTGCAGGTGATATTGTTGAGGCATTAAGTATAATTTGCCATCGAACAGAAGCCGATAATATCGGTCGTACAACTGTTGAAAAACTAAAAGATATCATACCGCGCCAGAATTTTAAAGTTAGTTTACAAGCAGCAATAGGCGGTAGATTTATTGCTCGTGAGGATATTAGCGCTTACCGCAAAGATGTTACGATCGGACTTTATGGTGGAGATGTATCCAGAAAGAAGAAAGTATTGGCTAAGCAAAAACGCGGAAAAGAACGATTAAAGCGTTTCGGTAAAGTCGATCTCCCAGCCGAAGCCTTCACCGTACTCCTTAAACGAGATTAGTAATTATTGTAGTGGGGGTGAGTAGCCCGAGCATCGAATTTAGTTCGTGCCCGGCGCGATGAGAGGGTGTGTCCCCATCTCATAAGCGCAAGCGCCTCCCAGCCGAAACCTTCACCGTACTCCTTAAACGAGATTAAAGTTTTTAAGCTTTTTCTTATGTTGCTACAATTAGACTGATGGATAAAAAAGATTTCATAGAATGGGCTCGCAAACTAGCAGATGGCTATGAGCCTACAAGCGCCGTGAAAGATAAACTATCCAAGGTAAATTTACTCGCAATCGTCGGACCTACGGGTGTCGGAAAAACAACTCTAATTAATCAGTTAGGGATCCCAACCATACTTAGTGATGTATCTAGAGATATGCGTGATGGTGAAAAGAACAACCATAATTACCGCTTTAGGACTGATTATTTAGAAATACTGAAGGAGATTAAGACCGGTTTATATGCCCAGTTCCTCGTTAGCGGATCTGGAGAGTTCTACGGAACGCATGTTGACGCTTATCTTGATAATGGCTGGTGTAGTATGGCAATTTTTGCAACTGCCATTCCGAATTTCAGAAAAATGGGTTTTCATAGTGTAGTGCCCGTTTATATCATGCCACCTGGTTATGTTGAGTGGATGAGGAGAATTGGAAGTTTGCGGACTGGAGATATTGATGCTCGGATTTCGGAATCAATTATCTCAATCAAAACGGCACTTAATGATAGCGAGTATAAATATGTACTCAACGACAATATGGAGCTAGCAGTGAATGATCTCAAGGCCATTATGAAGGGCGAGCCAATCGATCAGCATAGGAGCCAATTAGCCAGAGAAACAGCTGATGTATTATTAGAACGATTAGGTGATCAAGACGACAGCATGTACTTTTCAAGTGTTAATTCATAGATTATAATTAGACAATGGAAGACAGCACAAAACAAACAGTTTCTAATTTACACAAATTAGTCAATTCTTACACAATGCCAGAAAAAGCCAAAAACCTAATCGGCTCTGGAAATGTAATTGTTTTATGTGGCGTTACTGCCTCGGGCAAAAATACAATCGCTAACTATCTCGTCAGCCATGGAAACTATAGGCATGTAGTTTCTCATACCACACGAATGCCTCGTGCTAATCATGGAGTGGAAGAACAAAACGGTAAGGAATACTGGTTTGTATCGCCACAAGAATTACTAGAAATGGTAAAGAATCAAGAGTTTGTCGAAGTTAAGGCAATTCACGGAGAAACGTGTTACGGCACAAGTATTAAAGCAGTTGAGTCTGTTTTTGCTGAAGGTCGATTGCCTGTTTTAGAAATAGACGTGCAGGGTGCACTAGAATTCATTAACGCTGTTCCGAATTTGCGACCATATTTCATACTCCCTCCAAGTTTTGATGTATGGATGGAAAGATTAGGGAGTCGTGGTAATTTAACAGATATCGAAAAGGCTCGACGTCTCAGTAGTGCAAAAATGGAAATCGAGACAGTGCTCGCTAATAATTCATTTATTTTCATTGTAAATCACGAAGTGGATGCCACGGCTGAAGAAATTACCAGAGGTGTAGATGCATCATTAGGTTCACAAGCAGAATATCGAAAGCTTGCTGAAGAGCTTCTCGAAAACATCCGATCTATTTAGAGTAAAATTTATCAGCTCACGGCGCAGTTATTTCTAATTGGCACTCTTGATTAGACTTCAAGAAAACAACTAGCACTCTTGAAGTCTGACTGCTAAATGATTATAATAAGCGATATGTTATCTGAGAGACAAGTTAATATCCTAAGTGCTATCGTAGAGCAATACGCCGAGGTCGCAAGTCCAGTGGGATCGCACTTACTTGCAAAGTTATTTAATGTTTCGAGCGCGACAATTCGTGCTGAAATGGCGCAGCTAGAAAAGCTGGGATTTATTGAACAGCCACACACAAGTGCCGGGCGTGTACCAACCGATAAAGGGTATCGATTTTATGTAAATAGAATGAGCGAGAATGGTCAACTGGAAGCACCACAAAGAGGAGAAAGAGCATTAACAGCACGCATAGGCGAGGGAAGTGTACCTGAAAGGGCTATACGAAACACCGTAGATACTCTTGTTGAGCTAACTCATAACCTAGGTTTAGCAACAATTGGTAAGCAGTTATATATGAGCGGCCTTTCAAACTTATTTGGACAACCCGAATTTATGCATCCCGGTCAAGTACAAGAAGTAGCTAGATTACTAGACAATCTTGAGCCATGGCTTCGTGAAGCAGCTCCAAATGAACCTTTAAGCGTATATATAGGTAGTGAGAATCCGATCGGACGAAGCAGTGGATGCAGTTTAATAATTAGCAAATTCGTAAGTCCATATTCAGATAAAAGTTATATTGGCGTACTTGGTCCGACAAGACAAAGCTACAAAGACGTAATGGGGCTAGTAGAAAACGCAGGTCGCATGCTCGAGAGGTCGTTTTAAATGGCTAAGAAAGAAAAAGATTACAAAGAAATTGCTGAGCAGCTAGCTAAAGAGAATGCCGAGCTAAACGAGGCTCTTTTACGAGAACGCGCCGATGCAATGAATGTACGTAGACGTGCTGAAGAAGATAAGCTAAAACTTGCTGGATTTTACAAAGCGATGGTAATTCGCGACCTTTTACCAGTAATTGATAATTTTGAACGATCGCTTAAACATGTGCCAAAAGACCTTGAAAACAACGAATATATAAAAGGTATTCAAGGTGTTATTAGGCAGTTTGAACAGACTTTAGAGAAGCTTGGCTTACAGAGAATTAAAACCGTTGGCGAACATTTTGACCCGGCTTTGCACGAAGCTGTATCGGCGGAAGAAGGTGATGGGGAACACGAGATAGTAACAGAAGAGCTCCAGAGTGGTTGGATGCTGGGATCGGAAGTCCTACGTCACGCTATGGTACGTGTTAGATCTTAATGGCTGAATTCTTTTACGATGAGTTAAATACGCAACCATCTGGCATAGTCTTTCCTAGGGCTAAAACAAGGTTTAGAGTTTTAAATTGGTCTAAGCAAGTGCCAGTGAATCTTAAAAACACAATTGTTGTGGGTGTTCATAGTAATTCGAGTTTGCTCCAAGAAGCACAAGCTCCTAGGTTGAGTACTTATGGAATTCCGATGGAATCATTTTCACATTATCGACAACCAAACGTCATAGCTGATCCTCTTGGTTACATTGGAAAAGGGTGGTTTCGAGTCATAGGTTGCGACCCGACTGAAGTAGGATTATTTTTTTATTTTACGGAAGGTCTAAAAACCCCAGAAATATCCCCCTACCAGAAGTGGACATGTAAGGATGGTTCGGTAATAAATAGTCAAATTGCTGCTGTTTTAAAATTAGCACTCTAAGCTCTTGACTGCTAATTTTCAATTTGCTACCATTATTAGCAGTGGCGCATATAGAGTGCTAATTATAGAATCTAAATAAGGGGTACAATAAAATGTCAAAAATTATCGGAATCGATCTAGGAACAACAAATAGTGCGATGGCTGTTATGCAGTCTGGTAAGCCAGAAATTGTAGCAAACAGCGAAGGTAATCGAACCACACCGTCTGTAGTTGCGGTTAATAAAAAAGGCGAGCGACTTGTTGGTGCTCTTGCACGACGACAGCAAGTTACTAATCCTAAGAACACAATTTATGAAGTAAAGCGTCTCATTGGACGAAAGTTCGAGGATAAAGAAGTCCAAAAAGATTTGAAACTTATGGGTTATGAGATCGTTAAAAGCGGTAAATCGACCAAAGTGAAAATGGGCGACAAAGAGTACAGTCCAGAAGAAATCAGTGCTATGGTCCTCGGAAAACTTAAGGCCGATGCCGAAGCTTTCCTAGGCGATACTGTAACTGAAGCTGTGATTACCGTACCGGCATATTTTGATGATAGCCAACGTCAGGCAACTAAAGATGCTGGAAAAATTGCTGGTCTTGAAGTAAAGCGTATTATTAACGAGCCAACAGCTGCCGCACTTGCTTACGGTCTTGATAAAGAGGGCAAAAAGGACGAAAAGATTGTAGTTTACGACCTTGGTGGTGGTACGTTTGACGTGTCTGTTCTAGAGCTTGGTGATGGAGTGTTTGAGGTGAAGAGTACAAACGGCGATACTCACCTCGGTGGCGCTGACTTCGACCGCGTGATTATTAACTATCTAGCTTCGGAGTTCAAGAAAGAACACGGTATGGATATTACTAATGACAACGCAGCTATGCAGAGACTTCGAGACGAAGCAGAAAAGGCCAAAATCGAACTATCTACAGCTCAAGAAGTAGATATAAACCTTCCATTCTTGACTGCTGACGCTGATGGTCCAAAGCACTTCGAGCACAAACTATCTAGGAGCAAATTAGAGAGTTTAGTATCAGAATTGATAGATAAGACTGCTATTCCGTGCGAAAAAGCACTAAAAGACGCAAAATTAACCGCCAAGGATATCGATGCAGTTGTATTGGTTGGTGGTATGACGCGTATGCCTGCCGTAGTTAAGAAAGTAAAAGATATCTTTGGAAAAGATCCAATGCAAGGTGTTAATCCAGACGAGGTTGTCGCGGTAGGTGCGGCTATCCAAGGTGGAGTTCTAGCAGGTGACGTAAAAGACGTTTTGCTTCTAGACGTAACACCACTTTCTCTTGGTATCGAAACTATGGGCGGAATTGCCACGAAACTTATTGAGCGCAACAGCACAATTCCAACATCTAAGAGCGAAACATTTTCTACTGCAGCAGACAATCAGCCACAAGTTGAGATTCACGTTGTGCAGGGCGAGCGAGAGATGGTTGCAGACAACAAATCACTTGGACGATTTATATTGGACGGAATTGCACCCGCACCGCGAGGAATTCCTCAGATTGAGGTGACATTTAATATTGATGCGAACGGAATTTTGAATGTAACCGCTAAAGACAAAGGAACCGGCAAAGAGCAGAGTATTACCATCCAGAACAGCGGAAATCTTGACAAAGACGAAGTAGAAAAGATGGCTAAAGAAGCTGAGGCTCATGCTGAAGAGGATAAGAAAAAGCGTGAGGCGGTCGAAGCACGGAATGTCTTAGAAAATGGAATTTACCAGACTGAAAAATTTGTCTCTGATAACAAAGACAAGATTAGTGAAGATGATAAGAAGACCCTTGAAGAAGCAATCAAAGAGGCTAAAGAAGTACAGGGCAAAGAAGACGCTGACAAAGAAACCTTAGAAGAAGCAGCAAAAGCATTGAGCGAAAAAATGATGCCGATTGGTGCAAAGATGTACGAAGAAGCAGCAAAAGCTGAAAAAACCGCAGAAGAGGGAGCGGAAGACGAAAAAGACGGCGGAGAGCCAGTTGAGGGTGAAGTCGTCGACGAGAATGAAGATAAATAATACTTAAAAAATAACTGAAATTATTTCTGGATACTAGCAAAGATATCAAATATTTCAGATTCGGGTAATTCTGGCTTTAGATTTTCGAGTACTATTTCGTAGACCTTACCATCTAGTAAGTAGTAATAAGAAATTTGGCTTGAAATTTGTGTTACGTATTTTTCCACTCCACCACCAATAGAGGTGCAGTATTCAGAGCGATTATTTACGCTACATTTATACAATTCGTTTTCGGGGTAATAGATACGGACATCTATATTACCAGTATATTTTTGTCCTTCATAAAATTGTGAGCTCGTCGGTTTATAGGTGGCTCTATACTCCGGTGATGGGTAATTTACATAACGGTCTGTGTATAGTGTAAATGCATTATTAGATATTGTAAGTAGCTCACCGAATTCATCTATAGCTTTCTTTTTATAGTTTAAGTATTCCTCGGTGACTGTATGGTTTTTTTCATTGATGTAGTATCGAGTTACTAGACCAATTTCGACAAGCAAACTTATAGAAAAAGCAATAAAAAGCAAAAAAGTATTTTTAGATATTCTAATCGAGTGGTTTCTAAGTTTTTTAATCAAGATTTTGGAAATGATCAAGAGCCAACCTATAGGCAGGACGAATAACATAGTTGCGTATAGTAGTAAAATTGATCCAACATCATTCATTGATCTTGGTGAATACAAAAATACTGTTGAGATTAACCATATAACAAATAAAATCCACCATTTATTAGACAAATTTAATTCTGGGATTTTGGAGTTATTTTTTGACCTACTTTGCATTGTCTTCATGGTTTAACTATATCAATTTACTGAAAATACACGAATAATTAGAAATATTTTAATCTTGCAGAATTTGAATTAATACCTGTTAGTGGATTAAGCTTAAGCTATGAATAAGAAAGTTATATACTTCGGCGCTACTGTCGGCGGATTAATTGGTGGCTATTTGCCATCATTGTTTGGAGCAGATGGCTTCTCGGGCTGGGCAATACTAGGCTCGACGGTCGGCGGTGTTTTGGGTATCATTATATTTTATAAACTTACAAAATAAGCTTAATTAAATTAATCAATGCTTGCTATACTTGTTTGTAATGGACTTTGCCGGCATAACTTGGAAAAAAATACAAAAACCGAACCAAATTGCGGTAGTCTCTGCAATGCTACCAGTTCTATATATTTTATTTACGATTACAAATGCTTACAACTCTATAGGAAAATTTGCAGTAGCCGGTCTCATAGTGCTCATTGGTGCATTCTTTTTATGG
>JAGQMY010000090.1 GCA_020428465.1 Candidatus Saccharimonadota bacterium
TGAGAATGATTAGAGCTATGCTAGGTTTTGGCGATAAAAAAATTCGAGACGTTATGACACCCAGAAGAATGGTGCAAACTGTTACTAAAGATGACGAGATTGGCCCTGTATTAATGGACGAGTTACACAAATCTGGCCATTCCAGGTTTCCTGTCATAAGTGAACCAAAACATTACAATTTTGTCGGAACATTGTATTTGCGCGATTTAATCGGGGAGCTTCATAGTAAAAAAGTTAAAGATTTAATGAGCCCTCAAGTCTTTTACGTACACGAGGAGGAGTCACTGGATCACGCATTGAGAGCTTTCTTAAAAACAAAACATCACCTATTCATAGTTGTAAATAACTTCGAGGAATTTGTGGGTGTATTAAGTATAGAAGACGTCATAGAGGCAATAATTGGTAAGGAAATAGTAGACGAGTTCGATCAGCACGACAATCTTCGAGCTGTTGCACAGAGCATTGCTGAAAAGGAACGTAAAATACACGATTCGGCAATCAATAAACCTGATAAATAATGATATAATTGGCAACAGATGAAACTATTTGGCTACACAGATAATAATATTAGGTCCGCACACTAGCCGGATGCGGGCTAGTTTAGTGCTACGGACCAGATATTTAGCCAAAGAAGAAAACAATTTGAGAGAGGAAATGAAATGAAAAGAGTTATTAGCCGAGATATTAAAAAATATGTCGGTAAAGAGGCGTTAATTAAAGGTTGGCTACATAAGAAAAGAATGCTCGGTGGGCTGACTTTTATAAATGTTCGTGACCGAGGTGGTTTAACACAAGTATTGATAGAAGACAAAGATGAGGTTGAAAAACTAAGAGGTTTGCAAATAGGAACAGTGCTAGAGGTAACTGGCGAAGTAGTTGATGAGCCGCGTGCCCCATTCGGTGCCGAGATTCACAATCCTAAACTAACTGTAACAATGCCAGTTACGGACGAACCGCCGGTAGAAATTGATAAACCATTGAGTCATAAGAGCGAGCATTTAGAAACTTTGTTCGAAAATCGTGTTGTGACAATAAGGAACCTGCAAGAACAAAAGATTTTTAAAATTCGTTCTGATTTAACGCGGTATATACGTGAATTTTTGCATGATAACGATTTTACCGAGATCGATACCCCTAAGTTATTAGCAGGCGCTACAGAAGGTGGTGCTGAGGTATTTGAAGTCAAGTATTTCGATAAGGTTGCAATATTAGCACAGAGTCCACAGTTCTATAAGCAAATTATGGTCGGTGCATTCGAACGTGTATATGAAATCGGACATAGTTATCGGGCTGAGCCGAGTGCGACTACTAGACACCTGACTGAGCTTACTATGTTGGATATTGAGATGGGCTTTGTCGAGAGCCATCAGGAAGTAATGGACATGGTCGCAAACATGACCAAGCATGCTTTACGCAGAGTTTACGAAGAACACGCAGATGATCTAAAAAGCATGCAAGCACCTGAGTTGAAACTAGCCGATAAAGTCCCGGCATTCACAATTGCTGAAATTCACGAAATGTACACCAAAGCAACAAAGACCGACACAACAGGCGAAAAAGATTTAATTCCTGACGAGGAACGTTGGATAGCAGAATATGCCAGAAAACAATTAGGAAGTGATCTAGTCTATGCCGTTGACTTTCCTAAAGTAGCTGGTAAGTTCTATCACAAATTCAAGGATGATGGCACTGTGGCTTGGGGTGATCTTCTATTTCGAGGTCTAGAAATAGCTACTGTTCCACTTCGAGAGAATAGCTATGAAAAAATGATAGAACAGATGAAATCTGCCGGACTTGATGTCGAGCACGAAGGATTTAAATACTATCTGCAAGCATTTAAGTATGGATTACCGATGCATGGCGGATGTGGATTTGGAATTGATAGGTTAGTACAGAAAACAATCGGCTTAGCTAATGTTAAAGAAGCTTGTCTATTCCCGCGTGATATTAATCGACTAACACCATAGGTCTGACATATAATATTACTACTGCCGTTAATAACTCCTACCTAGCAATTGATTATCTGAATACTAATCGATAGGGAGTTCAATATCCGAGGGAAGACACTGTTCATCCTGAATGAGAACACCCACCTGACTTATGCCAGGTTAATCACGCTAGGGGGAGTCATTAGCGGCAGTATTTTATAATATTAGATTCTGATAAAATTAACATTAGAATTATGAAAGATGATGAATTGCCAGTTGCAGAGGAAAAAGAGTCTATCGAAAAAGACTTAGATATTCAAGATGACGATTCGGCGAAAGTTACAGAACCAAATGATATCAATCAAGCTGAAGTTGAATTTTCGAATGATCCTGAAATAGATAAAGTTGTAGATGAAATAGTAAACGAAGAAAGCGACGAACTACTAGAAGCGAGGGATAATA
>JAGQMY010000091.1:0-1640 GCA_020428465.1 Candidatus Saccharimonadota bacterium
GCTCATAACAAATTAACTTTAGGAGCGAATAATGAGTGATTTACAAATTAAGAGTGAACAAGCAGTTAGAATTGCAAAACTTAATGACGAATTTCGAAGAGGTGGCCAATGGATGGTTACGCCAAGTGTCATGATGCTAGAAGATCTGCATGGACTGTACAAAGTTATTAAAGAGTATGAGGTGTTTACTGAGGATAATGACCCATACGGCGAACACGATTTCGGGAATCTTTCGTGGAATGGTGTACCGATATTCTGGAAGATCGATTACTACGATTCAGAGTTAAGGGGTTGGTGTGACCCCCTAAGCGATAAGTGTGAACGAGTTATGACTGTTTACCTAGCAAGTGAACATTAGGTTCTACAGTCCTGAGTATGACTGTAAAAGGCTCGGTTTAAGAGATCTGATTTTCTACAGGTATTTCAGTAGTGATCCAGATATCGTCTGCCTTACACTGGTATGTAACTTTATCATATTCTTTAAAGTCTTTATCAGTCTTCTGATTGTTGGTTATTTGCCAACCAACTTTCTTCATTTCTTTATCGCACTGAGGGCATTTCATAGCTTAATTTTTCCTTTTTTTGGGTGAGTATTTCTTTTAGTTACAAAATATGTAACAAGAGTGAACGGAACCCAGACAAAAAGCAAAGTATACATAGCAAGCATACTACCCCACATTAAATCACCAGTGAATGTATTGCCGGAATTACAGAAATCATCACCAGGATCACATATTAGCGTCATACGCATTTGTCCAATTACCAAAAACACCCACCATACCGTCGATAGGATCGCCAATACTAACGTATAGCGGTTTTTCATGAATTTAGCTTTTTTAATATTTAGTATTAGGAAGATAAGTATTGCTAGAAAAATAACGATAAACATACAGTAATTATACTCCCCCCAAGTATTACAGGGTAGATATTTCGTTTTCCTTTGAAGTCCAGATGTTCTTGTTTTCAGAGAATAAAGCCTTCTGTGTTGTTAGCATGAATACTAACTCGTCATCTTCTATATAGTTACTGTCCTTCATGGAATCAATCATCTTAAGTGTTTCACGCTCAACGTATGAGTCGGCTACGACGAGGAGTATTACGGGGTGCTCCTCCTCTTCCCAGTCGCCAGATTCGTAGTGCTTGAAATACTTGTCTATTCGGGCGGCAATGACTTTCTTATCTTGTCCAGTGAGAATATCTAGCATATAGAAGTTTGGCCGTGCGCTGTCTAGCTTCATTCTGTTTAAGTAGAGGTGCGGGAGGGGTTTCGGGAACTTATCAGAAAATGCGGTCATCTCTGCTTTTGTGAAGGCGGTAAAGGTGTCAGGATAGGATTCATTTAAAACGACGAAAGTTCGTAGGATGTCTAGGGACTCGGTTATAAAGCGTTCGCTATTAATCTTGTTTTTGTAATGGGTGTGGGCGTAGTTCTTGTTAAGCTCCATTCGCTCTTTAAGGTAGTTGATGCCGTTGATGTTTAAGCTGTAGCTTGCGGGTTTACCGAGTAGCTTGTAAGACTTATCGAATCGTTTATTGAGTAAGTCTTTTTGATGTAGGGTTTCTAAGGTACGGAATGCAACTGTACGGTTAATGTGTCGTAACTCTGCTAGTAATGGTGCACTTATGTATCTGAATTTGTA
>JAGQMY010000091.1:1752-2436 GCA_020428465.1 Candidatus Saccharimonadota bacterium
TAGTATATATAAAAGAAGGAGAATAATTAAGTGTATTTATATCTGTTAGTTTATGTAGTTAGTAGCACTATCGGTGTTGTTAGTTAATGTGCATAAATTACTACAATATTTAGGGTAATTAGTATTGCTAATTATCTTAATTAGTATTACTATTTATATAGTAATTGTACGTTAACAATTCGGCTTTTGACTAGGGGTATAATGGAGGTAATTATGACTGTATCTAGAGAAGATTTAGAGAAGCAAGCATTACAGGAGATATGTGCCTGTCTATACTACGATTTAGCAGATAATATAGATGCAGCAGACGATGATGAACTACGAGCCATAATAGAACATACCAACGTGTGTGATCTTTGCGACGATTAAATAGTAATACTATTTTCATGGTAATATAGGACTGATGTCCAGAAAGATAGTTAGTATGCAAATTCGTGTGACTGATGACTTGCGTGAGCGAGCCAAAAAAGTCGCAAAGCAACAGAACCTCACGCTAAGTGAGCTTGTATTAATGTTGTTAGCGACGACCGACAAAGAATTAAAGAAACTTGTTGATAAAGAACTCAAGGAACGACCAAAGCCAGGCCGACCTTGGGATAAGTAACTCCCCTACAATAAAACCGAGTTGTTAGCGTACCGATTACATTATCAGGTACGTTTTTGTTTGGAGGGTAAGTAAATGGG
>JAGQMY010000092.1 GCA_020428465.1 Candidatus Saccharimonadota bacterium
GGAACTCGAGCTTGCCAAGCTCAACACTCTCAAGAACTAGTACGAGGCACCAACAAAGGGAGGAGGGCAAACCGAAACGCCCTCCTCCCTTGTTGGGCAAAACCATCATTTTTAACAGACTTCTACTCTAACCATTAGATTGAATCGTCAATAATTATATTCGCTCTCTATTGATTACGACCTATACTAAATTACTGTTAGAATATGTGTTCTAGGGCTTCGCGCCCAAGCAAGGTGATATACAAACTACCATCATCTCGCTCTTCCACTAAATCATGAGTACGCAGTTCAATTATTAAATCATCTGCATTGTCGCCGATTCTAGCCCACTCTTCTTCAACTTCAGTCATATTGATTGGCACTTCGCCTTCTTCGTTGGCAGTATATGGTGCAAGAATACTAAAAAAACCTATAGTTGCTGGCGTGAGACCCCAGGTTGCTACCTCAGCTTCTGGTTTGCTTAACTTCTCTACCTTCTTCGCTCGCATTTGTCTATTAGCGTCTTTCAACGCTTGTTGCTTTGGTGTTAACACCATGTAAGTGATTATACTAACAATCATTTTATGTACAAGCATGAGCAAGTAGTTCTTTTAGCCTGTCTTCATTAGCGTTCCAAGCATTAATATCAATCAACGTCCATATTCCTGCTATAATATATATGTAGGACAGCGTTCGCCAAATGGCGGAGTCCATTGCGGCTACGGATTTTAACAAACTAAGTTAATCCGGGGCCGATTTTTCTTTTTTTGGCTCTGGTAAAAGGAGCCAATATGGGCAAAGTATCAATACAAGAAGCAATAGACAACATGGAATACAACTATGCACTCGCACAAAAATTTCCAGACAACCAAAAAGAATTTGCCACGGAGTACTTTTATGCAAACCCAAACAATTACAATGAAATGGCAGAACTATACACCTTCTACGGCTACAAGTACAGCCGTAGCTTATGGGCATACCAACAAATGGCGTATCAGCAAGCAGGTGAACAGGCAAAAGTAACATTGCAAAAACCTAACACATCAAAATAAGCTTGTAGCCTACAAAGCCAGTCAAGCCCAGTCAGACCTAGGTTATACAAATATCTTTCACCTATAATCTTACGTCTAATATCTAATGATGCTATGCAAATAACCATGACAGGGGTAGAATAAATTCATGCAAAACAAATCAAATTTAAACAAAATTACTTTAAAGAATTATAAAGACGCCGCATTTAGCTTAAGAAAAAAAGATAAAATTTTTGAAGTATACTCTATCATTATCATAGTATATTACATACTTTTACCTTATGTTTTATTTGTTACTATCTTGCAACCACCAATAAATTTACTATATACCATTGCTGTTGTAATAAGTTTTATCTTTTTACCATCACGTTGGATTATTAAGTTTAAAAAACAACTCAAAGAAGAAATCATCAAAAAGCGGAAATAACATGTTAGTTGCATCGCGACACTATTATATATTTAAGATTTAAAAACCAGAGTTCCCATTCCTTAAATAAGAAATACTACACACGACTTCCGAACTCATAACCTCCCAGTTTCCTAGTTCCCATTCCTTAAATATGTTGTGGCATATTATAAAATACTGGTATAAAATATGTACAAATGTCAGAGCACCAAGAAAGTTTTAAGGGGGAGGGTGCAGATTCGTCATTTCATAACTTAGAACCCGAATATGAAAGAATCTACCTAGACGGAACCCAACCGCACCCTATGTTTATAAATGTACAAATAGAAGAAACAGAACAAGGCGTAGGGTTTAGTGTTCCAAAAAGGATTATTAATACACCAAATAATAATAAATGGATATTTGATATTTACGGCGGGCGTAAATGGTTCAAAGAACGTGATGATTATGGCAATTTTAGATTTACAAAATCTGGTGATTCACTCTGGATACCTCACCTATATCCATTTGAAGAAACCGATGAACACGGGTTGCCAATAATATACGACAGAGAACGCTGTGCTGTAACAATAAGGCTACAGCCATTTGTTACATCAGATGATATTAATACACAAGTAAATATAGTAACCGCAAACGCTACTTTGCTAGGCCAAGAAGCCCCCGAATCTTACAATCCGTACTTTATTAGATACTTTAACGAATTTACATTTGTAGGCAAACCGCTTATATCACAAAGTGTAACTTATCCTAAAATCCAGTGGCCAACTTTTGCAGATTATTTACGCGACAAAGGTATAAGCAAAGCCGAACAAGCAGAATATCTTATGTCGCAAAAAGCTTGGCCAGATGAATTTTTAGCACAAAAACAACCAGAACCGTGGTATGTTCGCAAGCCTTCTGGTTTTGGTGGTTTTGCTTTTGGCGAAATGTTTGTGCCGATAGACGATCTAAGACACGGTATAAATACCGATATATTATTCCCGTGTTTTAAACCCTAGCCATACTGTACTTTTCTCCACAGGTCAGAAAAGATTACAAAGCAATTAGTTACCAAGTGCTTAAAGTAATTAATTTGTAATAATCTAACAGGGGCGTAGAATGTAATTAAAAGAGGAGGAAAAGTGTCTCAAAAATATTCAGTAAATCAATATCAAATTAGTAGTATTTTAGACTGGGTCAAAACAGGTCAAATTGCAATTCCAGAAATACAAAGACCATTTGTTTGGGAAACTACAAAAATTCGTGACCTTATAGATTCACTTTACCAAGGCTATCCCATTGGCTATATCATCACATGGCAAAATCAGGATGTAAGGCTTAAAGATGGTTCAACTGCGTTTGGTAAAAAAATACTTATAGATGGCCAACAGCGCGTCACGGCAATGCAAGCTTCTATCGTTGGCCAAAAAATAGTAAATAAAGAATATAAAGAAGTCCGTGTAAGGATTTCATTCAACCCTTTAACTGAGGATTTTCGTACAAGAACAGCTGTTACATCTAAAGAGCCTGAATGGATTGAAGACATTTCAGAAATTATGAAGGATGATGCAAGTCTTTTTGAAATAGTAAGTGCGTACATGGCCCGTAATCCAGCAGCCGACCAAAAGAAAATAGAACAAAACATTCAAAAACTTATTAATGTAAAAACAAAACAGATTGGTATGATAGAGCTCGATGCCAGCTTAGATATAGAAACGGTAACAGAAATATTCATTCGTATAAATTCACAAGGTGTTGTGTTAAGTCAGGCAGATTTTGCAATGAGCAAAATTGCTGCTTATGGTGAATTTGGTGTTAATCTACGTAAAACTATCGATTATTTCTGCCATTTTGCTATAGCACCACACTTCTTTAAGATGGTTGCAGAAAACGACCAAGAATACGCAAAGACAGACTATATTCATAAAATAGAGTGGCTAAAGAATGAAAACGATGATCTATTTGACCCAGATTACAACGACCTTATGCGAACCATCACAATTCATGAATTTAAACGTGGTAGGGTTGCAGACTTAGTTTCTTTACTATCTGGTAGAGATTTCGAAACTCGTGAATACAAGCCAGAAATCGCAGAAGACTCATTTAACAGATTAGAAAAAGCAATTTTGCAATATGTAAACGAAACTAACTTTAAACGTTTCTTAATGATATTAAAAAGTGCAGGTTATATATCCAAAGACATGATAACCGCTAAAAACGCACTTAATTTTGCATATGCCCTTTTCTTAAAGTTGCGTGATGACGGCGAGCGCCCAGAAGTAATAGAATCAGTTGTTAGGCGTTGGTTTGTTATGTCTATGTTAACTGGTAGACACTCTGGTTCATTCGAATCGGTTTTTGAATCTGATATTAGAAAAATAGATGAACAGGGCGCTAAACAATACTTAGCCTCAATAGAGGAAGGCGAATTAAGTGATGCATTTTGGAGTGTGCGTTTAGTACAAGAACTAGAAAAATCTAGTATACGTAATCCATACATAAATGCATTTTTTGCAGCGCAGGTATATTTCGAAGACAAAGGCTTATTATCAAAAGATATAAAAGTACGCGATATGATAGAGCACGCCGGTGATATTCATCATATATTCCCTAAACGCTACATGATAAAGAATGGCTATGATAGATGGACCTACAATCAAGTAGCTAATTATGTGCAAGCGCAAACAGAAATTAATATAGCCATAAGCAGCAAAGAACCTAAGCAATATATGCACGATGTACTCGCACAATGCAATGGTGGCAAAAAGAAGTATGGGAATATTGATAATATGGCAGAACTTAATAAAAACTTACAAGCCAACGCCATACCCCAATTAATATTTGATGCTACTTATAAAGACTTTGAACCTTTCTTGTCTGAACGTAGGCGATTAATGGCTACCAAGATAGAAAAATACTACAAGAGTTTGTAGTAAAAACAGCCGAACAGGGGTAGAATGGTTTTTATGGGACAAGATAAAAAGCAATGGTATCTTTATGTTTTAAAGCTAGAAAAAGATAAATACTACGTTGGCATTACTTCGCAAACAGTAGAAAAAAGATTCAACGAACATAAAACCGGCATAAGAGCAGCAAATTGGACAAAAAAATACAAACCAGTAGAAATCGTGCATTCACGTATGCTTGGTGTTATTACTAAGCAAGATGCAGAAGTTATAGAAAATAAGGCTGT
>JAGQMY010000093.1 GCA_020428465.1 Candidatus Saccharimonadota bacterium
GACAAGGAACTCACAAAGCAAAAGAAAAGGCGGAGGTTAATAAATCGACTCGTAAGATTAAGAGACAAAAAGGTACGGGTACTGCGAGAGCAGGTTCTATGAAAAACCCTTTGTTCAAAGGGGGTGGTAGAATGTTCGGACCTAGACCTCGGAACTATGGCTTTAAGTTGAATAAAAAAGTGAAAGCAGTGGCTAAAGTATCTGCATTGACTTCACTGGCTCAGCAAGGTTGTATTAAAGTGATTGAAGATTTTTCATTTGACCAACCTAAGACTAAGGATTTTGTAAAAATTGTAAATAGCATTAATACAGATGGTGGTAAAACACTAATCGTGACTGCTGGCTTAGAGAAGAACGTTTATTTGAGTTCAAGAAATTTACAAAACGCCAATGTAACCGAAGTGAAGGATTTGAATATATACCAAATTCTGAATTCTAAGAATGTCATTTTCTCTGAATCTTCATTGGCTAAACTTTAAAATATAAGACCATGAACAAGCATATTATTATTAAACCGGTTATTTCTGAAAAGGCTGATATTTTGTCTAATAACAAGAATCAGTACACGTTTGTGGTTAATAAAAGTGCGAACAAAATAGAAATTACTAAGGCTTTGGAATCTATGTTTCCTGATGTCACCATAGAGTCAGTAAACACTATGATTATGCCCAAAAAGAAAAAAGTAAGAAACACAAGATCTGGAATGCAACGAGGAGTTGTAGGAGGACATAAGAAGGCTGTGGTTACTTTGGCTGAGGGTGATAGCCTTGATATATACGAACAAAATTGATCATTGTACATAAATAAATTAAAGAACAATGCCAATAAGAAAATTTAATCCGATTACTCCAGGAACTCGATACAGAGTGGGTAATTCTTATGCAGAAATTACTACTGATCGTCCGGAGAAATCGTTGATAGCAGGAGGTAAATCTAAATCTGGTGGTCGTAACCACGATGGTAAAATGACCATGCGTCAGCTAGGTGGCGGTCACAAAAAGAAATACCGTATTATTGATTTCAAAAGAAACAAGGACGGAATTCCTGCGACGATAAAATCAATAGAATACGATCCAAATAGAACTGCATTTATTGCACTTGCAGTATATGCTGATGGTGAGAAGAGATACATCATTGCACCGGATAAGATTCGAGTAGGCAGTAAGATCGTTAGTGGTACTGGTGCAACTCCCGAAGTAGGTAACACTCTCTTTTTGAAAGATATTCCTCTAGGTTCTAATATTCACGCTATTGAGTTAGATCCAGGCAGAGGTGCAGCTCTAGCTAGAAGTGCCGGTACATATTGTGTCCTTATGAACAAAGAGGAAAGATATGTGGTAGTGAAACTTCCATCTGGTGAAGTAAGAAGGATATTAAATACTTGTAGAGCTACTATTGGTAGTACTTCAAATGCCGACCACGGATTGGAGGTTTTAGGAAAAGCGGGACGTAAGAGATGGTTGGGCAAGAGACCTAGAGTAAGAGGGGTTGCTATGAACCCCGTAGATCACCCGATGGGTGGTGGTG
>JAGQMY010000094.1 GCA_020428465.1 Candidatus Saccharimonadota bacterium
ATTTGATGCAACCGTATACCTTTCGAACGATTATCGTGATATTAATTTTGCAAGAGAACATAACATAAATAATATTGTTATTATTCCAAACGGTGCAGATGAAGATGAGTTTGAACATGATCTTACAGAAGATGAAAAAAGACGCTTCAGAAACACATATGGTGTTGGTGGTTTAGTAATAATTACCGTTGGTAATTATACTGGTGAAAAAGGGCATTTAGAATTACTTGAAGTATTTAGAAAGTTGCCCGTTACCAAGGCAACACTTATTACCGCAGGAACAATAAAACCACACGATGGCTGTTTTGATGAATTTGAAAAACAAGCCGAACGCATAAACCTTGGAAGAAAATATATTGGTAAACGAGTCGTAATGTTAGATGGTGAAAACCGTAAACTTGTTAGGGATGCGCTTAAGCTGGCCGATATGTTTGTTTTTCTTTCTAATATAGAGTGCAGCCCATTAGTAATATTTGAATCTGCTGCTGCTGGTACACCCTTTATTGCAACATCCGCCGGAAATAACAAAGAGTTGGCGGAGTGGCTACAAGCCGGTATTATTGTTAAAAGCCTGCCTCAACCGAACGGACGAGTCGTCGCCGATAAAAAAGACGCACTTATACAAGTGACTAAGCTTGCCCATAACCGTCAGAAACGCCTGAAAATGGGTGATAAGGGCAAAGAAATATGGCATACAAAGTATACATGGGAAAAACTAACTAATGATTATTTAAAACTTTACCAAGATATATTAGGAAGAAAAAAATAATGATAGGTGTGAAACTTATGGGCGGCCTGGGTAACCAGATGTTCCAATACGCCTTAGGCAGAAAAATGGCAATGAAATACAAAACAAAACTTGTGTTAGATTTAAACTTCTACAACAACCAGGCTGAAATAGATACACCCAGATCTTATGAACTTGATTGTTATAAAATTTCTGCAAAACTATTTACAAAACCATTGCCAACAAAACAAACCCTCATAGATAGGCTTACAGGGAAACCATTTTTTACTAATTGGTACGACGAAAAGCACTATCACTTTGATGAAAATGTTTTTAAACAGTCGGACGGAACACTATACAACGGATTTTGGCAAACCTACAAATACTTTGAAAGTATTCGCGCTGAACTATTATCAGATTTTGAGTTAAAAAATACATTAAACGAAGCCGATTCCCGGATTGAAAAACTTATTAACCAACAACTTTCTGCGTCCCTACATGTTCGTAGAGGTGACTATGTCACGAACAAGAATGCAAATGAACATCATGGAACTAAAACGGTTGATTATTATAGTTTAGCCCTTCAAAGCTTACAAAAAGATGTAGTAGATTTTAAATTATTCGTTTTTTCAGATGATATTGAATGGTGCAAGGCTAACTTATCGCGAATACACCCAAACATTTTATTTGTTGATGACGAAAGACCTGGCTATATTGATATGCACCTTATGAAGCAGTGCAGCCATAACATTATTGCTAATAGCTCATTTAGTTGGTGGGCGGCATGGCTAAATGATAATCCAGATAAAATTGTTATTGCACCCAAGCAATGGTTTATAGATCCAAATAAAAATACTAGTGATGTATGTCCTGCATCATGGAAACTAATATAAGTCTCCAGTTAAATAGCACAGTAAAAAATAAGACTGTCTAGTCTGTTTTACGAACCTCTACCCTACCAGACTGTTTTTTCTTTAGCTCCTCAATATCAGAGTCAACCATAATTTTAACAAGTTCTTGAAATTTGGTCTTCGGCTCCCATCCAAGCTGCTTTTTAGCCTTAGAGTAGTCCCCTATTAGCAGATCTACCTCGGCCGGTCTTAGGTATTTAGAATCGAATTCTACATAGTTTTTCCAATCTAGACCAACATGGCTAAAAGCTTCTTCTAAAAATTCTTTTATAGTATGAGTTTCATTTGTAGCTATTACATAATCATCTGGCTTATCCTGCTGAAGCATGAGCCACATTGCTTCGACATATTCTTTGGCATAGCCCCAGTCACGCTTTGAGTCCAGATTGCCAAGATATAATTTATCTTGTAGCCCAGCCTTAATATGTGCTACAGCTTGGGTGATTTTACGGGTTACAAAGGTTTCGCCCCTCCTTGGGCTTTCATGATTAAATAATATTCCACTACAAGCATATATACCATAACTTTCACGATAATTTTTAGTCATCCAATGAGCATACAGCTTAGCAACTGCATATGGCGACCTTGGATAAAATGGAGTATCTTCTTTTTGCGGTACTGCTTGCACCATTCCAAACATTTCACTAGAAGATGCTTGATAATATCGTGACTTTAAGCCAAGGAAACGAATAGCCTCAAGTATACGCAGTGCGCCGATAGCGGTTACATCGCCAGTATATTCTGGTATATCAAAAGAAAC
>JAGQMY010000095.1 GCA_020428465.1 Candidatus Saccharimonadota bacterium
AGTTAACGGCAATGACTGGTCGTGAACTTAAGGCGAAGAAACGTGGCCGCAAAAGAAAGTAAAGGGTGGGAATTAAGTATATTTAGTAAACTATCACCGTAATTTCCAGTAATTTCCAGAAAGCTCAGGTAGGGCGAAACATCCGATACACCGAAAAAACCGTAGCGGAACCCGTCGATCAGGTAAAAAAACGGAGGCCCATTTTATATTCATTTTGTGCCACCGTTCGGGCGACGCAAGGATGGAGGATAAATGTCTAAAGTAGAGAACTTCTAACATAAATTGCCGATAGTATTCAAGAACTGGGTAATGAGTGGCTATAAATTTGCCATGTATCTTGGGAATACAAAAAACTTCTGAGCTCTGTATTTTTAAAAACAATTTTCCAAATTATGTCATTTATGTTACAGAAAAACATTGCAAATCTTTTATTTCACCTATTTTATAGGGGTATGATTTTATTATTGATCCTGGTGAGCGCAGGAACGTCAAAAGCGGGCGTTTTTCCTAAAATTATTGACGAAAATACTTGGCCACCGCATTTAGAGGATAGCTTAGGTGTTTGGGATATATTCAACATTCAACAACCAAAGCCACTTTCCCCCTATGCTTATTGTGCTGCTCTGAGTAATATTCCCGATCGCGGCTTTACTAAATGGTTATTTCGCACAGAGGGTGAAGCTTATTTCGATAATGAGCTTACAGCAACAGGCCCCATGTGTCATGAATTTTTTCTTAGACCTCTCGGTTCAGATGATCCCTATTCTCTGGGAGGAGTTAGCCTAAAAATCAGAGGCCCCGCCAACTTTGATCCCTTTAAAAATCTAGGTAACGATTGCTCCCCTTTGACTAATAATGGCAGCAATCCTATCAATGCAGCAACCGGAAACAAGTATCAAGAAGAAACAGACTATTCTCCGCAAGCAGGCCCAACATTCTCAAGATACTATAATAGTTTTGCATCAGGATTTGGCCCTGATTTCCAAATGATAAAAGTTTGGTCAACAAATTATGACAGCTATATACGTATTCAAACTTACCCCGAATCTTACTCATATGGTAGCGTATTTATCTATAGACCAAACGGGAATATTTTTATTTTCAATCCAGATGAAAATGGTGGGTACATATCGGAAAATACGCGCAATTTTGACAAACTTGAATTGCTGGAGGAAGGAGGATGGCGCCTCACAATTGATGATGATAATTCTATTGAAAATTATGACGAATCAGGCAAATTAATCTCTAAAACAGATCGTTCAGGTCGCACTCAAACATTAGTCTATGACAACAATGATCGATTAATTATCGTAACCGACGACGTCGGACGTGAGCTAAATTTTACCTACGACGATTCAGATCGAATAGAAACGGCAATCGATTCAGTTGGTAATATATATACGTATAGATATGACACCAGCGGTAATCTGATCTCTGTTACCTATCCTGATGGTAAAACCCGCACCTATCACTATAACGAATCCGAATATACATCTGGAATCCATCTTCCTTATGCACTGACCGGCATTACTGATGAAACCGGAATACGTTACGCCACCTATACTTATGATAATTTAGGCCGCGCTATCATTAGTGAGCATGCAGGCGGCGCAATGCGCTATACTTTTAATTATAACGAGAATCGCTCTACCGACATCATTGATCCGCTAGGTGCTTCACGTACCTACCAATTTCAGTTTATTCACGGTAAGGCCAAAAGCACCGGCCAATCGCAGCCTGCGGGATCGGGTTGCAGCGCAGCCTCTTCCGCGA
>JAGQMY010000096.1 GCA_020428465.1 Candidatus Saccharimonadota bacterium
GTCCCTCCATTCTACTTCGCCAAGGCTTCGTAGAATTGGCCAAGTAGAATGCCCTCCTTAGCTTTTCGCGACGGAGGGCTTATACTTTATTCATGTTCTATGTTTATATTATAAAAAGCGAAGTTTCTGATGAGATATATACAGGATATACGGCAGATTTGCAGAAAAGATTGAAAGATCATAATTATGGTAAAAGTAGACATTCAAATAAATTTCGACCCTGGAAGTTAATTATGTATTGCGCCTTTGAAAACAAAGAGAAAGCGAGAGAATTTGAGAGATATTTAAAAACTGGCTCTGGAATTGCTTTTGCTCGAAAACATTTATTGTGACCGAGACCCAGGTTTTTGTGCACACTTCTTGGCGAGACCCGCTTTTCTTTATTCATTAATTTCTAGTTTAAACATTAATTCTGAGTAATTGATATACTGAACATAAGTTGACTGATATTATTTTATCAATTTCTGGAATATTAATAGGATTTATTTTCTCTACTGTTTTAGGCTACTCTAAATTAAATAAGGCCCAAAGATTCTTAATCGGTTCACTTGCATCCTTAACTTTTATTTTCTTCCTAGTTTTTGGATTATTTGATTTTAGCCTCGAGGTAGGGTCAGAGTTAAATCTAGGTTTGTTTCGATTATCATATGGGATAAGTGAGTCTGTACTTATATTACTAGTATTGATTTTGCCGATAGTTTTAGGGTTACTCTTAGTTATCAGTCTTAGAAATTTTAATTTATTGAAAAGATTAGTTCTACCAATTATATTTTTAGTTTCAATAGTAGCAATAAATTACTTACAGACTTACCGTGAAATCAAACAACATCAGTGGGACTTTGAGATGATTTATTTAGATTCTTTGGAGCTTTAAATAAATTATATATTTTAGGCTTACTTATGCTTGCCAACGTCGTGTTTTCGTTGACCGAATAGAATTGCTAAGAAACTAAGCGACATACCAGCAGCAATAATCAGTGTTTCGAAATCACTGACATTTTGCCATATTTTGTTCTTGGTTATCTCCATAATCCAACTTATTCCAGTCGATGAAGGAATAATAGTTAACAGCATAACTCCTAGAAGTAAACTTATCATAAAGTGCAATAGTAGGTGGCTGTGTTTAGTGGCACCCCTAAACATCATTGCTGCGAATATCATACTCAATAACACTACTAACAATCTAACGTAAGCTTCGCCCTCGCTCGGAATAATTGCACCTGCTGTTGTAACGACTGTCGGATCTAATGTGTTCAACAGAACTAAACCTCCACAGGCTGATAGAAACACCACACCTAGATTTGTTCGGAAAAAAAACAATAAAAATATGGGAAATCCCATGAGAACTAAAACAGGAAGAATTAAGGAGCCCATAGCATCATTTTAGCATAATTGTTAACTAGAACTTCACCTGTTTACCAATTGCGAATCCGTAGTTTTGAGCCGTTCCAGCATTTATCTCGATCCCGTATTTAGCTGGGGATACTGGACAGAATGTATTAGGGAACGTTATTGGCGAAACTTCTCTGTCGATACTCAAAACAGTTTTATCACTACTAAGCCAAACCATGTCTATACTGAATTTCATGTCTTTCATCCAAAAGCAATTTTTAGCTGATGATTCGGTGAATACAAACAACATTCCATCTCTACCAATGCTATCTCTAT
>JAGQMY010000097.1 GCA_020428465.1 Candidatus Saccharimonadota bacterium
TTTGAAATATGATAATTCATAATTGCCTCCTAAAGCTTTACTCTAATTATACTCCTGAGTTGCAAACGTTATTTTATGCAGGGGCTTCGATTACGGGATTAAAATAAACAAAAATAAGCGATATCCCTAAACAAAAAAACAATAGCACTTTACTCTAAAAATGCCATGAACTCTTTCAGTACACGCATTAGTTTTTGACTATGCTAAAATCACATTAAATGCTCAAGTTAATTGCAAAACTAAAACCTTGGCACTATTTTTTGCCTATCCTTTTACTTCTTTACTTTGTAATGACAACAGATATCTACAGTATGGGTGGCATAATTCGCTTTGGGCTTATGGGTATATTATCTATATTTGGTTCTATTTCATTTATTATTCGTCGTACTGAGGCAAAAAACGATGAACATATTCACGACATGCAAACTAAAGACGGCACTCAATATTTAGCCAAAAGATTATTGTCGGTTGTGTTAATGTTACTTTTTCTCTGCACCATTCCTATGTTTATCAGTAGTCTGTTCGAAATATTGTCATATCCTATGATAGGGTTTGTAAGCATACTCTATCCTATAGTGTCTATGGTTATGATTTATTTTATCCAAAGAATCTTTCTAAGAACTCCTTCAAATAGAAACTTTCATGATTTGAGGAGATTAATATATATTACGGGGTGCATAGTTGTTTTTATAGGAGTAGCTTTCGGAATGGGAATGACTGGGTTTGGGCATATCAGCGAACGTATCAATTTTCCGATACTGTTCACACTAGCACTTCTAGGCGTTGTGACTTTGGAAATTGCTGGTTACTATTTAACATATGCGGAGATAAAAAAACAACCAACGGCGCAAGATAAGCATTGACCTTTAAAGCAGAAATTCTGTTTTTTAATATTAAGCTAGCTATTATGTGCTTTGTACTTATTTTTGGCCCGCAGTTGTGAGCGAGCTGCGAACTAGAAATCGTTAATTAGCCCCGGAATTGATCGTACTTTGATTTAACAAATTCAAGTAATTGCCGCATAGCGTCTTCATCCCGAGTGTCTAATGTCATGCCCTTGAGCTCCGGAACAATTTTGCGAGCTAAAATATTAATATCACGCCGCTTGTAGTTCTCTGTAAGTAATGGTTCCGAATCAGTAGTTTCTGCGAGTTGCATAAAGACTTCAATAAAAATTGGCATGTGCGATGCTTCTTCTTTCGCCTTGATACTATCTTCACCATCTTTAGTGAACTCTACTTCTACGGCAGACCGAAGGCTGTTTATGACAGATTCGTCTGTCGTAACAACGGATGCATTATTTCCCCAACCAAGAAGCTCATTTAGCTCGCCAAGCCAGTTACCGTTTCTGTCACGAATACCCGGCCAACGAGCACCTATCGAGGTCATTTTCTCACCACCGCTATTTATCCATACCGGATATGGATGCTCTACGGATGGGCGTTGTCTTGGTTCGTATGAACTTTCTCGGAATAAATCAGTCATTTTCTGCAGGTAGTTGGAGTTAGAATTGCTAATCAAAAGGTTTGCGTTTGGATTTTCGGTTGTGTTAGCCGTGCTTATAGTCTCACTAATTACCATTATGTGTAACAGTAGCGCCCATACCAAATCAGATAGCTGAATTTCTCTTGTCTTACCGACACCCCATGTGCGCTTTTGGTCTTCGTCGCCCAGTAAATCTTTCAGGGTTTCGCTAAATGAACTTTTCAAATCTTCAATGTCATTTTCTATGTTTATCTCAGCATCGGTTAATTTACGCATAAACGTTGCAGCACTTGGACCATCCAGATGCAAGTCATTCTTAATTGCCTCATTTATTATTTTCTTGAACATGGGCAACAATACAACTACGCCTGGCAACACCCTTAATTTTTCTACCATTCGCAGCACGTCAACAACTTCGCTTGGGCGTAGTCTGTCCAGGTCGTCTAGTACGATAATAATAGCCTTAGACTTAGTTCGAAGCCGCTTGAATTTATTGATGAGCGTATTTGTATTTAGTGCATTTCTGGATTTACCAAAATTCTTTGACAGAGATATTGGGCCGAGGCTGGCTGTAACGCCAAGTTTTTCAACCACGGGCGTAGATTCCAATATGAACTGGTCAATCTCGCTACTTATGTCCACGAGATTTTCGTTTTTTAGCACTGTTGCAAAGTCGTTTAGAAAAGTAGAAATGGATTCATTGACGCTACCGAATGGCAACAGTGACCTATCTATGACAACAAAGTGGTCGGGGAGATCTTTGTCGAGTTCGTTTATCAGCGCCCAAGCAGCAGTACTTTTACCAGTTCCCCAGGCACCATTTAGGGCTACAACGAAGCCTCGCTTATCCAGTGAGCCCTTCTGGTTGCCGGTGCTCAAGTCTGTGATATTTGATTTAAAAAAAGCAAGTTCTTGTTTGAGTTTCTCTCCACTTATGCCCTCAAGTGTCTTCTGTTTAAGCTCTTCATACGATTCGCCATCAAAAGTGTAAATGGCATCGATGCTCATCTAAAAAGTGGCTCCAATGAAAATCAGTATTCCACTAATTAGGACAGCTAGAGGCACAAAACGGAAATCTTTGATTATTGGCCATTTCTGCTCAATCATAAGCCAAATTGACCTTAATCCATTTAGTGTAAGTAGTACTGTTGCGAGCGTGAGCCAGTTATGTGGCGACAAAAACTTAACTATCCAACTACCGAAATTGGAACCACTATCAATAGATAAAGTTGCCGGATCATTGAAGTAAACGACTACATTGGCGATTATTAGAGCGAGCCACAATATAATCCATGCAAACCTGACGCGATCTTTGAGGATGAGAGTTTTAGTATTGTTCATAGCCAACTTTCTCCCACCGTTTAAACATATTATAACACAATCAACAGAGATGGAGTCTAGGAACCCAGTCTGGGTTTTTCACTGCTTGGTTTGGCTCGGGCCTACTGCACTAAAATTTCGAAGGCGAACGAGGCCGGGTTATGGCTTCGCCTTCGGCTTAGCATATATTCCGCCCACTCTACGCTTCGCTAGGGGGAATATCGAACCTCCGGTTCTCACCCACACGTACCGTGTAAAAAGAAAAGAGCCGAACATAAATGCACGACTCATTTCTTTTGGCTCCCCATAGTGGTCACGGAACTTTTACAGGGGTCAGAGGACACAAAACGAGACAAATGAGACACGAAACGCACTTTTTTAGTTGTCAATTAGCCGTGCATTAATAATCTCTTGATTAGCATTGTATAATAGACGTATGAAGAGTATGTGTCAAAGCTGTGCCCAGCCCC
>JAGQMY010000111.1 GCA_020428465.1 Candidatus Saccharimonadota bacterium
CGCCTTCGGCTCAGAATGACACATCAAGTTTGAATGTTTTAATTTCATAGATATTCACACTACTCAGTATGAGCGAATATCTATTCTTGTTTTTGAGTAGAAATGACCGGTTGATTTTACCGGATATATTTATTATGTTGATTTTCTGACGAAACTGCTACCGCTTCTGACAATATTTTAGCCAATCGAAACGACCGTCAAACTGATCGCAGTATCCCTACAATTTTCTAAAATTTAGTAATCACAACACCCCCTTAACTTGTGGTGCGTTATGTTTGAGCAACTCAAAGCATTTCTGCAACAGGTGGATGCCGTTGTTGTTTTTCTGTTTGCGACAGCAGTTGTTTTGTTACTGACGACCGGCATTTTTCTCACAAAATTCTGGAAATGGGCTGTGAGGTACCGTTCCTACCGGAGGTTTCTCCGGCGATATTTAACTGCAACTATCGAAATATGGCAGTATCTGCCACAATTTTCTGCTTATGTTTCAAGCGAACCCGGCAACACTTTTTTCCGGATTCCGTTGGTTGGCGTTTTTGTTGAACGCACCCTTTTACCCGCAACAAAAAGCAACGGCCTGCTGGCTGAGGCAGCAGCGTTTGGGTCGGATGTGTTGCACAAAAATCCTGAAAACACATTGATTCTCGGTGAAAGCGGCGCCGGAAAAAGCACATTATTGCAAAGCATAGCCAATCGCAGCGCCCAAAACATACTCACTCGCAAATGGTGGCAACCAATTTTACGGAATCGCCGGTTTCCGATTTTGGTTAACCTTTCCGGCTATCACAACAATATGCAAAGCTGGAACGGGCAGGATGGGCTGGCAAACACTTTCCGGACAGAAATGGCCATGCAATCCGGGCACGCATATCCGGATGGGCTATTGGAAAAATTGCTGGCGAAAAAGCAATGTTTGCTATTGTTGGATGGATTTGATGAAATTGCCGACCCGGATATCCGCAATAATTTCGCGGAAAACATCCGGCAATTTTGCGAAACATATCCGGAAAATCCGCTGCTGCTGACATCCCGGCCGGGAGATGTTGCCAATTCGCTCCCGGCAAATGATTGCTGGAATGTTGTCTCAATCCAACCGTTATCTGCCGGGCAAATTAACTCATTTATTTCAAAACGACAGGATTTTACGTCGGGGCAAATTCAACAGAATTTTGAACAGAACATCCTTTCCGGCGAACAAAACTGGCACCTAGCCCGCAATCCGCTACTGCTGTCGCTGATGCACATTCCGGATGTGCAAACCGCCGGATCTCCCATCACTCACAACCAAATTTTCCGGCAATATCTGGCGGCGGTTTGTCAATCCCGTAAACCTGAAAACGGGCAAGCCAACCCACCCGAAACCGAATTTTCCGGCAGTGCGTTGCAAGCAATTCTTGAGCAAACCGGGTTGTATTTACATGAGCATCAACTGATTTCCGTGAACCGGGAACGGCTGATCCGGGATGTGTTGCCGAAAGCCGTTCATTTGGAAAAAAAGGGGATATTGCCGCCAAAAAAACTCGAACGGATTTTGGAAGCACTCGACGCTATAAATCCGGTTTTTCAATGTATTTACAAAGAAAATAGTAGCGCAGAATTCCGTTTTGCGCACCTTTCGATACAGCAATTTTTAGCCGCAAACGCAATGGCAATCCAGCCGAAAAATGAAGCACAAATTTTTGATCAATTAATGCAGCGGTATTCCCAAAATCCGGATTGGTGGCATCCGGTTGCATGGCAGGCGATATCGCAATTCAAATCGCAGACAAAATATTTGGGTAAATTGTCGCAGCATGCTGAATTGGCGGCGCAAATTATTGCGAATGCCGGGAAAAGTTTTTCAGAACGATTTCGCAGGAAAACTATCCGTCAACTGGCGGAAACGGTTTCCGGCGCCAATCCGGAAAACTGTCTGAAAATCGCGAAAAATGATCCGCACGACCATCTGCTAACATTGCTTTTGGAACATTATCGTTCGGGCGAATCTGTGCCTGCGATTGGCGTTACCGGCGAGTGTTTCGGTGGAGATTTGTGGAAATCCGGCTTCATCCAACCGGCAAATTCGGACTACCTGCACAGCATTCTTAACAACAAAAAAAAGCAGCATTTATGGGCGGATGTTTGCGGATTTTTGAGTCGGTTATCGCTGTTCGATGATCCGGAAATCCAACAGTTGAGCGCCGCGCTGAACGACGAAAAAGCAGCCGTCCGGG
>JAGQMY010000014.1 GCA_020428465.1 Candidatus Saccharimonadota bacterium
GTGTTTAGCCATTAACTGGCCCATTGGCCCAAAACCGGCAATCCCAATATTTTCAATAGATTTCATTTTTTACTCCTTAGAAATTCCTTTCATGTCTTGAATAGTACCAATGCAAAAATCAGACTATTTGATGTTTTAAGATTTGCATTTTTCGGTATCTAAAGAGTATTAATAACGATCAACCGTATCGTAATACGGCGCATTACTTCTGGAAATTTGTCGATAAGTTTGATCGTTCATTATCGCTTAATTTTATACATTTATTTATTTTTGTCAAATTTCTTTTCTGCTCTGATGAATTGCTTAAGAATCTCTGCTTTTTTCTCGCCGAGAATTTTTACAAGCTCAAAATCACGAGCTTGTAAAACTCCGCGGGAAGATCCGAAGATTTTGATAAGTTTTTTCTTTGTTGCCGGTCCGATTCCCGGTACATCGTCGAGCCAACTGGTTGTTTGGCGATTCTGCTTGAGTGTTGAATGATAGCTAACTGCAAAACGGTGTGATTCATCGCGTATCCTTTGAAGTAGCTTAACGATGTCAGAAGTGTTGGGTAAATTTATGAGCATGAATTTATCAGACTCAGACACTGTTGCGCTAAATTTATGAGCTCTTTCTGTGATTTCATTACTTTCGACATTAGACCTTTGACATTCTACGACCACCTCTTCTTCTCTCTTCGCCAGCCCGATCATAGGTAATTTTTTACCTTGCGAGGATAATTCTTGTAAACTGTCGCGAGCGGAGATAGCAGCATCGAGTTGCCCCTTACCACCATCAATTAGAAATAAATTTGGTAGTCCCCATTTTTTAATATTTTTCTCACTGAGCCGGCGGGTTATCACCTCTCGCATGCTGGCGAAATCATTATTTTGCTGTATTTTGATTTTAAATTTCCGATATTCTTTTTTATCCGGTAAACCATTAGTAAATACAACCATGCTGGCAACCACGTCACGGCCACTCATATGGGAAATATCGTAGCCCTCGATTCTTTTTGGTATATCTATACCTAATAAATCGGATAAACCAGCGAGTCCCTTGTCCTTACTTATATCCATAAACTCACGGTCAGAAAATATAACCTGTTTCTTTAAACTTTTTAACTCGTATAGTTTATTCCGAAGATTAGCTGCCTTCTCAAATTCTTGCTCATTGGCAGCAATTTTCATTTGCTTCTCGATTTCGTTCATTAACGCAACTCGGTTGCCACGTAAATAAGACATCAGATTGCGCAAATTCTTACGATATTCATCTAAGCTTGTCCGCCCATTTTTTAAGCCAGGATCTAGGCCGATTTGCTCATATAATTTACTACCTAGCGTGGCTTGATCGCGCGTTATTGCGTAAGGGAAAATTCTGCGTAGCAGTCGCAAAGCTTTTTTAACAGCAAAACCCTGCATAAAAGGTCCAAAATATTCAGCCCCGTCATCTAGCGGACGACGTGTAAAATTCACGGTTGGATAATCAGACTTAATATCGATTCTGACATATTGCAAACTTTTGTCATCACGAAGCAAAATGTTGTAACGAGGCATATATCTCTTCACCATTTCGGCTTCCAGGAATAGCGCATCCAGCTCTGTTTCTACTTCGATCCACTCAGTATCGGCTATTTCAGCAACAAGTGCATCTGTTTTAGGGTCACGATTTCGGCTTTTCTGAAAATATTGCCGAACACGATTTTTTAAAACAGCTGCTTTGCCAATATAAATTACCTCACCACTAGAAGACTTGTGAAAATATACACCTGGCGTTTTCGGTAAGGTTTTCAGCTTATTTGCTAATTCATGGCTCATCTATTTATATTCTAACTGTTTATCATATAATTATTAACTATGATGCAGTTTGAAGACTACTATCCCCCAACCGCGGAAAAGTTGGGAAGAGCAAGAGGTGATTTGAATGGATTGATCGCGACAAGCAATATTAATGGTATTTACTCACTTCTCGATATTTTATATAACGCCGCTGAAAGCTCGAGAATAGTGTGGGGCACAGCAGGACAGGATAAGTATTCGGCAATTATTGACCATGCTTTGTCTGAGTTAGATCATCTTGACCCTTGTGTTGTAGCCAGTATCACTGAATTACCGCCCCCGCATATGACTTTATAGGTCTACAGCAGAGACAATCGTACTACATTCTTCGCAAACTACATGCAATTTTCGTCTAACATTAGTTGAGTTAACCATGTTTGAGGTTTTTTTACCGCAGTTTTCGCACTCAGCAATGTCTTTGGACTTATCTGAGAAACCCATTTTCATACGGTCATCGAAAACAAAAAGTTTGCCTTCCCATAGTCCATCATCACCGAACTTTTCACCATATTTAACAATACCACCATCAATTTGATAAACCTCTTTATAGCCTCGGTTTAACATCATGGCGCTCAAAATTTCACAGCGAATTCCCCCCGTACAATAACTAATTATGGGACGGTCTTTGTATTTGCTAATTTCGCCTTCCTCGATGTCTTTTTTGAAGTCACGACTAGTTGTCACATCTGGCACTATTGTATTTTTAAATCTACCGATTTTCGCTTCATAGGCATTACGGCCATCGTAGAAAATAACTTCATCACTACGTTCTTCTACGAGCTTATTTACCTGATGTGGTTTTAGATGCTTGCCGCCGTTTACTATGCCTTTTTCAGTAACATTTATTTCGTTCGGTGCGTCAAATGCTACAATTTCAGGCTTAACCTTTACTTTAAGTTTAGGAAAATCTTCTACTCCACCATCACTCCATTTGTAAGTTATATCTTTGAAAATTACAGAGCGATTCATTTCTCGTTTGTATTCACGCAAATTTTCGATATCGCCACCAAGAGTGCCATTGATACCGTGTTCACTAATTAAAATTCTACCTTTCAGGTTTAAGCGAGTGCATAATTCTCTTTGCCAATGCATAGTCATTGTGGGGTCAGAAATTGGTGTGAATTTATAATACAAAATTATTTTTTGCATAATCTATCTTTTCTCTCGTTTTATAGTTATATTTTAACAGATATAATTAACCGAAAACAATTACCAGTACAGCTATTGCTATGCCAGTGAGAATACCTATTGTAATTGCCCATTCTTTCGTTATAACCGAATATTTTTCTAATGAATCAGATTCGTTAGTAGCACCTTTAGATGCATTATTTTCTAAACTTGCTCGTATCTGATTAACAGCTTCGGAATTTTCTGTAGAGTTACTAGGTTTTTCATTGTCGCCAGTCTGCCCATCAACTGCAGAAAAGCCATCATCATCCTCGTGCTTAATCTCATTTCTAAGCTCACGTTGCATCTCGACTGCTTCTAGCGATCTTATAAGCAACCTTTCGTATCGCGTACCACCATTCATATACTCGATTATGACTCGGCGCATATTTATAGCGTCTATACGGTGATGCTCATAAAGTTCTTTTAATGTTTGTTTTTCAAAAACAATGTGCTCTGCTACCTCTAATAGCTCTGGCATTGTTAGACTTCTGACATCACGACCTCTTTCTAGCAAATCACGAAATATTTCAGGCACTTTATTAGTGTGGGCTTCTTGTTTTTCTGTTACTTTTGCTTGTTCTATTTCTTTGTCTAGAACTTTTTCGAATTGTTTTTCTTGCATTTCAATATCTTTTTTCTCTTGCATTAAAGTCTCGATCTTCATTTTTGCAAGTTGTCCTTCTGCCAATTTTTCTGATGGAACATGTTCTTCTTTCACCTCTACACGAGGTTTTTCTGCAGCTTGATTAATCGCTACTTCGCGTACTACAGCCTCAGTAGACTCTAGCTTGTTTCTGAATTCCTCCAATTTTCGCTCTTGTTGTTTTTCAGCTTGTTTATCATGACTTGGTTTTTTTACTTCCTGATGTTCTGATCCGCGTCCATGCCGGTTACGTAGCAAATACCCCATCGCGCCACCCATTATCACATTTCCACTCGAACGTTCTCGATAATAAATCTCATTCATTGGAACTATTTCAGGTTCAGGTGCCACTTCAATTGTCTCCGGTTCATCTACTCCCAAAACCTCAGTTATTGCATCCTCCGCTTCAGCACCAACTTCTGTAACAATTTCAGGAATTTCATTAGTTTCGTCTGATTCAACTGGTGATTCATAATTTATTCTGTCGTCTAAATCAGCTTCTGTGGCGTCAGCTTCTGGGGGTATATAAACGGTTTCGAGAGCATCGTCAATTGCTGTTTCAGGCGGTAAACCTTCCTCAATCCTCTCGCTCACTTCTTCGAGAAACTCAGCATCAGTGGTTATAACATCAGCATCATCCTCGTGAAGAGGCAATTCGAGTTCCTGCTCCACATCTTTAATTCTGTCAAATACAACTTCCTGGTAATCATCTTTAGACGGTTCTGCTTTTTCCTTAGTTTGTTCGCTTACGGACTCGACTTTAACCTCTTTTTCACCGAGTAAACCACTGAAAATGCTCTTTTTTTCTGAATCTGGTTTGATTTCTTGTGTTTCACCGCTACCTGCTATTATCCCTTTTCTTGGGATTTTTACAGTACGTTTACCCTTCTTTTTGTCTTTATCATCATCTTTTTCTTTTGAGCTGAAACTTTCGAAAGACCAAGACATTTTACGATCACGGTCACTCATTTTCTTGTCTTTGTCGTCTTCCATAATCTCTCTACTGCGTTTCGTGTTTAAGGGTGTTCTTTATCCGGTCTTTTATCTCTGTTATTATATCATGATGAGCAAAATGTACGACACGAGTTTGTCGAGAGAAACTATCAGAATATATTGGCAACAAACGAAACGATACCCAAAACTTATATTCGCTTTATTGATATCACGGCCGATTTATTTAATATGCGCCTATATTGGTAACATCTACGTAACAGGTTTAGCTCTAGATAAATTACGATCAGGTGGCAATTTTAATCTGTGGAACGATTTTGGTTGGTTAATATTTAGCCTATTCGGCTTCATGATTGGGCAGCTTGTTTTTGAATATATATCAGTACGTTCTATTTGGATTTTAGAATCTAAAGTTATGAATGATTTGAGCAGGCTAGCTTACGAGAAAATTATTAATGAAAGTGCCGATTTTCATGCTAATCGTTTTTCAGGTAGTTTAGTATCTCAAACAAATAAATTCGTAGGAGCATACGACCGATTAGCAGAAACACTTCATTGGCAAGTTTATTCATTTCTATTAAACGTAGTATTCACGATGATAATTTTAATCTGGAAATTGCCTGTGTTCGCTTTCGTTCTGGGAATATTACTGGCTATATTCTTCTACGTGTCGATCGTACTAAACCGTAAGGGCAAGATGCTAAACACACAGATAGCAGAAGCAGAGAACAAAATGACCGGTCAGTTAGCTGACAGCATTGGCAATATTCTTGCAGTCAAAAGTTTCGCACAAGAAAAGTCTGAAAGCATTAGATTTAGCAGTAGACTTAACGAAATATTTGATGCCAATATGTTGGCCCGAAAATATCATCAGCGAAAAGATGCAGTCATAAATATTCCAGTAACTACCGCCACTATATTAGCGGTAGTGTTTAGTATTTATGCAGCAATTCAGCAATTGGCACCACTCAGTACAATTCTTTTGGCAACTGTACTGACTCGTGACTTATTCATGCGCGCTAGAGAGTTCAACGTAAACTCACAGAGGCAAATTGCTCGATCTTTCGGTGACGCACACGAAATGACTAAGATACTCAGAACTCCAACACTAATTAACGATGAGGATAGTTCTCAAGAATTTAATTTCGATAATGCAACGATCGATTTTGAAGACGTTATATTTAAATACAAAGACAGTAAAGCAGATATCCTATTTGATAATTTTAGTATGCATATTAAGCCTGGTGAAAAGGTTGGTTTAGTGGGCCCAAGTGGAGGTGGTAAATCAACGATTACTAAACTGCTTTTAAGGTTCATGGATATTCAATCAGGAGAAATTAAAATAGGCGGGATTAATATCGCCAAGGTGCAACAAAAAGATCTACGTAACAAGATTGCCTATGTCCCTCAGGAACCATTGTTATTTCACCGAAGTCTTTCCGAAAATATTAGCTATGGAGTTCCGAACGCAACAACTAAAGACATCAAGCGGGTTGCTAAACTTGCACATGCTGATGAATTTATTAATAAACTACCAAACGGTTACGATACATTGGTTGGCGAACGAGGTGTGAAATTATCCGGTGGACAGAAACAGCGTGTAGCTATAGCCCGCGCAATGCTTAAGGACGCGCCCGTATTAATACTTGATGAAGCAACAAGTGCGCTCGATAGTGAAAGTGAAGTCGCCATCCAAGATGCGTTAAAAAATCTAATGGAAGGCAAAACTACAATTGTGATTGCGCACCGCCTGAGCACTATCCAAAGACTTGATAGAATTATTGTTCTAGATAATGGAAAAATCGTCGAGCAAGGCAAACACAAGGAACTGGTTGACAAACAAAATGGACTATATGCGAGACTCTGGAAACATCAATCCGGCGGGTTTTTACAGGATTAATTACTTTGAGCTTCGCTTTGTAAAGCGCTTACTATAATGTTTACCATGTTTAACAACACCCAACAATGAAAATCCTGCATTCATTAGAGCTTTTTGACTTGGAATATTATCGGGGTGTGTATAGGCATTAACTCGACTTACACCCGGTCTTTGTAATACATTGTCAGAAATTGCTCTTGCGGATTTTGATGCATATCCTTGCCTAGTAAAATGCTCACCAAGCCAATATCCCATAACGAAAGAAGTAGCTTTATCACCAGTTGGTTCAATGTTAATAGAACCTACTACTACACCGCTACCTAATATTACATACCTTTCTCTCAAAGGGTTTATTGGACGCATAACACTTTCGTACAATGGTTGAATTGTTGCGTATTTATCTGCAGTTTCATCACCTAGTTGGCTTAGGTGAGCACGATTTGCATCAATCAAGTCAAATACTGGTCTCACAAATTCTTCTGTAAAACGAACTAACTCAAGTCCTTCTTCGATTACTATAGATTGTAAATCGGGTATCATTAATATATATTGTATCACATATATTTATAATTTGTCAATTTAAATCTTGAGCCCATTTTCGTTTTATCGGTTAAGCTTCCATTGTCGATTGCTCTTCTGAATCGCCACCGTGTTCGCTTGGTACATCAGCTGCATCTGTTGATTCTTCCTCTTCAGCTTTTTCTACTTCAGCTCGTGGTACAACGACGCTTACTATCACCTGATCTGGATCAACATTGATTAGCTCTATTCCAGCAGGTGGATTAATAGCATTTGCCCTAATATCATCATCTTCCGTATTGATACCAGTTATATCAATCTCAAATTCATTCGGAATATCAGAAGGCAAACCCTTTACAACTACACTATCTGTAACAAGCCTCACCATCAAGCCGGCTACTTGTGCTGGTGCGGTACCTACAAGCTTAAGTGGAACTTCTGCTTCAACTTTTTCGTTTAGCTTGACTGCGTGAAACGCCACATGCGTATAAATATGCTTAACTGGATCCACCGTAACGTCTTTTACAAAAGCGAGCTTCTTTGATTTACCGATCGTTAATTCTACTGCGTGATGCTTGCCAGCGCTTTTATACATTCTTTCGATATCTAAAATAGGTGCAGATCCATTTATTGAATCTTTGCCCTTTTCGTAAATAACGACAGGCACAATGCCCTGTTTGCGCAAATTTTTTACTTTTTTTCCGGAAACTTCACGCTCAGATAGAGCAAGTGTAATTGTTTCATTACTCATTATTTATCCCCAATCTTATATTCTTATGCCATTATTATACCAGATTAACCCTTACAAATGTTATGCTATAGAACAATGAGCAACGTTTTAGATCCGGTAACAATTATCCAAAGCGGAGGTTTGCTTTTAATTGGCGCAATTGTGTTCGCCGAATCGGGTTTACTGATAGGCTTCTTCTTGCCCGGAGATACGTTATTATTAACTGCCGGTGTATTTGCAGCTCAAGACAAACTGCCGTTATTAGCACTGATGGCAATAATATGTGTTGCTGCGATTCTAGGTGACAATGTCGGTTATAGCATTGGCCACAGAGCAGGCCATAAAATATTCAACAAAAAAGACGGGGTTATTTTTAGACCGGAATATTTACTTAGAGCAAAAGAATTCTATGATTCACATGGAGGTAAAACAGTGACATTGGCACGATTTGTTCCCATCGTCAGAACGTTCGCACCTGTTGTCGCAGGGGCAGCACGAATGGATAGAAAAAAATTCATGGCATTTAACGTTATTGGTGCAATTATTTGGGGAGTAGGCGTAACATTACTAGGCTATTTTGTCGGTTCAAAAATTCCAAACATCGATCACTATCTATTGCCAGCTGTTCTTGTAGCGACAATATTTACTTTTTCTCCACCAATTTATCACATCCTAAGAGAAGAAAAATCTCGTAAAAAGATACTAGCAATCATTAAGAAATATTTAAATCTATTCTCACTGAATCGTAAAAAGTAATTTTTTTAAATTAAGGGTTTTAAGAACTTGCCAGTAAATGAAGTGTTCACGCGTGCAATTTGTTCAGGTGTACCTTCTGCGACTATTTGCCCGCCTCCATTACCGCCTTCTGGACCCATATCTATAATGTGGTCTGCTGACTTAATTACATCTAAATTATGTTCGATAATTATCATGCTGTTTCCTGTGTCAACGAGAGCATGCAATACAGCGAGTAATCTGTTGACGTCATCCATGTGAAGACCCGTCGTAGGCTCATCTAATATATATAATGTTCTTCCTGTTGGTCGCTTCGACAGTTCTGTCGCTAGTTTTACTCTTTGAGCTTCACCACCTGATAGTGTTGTTGCCGGTTGACCTAAATGTATATAACCAAGACCAACCTGTACTAATGTTTCGAGTTTTCTTGCGATCGACGGAATGTTTTGGAAAAATTCCCATGCTTGTTCAACAGTCATCGATAAAACATCCGAGATAGTTTTGCCCTTGAAATGTATTTCTAGTGCTTCTTTGTTGTATCTTTTACCGGAACATACTTCACAAGGAACATAAACATCTGGCAGGAAGTGCATTTCGATTTTGA
>JAGQMY010000098.1 GCA_020428465.1 Candidatus Saccharimonadota bacterium
ACTGCACTCTCATCAAAAGTTGCTCGGTTGCGAAAGAAACGTGATGAACCGATGAAACTTGTATTGGAGTATGGCGAACAAGACCCTATGGATATCATTAGCTACTCAGGCCTAAAGGAGCAACCAATTTACGTTGTTATAGACGGCAGATATTGTCGCACCCTCTTTATATCTGGCTATCCTTTTGTTGCTAACTCAGGTTGGCTAAATAGTCTGATTAACTTCAATCACAACATCGACATTAGTTATCACATGGATCAGGTTGATGCGACTCGTGCGTTGCCAAAACTTAACCGCAAGATTACAGAACTTGAGAGCACGAAGAGAACCATGATTAAAGCTGGAAAAATTGTTGGGCCCGAAATAACAGATCCACTAGAAAGTGCGACCGAGCTTCGAGATAAGATTCAACGCGGTCAAGAGATGTTATTTCAAACTTCCATATACATAGCCATAACAGCTGATTCATATAATGAACTTGAGAAACTCACGAAAGTTCTTGAGACGACTCTTTCTGCGCGATTATTCTTTGTAAAAACTGCCCGATACCAACAGATTGAAGCACTACAGTCTGTATTGCCTCGATCCGAAGACATACTGAGTCAGAAACGGAATCTCGATAGTTCTTCTGCGGCACTCACATTTCCATTTATGAGTTCTGAGCTCGTTCAAGAGGACGGTATTTTATATGGAGTAAATAAATCCAACAACTCACTGGTTATCCTTGATAGGTTTAGTCTCCATAATGCAAACAGTATTGTATTTGCGCAATCAGGTAGTGGTAAAAGCTATGCGACGAAGGTTGAGATTTTGAGGCAATTGATGCAAGGAACCTCTGTCATAGTTATTGATCCAGAGCGTGAGTATAAACTACTAACCGATTCAGTCAATGGAACGTACATTAAGTTTTCAACCAATAGCCAGCAAAAGATTAATCCATTCGATATCTCTACGACCTCCAAGAAGAAGCGCGACTTATCCGAGCATATTCAAGATCTTACAGAAATAGTGAGCTTGATGGTTGAAGGTCTAGATGCAAAAGAAAAGGCAGCTCTCGATAAAGCTCTACTACGCATGTATAGCCACTCAAAAAATAGTAGACCGCTTCTAAAAGATCTATACAGAGAATTGAAGCAACTCAATCAGAACAAGCTATGCGAGCGTCTAGATAGGTATATATCTGGATCACTTTCTAACATATTCAATAATCACAGCAATGTGAGTCTCGAGAACAGATTAGTAGTTTTTGATATAAAAGACATGCCTGAATCACTGCGACAACTGATGGTTCTCATCATATCTAACTACGTACAAAACGAAGTGAAAACAAACCCGAAAAAGCGCTTATTGGTTATCGATGAAGGTTGGTTACTGCTTCAGCATGAAGAGTCAGCACGGTTTATTGCAGGGCTTGTACGAAGGGCTAGGAAGTATTACCTTGGTGTATCGATAATCTCACAGCAAGCGAACGACTTCTTGCACAATGACTACGGACGAGCCATAGCCTCTCAAAGCGCTTTACGAATACTGATGAGACAAGATACGACCACAATTAAGAATGTCGTATCTGAATTTGCTCTAAGCGAATATGAAAATAACTTTTTACTAACCTGCGAAAAGGGGGACGCTCTCATAATTGCAGACAAAAACCATGTAGCAGTTAAGGTTGTTGCCTCAGAAAAAGAACACCCACTCATTACTACAAATCCTGCGGAGATGTATAGCCTATGACATGGATCTGGTGGATT
>JAGQMY010000015.1 GCA_020428465.1 Candidatus Saccharimonadota bacterium
ATTCTCTGAAGAAACGTTTTGCGGTGGGCAACATCGGCGATCCACTGAAAGGTATAGCGGACTATGTAGATGGTGTAGTCTCATACGGTGGCACTTACTATACTAGAAATCATTGACATGTAGGTTTGTTGCTAGTCTGTGACAGCATCAATGGCAATTACGCTAGTTGATAATTGGGATTTGCGATTTGGTCATTTATAATTAAGTTTAATGATATATCAATCCTTACAAGAGCTTGTTTATAATGCTAGCCACATAGCCATATTGCAGGCTGATAACCCAGATGGAGATAGCTTAGGTAGTGCGCTTGCGCTCGAAGCTATTCTGTCAGAAATGGGTAAAAGAGTAAGCATGGTATGCGCCGTGGATATCGCACCTCATTTTCGCTACCTTAATGGGTGGGACAGAGTGCGAAAAGATATACCTACAGATGTGGACTGCGCGATAATCGTTGATTCCAGTACGGAAACTTTATTCGAATATTACGAGAAAAACGGACAGCTTAATTGGATAAAATCGAAACCTATCATAGTAATCGACCATCATACCGAAACAAAGGGTATATCATACGCTGACGTGAATATAATAGAACAAGCGGTTGCTACCAGCGAAGTAATCTACAGAATCGCTAGGCAGTTAAACTGGCCACTACCTGTTGATGCCTGCGAGATGATGGCGATGAGCATCATGAGCGATAGTTTAGGTCTAACCACAGATTCTACATCACCAGAAAGTTTCAGAATAATGGGTGATTTAGTCGAGATGGGCGTGTCAATCGCCAAACTTGATCAGGCCAGAAGAGAGCTAATGCGCAAAGAAAGAGAACTTCTCCCGTATAAGGGGCAGTTACTCGAACGGGTGCAATACGACACGAGTGGACGCGTGGCTTCAATTGTTATCCCCTGGAATGAAATAGAAAAATATAGCCCTCTGTATAACCCATCAATGCTAGTAATCGATGACATGCGAATGGTTGTCGGGGTTGATGTCGCAGTAGCATATAAAGTATATAAAGACGGTAAAATAACTGCTAAGATTCGCTGTAATTTTGGAAAACCAATCGGCTCTGATTTAGCTAATCATTTCGGAGGCGGAGGGCACCCGTATGCTTCTGGTTTTAAATTAATGGATGGAAAGAAAAAAATTGATGAAGTTATAGCTGAGGTAAATAAAAAGGCGATCGAATTATTAGAAAGTATTGAGTAAAAATATGAAGCTATACAATACATTATCCAGAAAAGTTGAAGAAATTAAGCCCCTTGAAGACAATAAGATCTCTCTTTATACCTGTGGGCTTACCGTCTATAGTCAACCACACATCGGAAACTGGGTAGCATACATTTACTGGGATATTTTGGTGCGGACGCTAAAAGCAAATGGTTTTGACGTTACGAGAGTTCAAAATATTACTGATGTAGGACATTTAACATCCGATGAAGACGCTGGTGAAGACAAAATGGAAAAAGGTGCCCGAACTGAAGGGCTAACTGCTTGGGACGTCGCCGAAAAGTACATTAAGATTGCTGATCATGAGGCTTATGAACTACTTGGCTTGTTGAGGCCAGATCACATGCCTAGAGCAACAGAATATATTGAACAACAGATTGATTTTGTAAAAGAACTAGAAATAAAAGGCTTTACCTATGTTATCGAGGACGGAGTGTATTTTGACACTTCAAAACTAAAAGATTACGGCAAACTAGCAAAATTAGATATTGAAGGTCTAAAGGCTGGAGCAAGGGTTGATGACAGTGGTAAAAAGAATCCAACTGACTTCGCCCTATGGAAATTAAGCCCGAATCCGCCAGCTGGCGGATCAAAACGAGACATGGAATGGGATAGTCCGTGGGGCAAAGGTTTTCCAGGATGGCATTTAGAATGCTCAGTTATGGTGCGTGAACTATTAGGAGACCAGATAGACATTCATACTGGTGGCATAGATCATATTCCGGTTCATCACACTAATGAAATTGCCCAGACCGAAGCCGTAACAGGCAAGCAATTTTCGCAGATTTGGGTTCACGCCAACCATATCAAAGTGGACGGCACAAAAATGAGCAAAAGCCTCGGGAATATCTATACACTGCAAGACATTTTGGATCGAGGCTACTCACTAGACGCATTTAAGCTGATGATACTCTCAAAACACTATCGAACGGAAGGAAATTTTACTTGGGAAATACTTGAATCTGCGCAAAATAGATTAAAAAGATGGAAAAATATCTCAGACCTTCGCTTTCAAACAACAGATAAGGCTACAGATTATGTAAGCAAAATCGATTGGATCATTTTTGCACAATATTTAAACGAGGATTTAGACACACCTGAAGCTATATCATACCTAGATCGGAGTTTTTTTGATCCAATTAATGAAAATAAATTTCTACCGACTAGCATGATTGACGATTTTGAGAAAATGCTTGAATTAATTAAAGAATTACTGGGAATAGATTTGACTACCAGCAAAGATATTAATACTGAAAAAAAAGCACTCTTGGCTGAACGTCAAAAAGCTCGAGAAAACAAGAACTGGGCTGAGTCAGACCGGATTCGTGACGAGCTCAAAGAACAGGGAATAGGTATTAACGACGGTCCGAACGGACAAATTTGGTATAGACTATAAAACTTTACTTACTTGTATCTCTATCAACAATCCAGTCATCAAACAACACCTTAGCACAACCGGCAAGTGGTATAGCTAAAAATCCACCAAGCACTCCACCTAGACCAATACCAAGTATAGCTGCCATAAAAACCAACATAGGGGTTAGCTCATTACCACGCGACTGTATCATTGGTTGAATAGAGGCATTTTCAATTTGTTGATAAATTATAAAGTAAATAAGTATTACTAAAGCAAGCGTCGGGCTAGCAAATAGACTGAACAATACTACTAATAGCGATCCTAAAATAGTTCCTATCGTCGGTATTAGAGCAAACAAGAAAATTATACCTCCGAGGGCAACTGCATTTACAGTAACACCTATGATTGTAGAGGCGATTATTAGAGCGACCGTTGCGAATGAAGCACCGATAGCTGCAACAATAACTTGACCGTTAACATAACTTGTAACGACTCGGTACATTTTCATTGCGATTTTTTTATCGTGTTCACGTCGGTGCTTAGGCACATGTTGCCAAATAGATTCAATCCACTTCGGCCCTTCGATCAACATCATGAAAGTCAGAACAAAAACAGTAACTATCGATATTACGTTCGCAAAAATTCGACTAGCAGTATTTACGACTGGACTGTCAAGTGAGCCTAAATTACTTGACCAACCGTTGGCAAAATTCTGAATTTGATCTTCTAGATTATATTTACGCACAAATTGGCCGATGTTATCATTGCGGTTTTCTAAATCAGATAGAGTTTTCGGTACATCTTTAATAAATTCTGAAGTCTGACTTATTAGCGGGGGGACGATTAAAACAATCATCGCAACCATCACCGCGACAACCGCCCCATAAGCCATTGCCGTTGCTCTGACTCGACTTTTACTTTTGAGTTTCGAAGCTACCTTTGTAACGACAGGATTGAGTGCGAGTGATAAGAAAAACGAAACGAAGATTAATGTCAGCGGATGCTTAATATTATCGAAAAACGCCAACGCAAATATTGTACCGACGAAAAACGCTATGACTCTTAATATCGTCCGATTAGAAATCGTAATCTCGATAGGTTCTTTTGAATTTTTCCCAAACATGATTATATTTTACATCTAGTAAATTGCTTTTGCTACTACTTAATTTCCGTTCAAGTACATTAATGATTCTCGCTATAGTAATTTTCTAATCTTTTTGCAATTAGATCAACATCGAAATTTTTGACATAATCATGCTGTTCTGTAGCAATTTCTCTTTTTCTGGAGCTATCAGTTAGGAATGTATTTATTTTTTCTGCCAACAATGCACTATCGAATGGATTAAACAGTGTATCTTGCCAATCACTAAGAACCGATGAATAGCCTGGATTATTCCCGCCGAGCGTTATTCCAGCGCCACAGGCCATAGCTTCGGCTAGAACAATGCCGAAACTTTCACCACCTGTTGATGGAAATATAGCAATATCCGCGCTAGACAAATATTTGGCTTTCTCCTCTTCGCTAACAAACCCAGGTAAAATTACATTCAATTTATCGCGCTGCACAGTCGCATTAACCTCATCCCACAAAGGGCCTTTTCCGCACATTACTAACTCCGTAACACCGTCGTTTATGAGAGAAAATGCTTTAATTAGCTGTTTTACGCCTTTTCTTTCGTCGAACCTTCCTACGAAAACAATCCTTTTAGGCTGAATATTTCCGACGAAACTACTAAAAAACTTATAATCTATCGGATTCGGCAGAACTTCTCCATCAACACCAAAAGTACTTTTCATAAAAATTCTTGCCGGCTCAGATACAGCGAAAACTTTATTAAACTGCTTTGTAGTTTTGTATAGATATTTTCCGAGAATTTTAGTACCGACTCGAGATGAAAAATTGTAGGGAAGTATATGAAATGTGCCAAATATTTTTGTTGTTTTCGGAGCTAATTTAACTATCCTAGCTGACATTAGTGGGCTATAAGGCATTTGGACATGCAGAACGTCAAACTTAATTTCTGATAAAAGTTTTCTGATAGTTTTCTTCGATGACGGTTTCGGTGTACGAATCGAATTACCGTTAAACTTCATAGAAAAATATCCGGACAAGTTATGAATATTTTCTAAATCAGTTCGCTTTGTATCTGTGACGAGGTAATGCACCTCATGACCCAGACTTCGCATTTTCTCACCGATAGTTATCATTGCTTGTTGAACACCGTCAGATTTATCGAGTGTATCATCCAATACATAGCCAATAATCATATATTTAGTTTACAGTTTTTGATTAACAGTTTACAGTTAAATATATGAATGAAGATATTTATACAATAAGCTCTGGCATGTTAGATGTCGGTGATGGACATCAAATTTATTATCAACAGTGGGGAAATAAGAATTCTGATCCAATATTTTATTTACATGGTGGTCCCGGTGGAGGTTGCTCTAATAAATACAAAAAATTCTTTGATCCTAAAAAACACAATGTTATTTTCCACGACCAGCGCGGAAGTGGTTTAAGCACACCTCACGCAGAGATTGATAATAATACAACTGATAAATTAGTCGAGGACATAGAATTATTGCGTAAATTTTTAAAGATAGATCAAATTAGAATTATAGGCGGATCTTGGGGATCGTGTCTTGCTTTAATTTACGCTATAAAACATCCACAAAATGTTGCGAAGATGTTAATTTGGGGCATATTTACGGGAGCTAAAAATGAAGTTGATTATATACAGCAAGGGGGTCTAAAAACTCATTTTCCCGAAGCTTGGGAACAATATATAGAATTAGTACCTGAGAATGAGCGGGGTGATACTGTAAAATTCTATCTTGATAAATTTATAAACGGCACTGACGACGAAAAGATAGAATTTACTAGACGATGGGTGTGCCTTGAAGTTTCTGCTATGTCAATTGACGCAGACTACAGCGAGACACTCTATAGCGTCGATGGCTCTGATGAAAAAACAAGGGCTTTGGCTATTTTAGAAGCACATTACTTTATTAATAATTGTTTTATCCCTGAGAATTATGTGATGGATAATGTCGATATCCTAAAAACTATCCCGATCGTAATGGTTCAGGGTCGTTTCGATCATGTAACCCCTCCACAGACCGCTTATAATTTATCTAAGGCTTTAGGTGAAAATTGCATACTTCAATTTGTTCCAGCATCCCACGGAAGGGAAGGTGCCCTACGCGAAACTATAAAATCCTATGTTCAAAGCTTTCTAGTTTAGATTACTTTTGTACAAATTTTCGTACTGGTCGACAATACGCTCATAGTCAAACTGTTTAACGTATTCAGAAGCCCATTTTTGCCATACATCTCTAATCTCTTCGTCGTCTAACAGTAGCGATAGTCGTTCAGCATATGCATCCGCGTCCATGCAGTCTACTAGAGAGATTCTACCGGTTTCACGCATCACCCATTTATAACCTTCATTAACATGACAGACTATTGGCGCTTGCATCGCCATTGCTTCAGCCAGAACAATTCCGAAACTTTCACCGTAAATGGCAGGTGAAGTAAACAAGCCACACTTACTTAACATGTCAAGTTTAACTTTATCGCTAATAAAGCCACGGAATTTTACACCTTTAATCTTGTGGTCTTTGACGTATTTTTCTAAAGTGCTTCGCATCGGACCATCGCCACAAATTACCAGTTTGGATTTTGGCCTTGATTCTTTAAGCTTAGCAAAAGCTTTAATTAGATAAATAGTGCCCTTGCGTTTTTCTAAGCGTCCAATAAAAAGAATCATATCACTATCACGTTTTACGCTCTTGTTATTATAAAGCTTTAAATTAATACCGTTTGGTATGAATTGAATCTCGTCTTGGTGAATACTGTTGCCTATGTAGCCAACTGCAGCTGGTGATACGGCGGTTATAGCGTCGAGGTAGGGCAGAATTGTTTTGAAATAGATTCGATATGAGCTTATTAGAGTTTTCCCGATAACGTTACCAGCGAGCGCTGCATGAAATGTTCCTACACGCAAACAGTCAACTTTAGGTAAAATTTGCCTGCCGATAAATGGCACTGCTGGTTCATGAACATGTATAACATCATAACCCTTGGATAACTCCTCATCCAACGCATCATTATCGATCATAATCGAAACATCGCTACTAGTAGCGCTAGGAGTTTTTATACGAGCTGAGCCACCCATAAAAATCACGCCTTCAGGTGCGCTTTTACCACTATGTCCGAGAGGTCTAGGTGTTATTACATTAACTTCATGACCACGACTACGCAAGATTTCAGCTTGTTGTTGAACATGCTCAAGTACTCCGCCAGGTTTAAAAATGTGATAAGGGCAAACTATTCCGATTTTCACGAGCTGAATACCTTTCTCAAGCTTTTTGGTACCAATGGAGCAGCTTCTTCTTTACTGGCGATGATACTTGGTGCGTGGTTAGGCATGACTGCCTCGTGCTCGTAAAAATCGTTGAAAATAACCCGCATATGCTGTTCGACGACTTTGTTATTAAAATATTGATCATTTTTAACCGAAACGTGGTGGACTGGCATATCTATAGATTTGTGACAATTATCCAGTCTCATCATTTCTAGAGTCATTTCCATGTAGGTACGAACGTCATTGTCTCGCCAAAGAATAACTTCGAAATCCATGGCTTTTTTCTGATCATCCTTAGATAAGTTTTCGAATTTCTTCTTGGCATTTGGTGTTTTCGCGTACGCTATTCTGATTAACGAAGGATGTAGAATTACGTTATAGAAAAACACAGCTGGCACGCGATGCCTGAATATTTCTGCGAGCGCAGTGTATGTTCTAATTGATTTCTTGCTGAGAGCATAGTCATCTTTACGAGTGAACCCAACCATGCTAACAAGTTTATCGACGTTTTTACTTAATTCGGGATATCTCTGAAGCATTCTAGTTGTGATTACAAAACCGAGAGACATCCCAATGATTGTTACTTTTTTATTCCTGAAACGAAGTTTTATAAAAGTCGCTAGATAGTCAGCCATGTTATCTAGTGTTGGTTTCATGCCTATTTTATAGAAGCTATCCATTCCACCGAATCCAGGTAAATCAGGGGCTGTAACATTGCCGTATTTGCTAATTTCATCAGCGATTCCATAAATTCGCTCTAGGCTTGCATGATGCCCATAAATTACTAGAATTTCTTTTTTACTAAATTTCTTATTTTTAGACGCGATTCGTATCATCCGACCCTTAAGACCATTTATGTCTATTGGTTGGATGTTTTTACGAATTTCCGCATAATCGTCGAATATATTTTCCATAAAATTTATAAAATCAATTTAGTAGAAGATTACAATATTTGTTGATTTTTTACCAGTCTATAATCATTCATACAGCATGTCTGTGCCTACATAGACATATTCCCAAGCTTCTGGATCGGGGCCTTGAGAATCAGCACCCTCAGGATAGCTAGGAATGAACCCAGCCTCTTTAGCGGCCTTGTAGTTATCTGCCGATATCCATGTAAAGCAGGCAGAATTCTTAAACTTCTCGAATTCCGTACCGACACATTTTAAATCCAAGGTATAGCCAGTATGATGTTTGGAATACCCGGGTATAGATGACGTTATCAAAACTTTATTAACTTTATCGTCAGCTTGACCGCTAGCAACTTGATCAACGGTTGCACCCGTAGCAGAAAGTCTCTGCATGAATAGAGTCCGTTGATAATCTACCGATCTATAGCCCGAGACTATACTTAAAGTCAATCCTTGGTCGGAGGCTTCTTGTTTTAACTTAGCATAAGCTTCTACCACTGCATTTTGAACCAGAAAACCTTCTATAGTCTGAGTCAAAGAAACCGTAGGAGTGCTTCTTAGTTTATAGCCCCTGTTTTCGGCGATACTAATGATACGCGCGTCAGCTGTAGCATTACCCGTAATACTTGGTTTAGTAACAATTTTCGTCGTGTTAGGCAAGTTAGCATTGTCGAACAAATCCCTAAACTCATTAGGCTCGAAAAGTATTAATGTATCTTTTACATTGTCTACCGGTGGTGGTTCTGGCTGTGTCTCCTGCTGAGTCTGGTCAATTATTACGTCGCTCGTGGTTTTTTGCTGTTCTACAGATGATTCTTTGTTAAAAAATATTTTCCAAATACCGAATCCAAGGACTACAGCCAACAGAAAAATAATAATAAATAAGAATAATTTTCTTTTTTTTGGTGGTTGGCCTTGGATATAGTTATTCGGTTCGACGACGCGCATTAAGTATATTATAACCCTATCGACTACAAATATTCATACTTCTACATCTATAATGGGGTGATGGATGCAGTATTTGACGACTTAGTATCAGAAGCAATTGATCATATTCCTAAAAAATACAGAGATAGAATGGATCACGTGGCAATTCTCACAAGCGATAGACCGACCGACGAGCAGAGGAAAAAAATAGGACTACGTGACTGCGATTCATTGTTCGGGCTATACGAAGGGGTTCCGATGTCACGACGAAACGGTAGTAAATTATCAATCCAGCCTGATATTATTACGATTTTCAAATATCCGATGATAGAACTTTTCAGAGATGAATCAGCTCTAAAATCTCAAATTTATAAAACTCTTTGGCATGAAGTTGCGCATTATTTTGGCCTAGATCACAAACAAATTCACGAGATATCGAATAAATAATTATCACAAATTTTGTGTATTAATTTTAGATATTTGTTATGCTAATTTAAAATGAGCAAATATTTCAAACAAAACACTTTATTCTGTTTTTCGCCTCCTGTCATGATTGCAACCTTTATCATAGAAATTTCGCTGGCAATTCACATATTATTGACTAGGAAACTGAACAGAGCAGTGGGTTTGGCAATAGTTTTAATCGTACTTCTCGCAGTCTTCCAGTTTGCGGAATTCGGTGTCTGTGAATCTTTCGGAGTCAGAGGTATTGTTGGTTCAAAGCTCGGATTCGCTGCAATTACTTTTTTGCCTCCACTTGGACTGCATCTTGTATTAGCCATAGCTAAAAAGCGTCAGCGGATACTGCTCACCATATCCTATGCTGGAGCTGTTATCTGGACATACTTGTTTTCATTCGGAAAAATTCTTGGAGCTTCAGTCTGTAAGCCTAATTATGTAATTTTCAATATCGCCAATCCGTACGAAGGTTGGTATTACATATATTATGACTTATTTTTAGTAATCGCCGTCGGTACAGCACTTTATTATATGCGTCATTCAATACCTCGGATCAAAAAAGCCTTAATGTTCATAGTTCTCGGCTATAGTTCATTTATATTTCCGTCGATGGCATTCACCCTCATTGATGACTATGTCGGTGTAGATAGCCCTATGCCTTCTATAATGTGTGGTTTCGCTGTTATACTTGCATTATTCATAAGCTTTGGAAGTGTACCTAATATAAGTAAAAAGAAGGGATAAAATATCAAATGAATAATGTCTTAAGTCACATTACCGGCTCCGAACACGCGCAAAATTCCAATTTATTTCATTGGTTAGCTACAAATCCTTTTATGTTTATCGGCTTAATAGCGACTGTAGCTCTAGTAGTCGTTATTATTAAATTCGCGCGACGCTAAAGTAATAACTATCTAGATAAACAAGCGACCTTATTTAGTTATAATCGAAACTGCGTGATTCCAGGTATTGTTAGCTACGCCATATTCTACCCAGAGTAGACAAAGCGGTTCGAGAATTCGACTTTTTTCAATATCTCCGATGTCTTGAATATCTACCCAGCCCATCTGAACTAATAGTTCGCGTACATGATTTTTAGCAGAATCATTGTTGCCACACATAAACATTGTCGGTACAGCAGTCTTAAATTTTGGATTCACCATATTTCGGAAATTGATCGTGTTTAGCGTTTTAACAACGTGGGAGTCTGACAAAGTCTGCTGAACAATCTCACCAGCGCTCATATCATGACCGACACTCAATGACGGGCTACCGTCCTCAGAGAAAACTAACGGATTCGTCAGATCAATAACAATTTTTCCTGATACTTCTGGTCTAATAATATTTAGCACATTCTCTGCCGCGTGCCACGTAACAGCCAATATGGCTATTTCTCCGAAATCGGCTGCTTCGGCAAAAGATCCAACGCTCAGGATTTCATGATGGACTTTTTTCGTCCACTTTAATTCTTTTTTTTCAGTATCGCGTGTCCCGATCATTACTTTATGGCCTAGCTCAACCAATCCTTTAGCAAGCGCTTGACCTACTTCACCCGACCCAATTATTGCAATCTTCATAGCTAATAGTTTAATGCTCAGAGTATCATTCTAGCAAGCAATTATAAGTAACGTCTTTAGAGCTGGATTTTCTTTTTTGTTTTAGTTTTTCGTTTTGTTGTTCTTTTCTTGACCGGTTCACTTGTCTGTACCGGAGCGTTTTTATAATCAGATTTCTCGACTAGTTGTGTTGTTTTTTTCTCTTCACTTGTAAGCAATCCGGATTTCTTTGCAACTTCGGCATAGAACTCTGTCGGACGCGTCATTTTTTCGATTATTAGAATCAATAGTCCGACCACTGCGATTTGTATAGCGATATTTATAACAAGTACATCGACACTATGCACAAAATAGTTTACAGATTTTTCGACAGCTTCATTACCAGATGAAGTTATCTGTAACTTAAACGAACTTGTAATTTTCGGTAGTAGGGCACTATATAACACAGTAAATATCACTAACATTACTCCGTTGCCTAGTAGATCTCTACCTAAGGATTTGAATCCTTTGCGGAAAGGTAAGCGAGCTAAAAGGTAAACTAGACTACACAGCACAAAAAATCCGCCGAAAATAATTATTCCATTCTGCAATATTGAATAGATCAAAGGCATAAAATGGAATTTTTCGGTAATTTTACTTCCATCGGCAGTTATTGGCAGATTATTTTCGGTAATCACTGGATTTTTAAGAAAATCGCTATTATTTAGGTCGCTTAATACTTGGGTTTTTACGATATTTTCATAGAACCCAGGTGGCTGACATTCTAGATTAAATACGTTGTTTGTTGCTTGTAAATCTTCTAGAGTGCATGCTGGGAGTCCAGATAATCGAGTCGCCGCATAAGTACTAAGGCCGTCGAAAAGTTCATCTCTTTGTTTTGTAAAATCTATCGAGAATTCTAGGTCATTACTTGATTTATCAAGCCACGAATACACACTATCGATAAATAGCTCTGTTTTTTCCTGTAACACCTCAGGCGTGAACACATTCCTAACAATATTCTGTATTTCAGGATCACTTAGGGGTAGAGTGTCATTACTTTTCGAAAAGTTATCGATATTGGTAGCGATTATGGACTCTATTACGTTCTGATAAGCCCCAGAATCGCTAATTATGTTTTTTAATTTGGCTGGACTTCCTATTAATATCGTAATACCGATCGAACCGATCAACATGAATAACGAGAGGTGAAATATTACTGAACTTAGCCATCTCAGTAGTCCTTTAACAAGCTTCATGAGTTTAGTATACAACGGAATTATGTCGATACCCTCGGTTGACTATAACGAGTAGATGCAAACTAGGGAGTAGTTGAAATAATCAAGCTCACTTGCACTACGAAAAACATACTTTTTTTTCATTAATTATCGTGTTCTTTTTGGTTACAAACGCTTTTATATTCCTGAATCAACAACAGCAAAGAAAAAATAAAACCTACAAACCTTCCGGCATAAAACCTTTCGGATGTTTGAATCCGGCCTTCCACTCCGTTCCTTTTTGATAACCCAAATCTTTCATAAGTTTTGTCGGCGCATTTCTTAAATGTAGAGGTACAGGTAAATCAGCATAGTCGCTCGCCAATTGCTTAGCTTTATACATCGCATCTGTTGCCTCACGCGATTTCTCACATTTTGCCAGCACCATCGCACAATGATATAAGTTATACTCGCATTCCGGCATACCTATTCTCTCGACTGCCAGAAAAGTCGATATAGCTAGATTTAACGCCGCCGGTGCAGCCAAGCCTACATCTTCGCTCGCAAAAACTACCATCCGCCTAGCTACAAACTTAGGATCTTCGCCCCCTTGCAGAATTCGCGCTAAATAATACAGTGTCGCCTCAGCATCTGACCCACGCATCGATTTGATGAAAGCACTGATCAAATTGTAATGATTTTCGCCATTTTTATCATACCCGGGCACACGTTTTTGAGCAGCCGTTTCGACGATCTCAGGTGTTATTTGGCCCTCTGCCAGTTGTAGAGCCAGCTCCATATTACCCAGCGCCACTCGGGCATCGCCTCCTGATAATTCCGCGATTTTTTCGAGACTTTTCTGGGGTATCTTTTTTGCCGTTATTTTTAGTTTTTTCTGAGCCCGTTTAAGTATAGACAGAATGTCGTTCAATTTTAACGGTTCGAGCACAATTACTCGGCTACGGCTGAGCAGGGGATTAATAATCTCAAAGCTAGGGTTTTCTGTAGTCGCACCGATAAGTGTTATTGTGCCGTTCTCAACATGTGGCAAAAAGGCATCCTGTTGAGCTTTATTAAACCGATGAATTTCATCAACGAATAATGTTGTCTGTTGTCCTAGCCTCTGATTTTGTCGTGCATGCTCTATTACCTTAACAACGTCAGCTTTCCCTGATGTTACGGCACTGAGCTCTAGAAATTCAGTTCCAGTCTCATTAGCGATAATCCTTGCCAAAGTAGTCTTTCCGCAACCCGGAGGACCCCAGAGAATCAAACTTGTCGGCTGTTTTTTATTGACTATTTCGCGCAGAATCTTTCCGTCAGCAAGTAGATGAATTTGTCCGATTACATCATCTAGTTTTTCCGGTCTCATTAATTCTGCCAATGGTTTCATACTTTTATTATAGTCTTAACAAACCACCAAAACATACCGACCTATTGACATTCATATTTATATGTGTTATAATGGAGGTTTAGGCTTATATAATTTTTATCTTAAATACTTTCTTGGCAGACTAGTTAAATATAAAATTTCTCGCTTGCAACGTTACGGCAAGAAAGTATTTAGTGCCAGCAGTGTTGAGTATAGACTGAGCACCATCAGCGAAACACCGAACATTTTCCTTGCCCAGCGCACACTATCGACCTTCGGAAGAAACTGCAATGCTCGAAATAGCCAATAGCCACTTAGCACCAAACATCCCAACAAATAACTTACCGTTGCATGATCCGTTATATAAAGCACCGGAGTTATAAGCATGAATGCAACAATGCCGATAATAATTACTTTTTTGGTCAGCTCGTCACCCTTAACGATACTCAGTACGGGTACATCGGCTTTCTTATATTCATCTTTACGAAATATCGAAATTGCGAAAAAATGCGGTAACTGCCAGAAAAACATGTTTAGAAAAATCAGCAGTGCAGGTAAATCAATAACATCACGAACACTGCAATAGGCAGCAAGAGGTGGGATAGCACCCGGCACAGCGCCGACGAACGTAGCTATATAGGAGCGCTTCTTAAGTGGTGTATAGACAACAACGTAAGTTGCTAGGGCAATCACACCCAGCCAAAAAGCTATCAAGTTCGTGAATAAAAGCAGGATAGCGTATCCGATCACTCCGAGCACTGAGGCGAAAATAAAGGCGTTTTTTCTTGATATCTCACCAGTCACCATGGCTCGTTGCTTAGTGCGACGCATTTTAGAATCTATCTTCACATCTAAAACGTTATTCAACACACAGGCACTTCCAATGATTAGCGCTGTTCCGACAATCACATCTAGTCCCAACATCCAGTCAATGTTTCGTCCCGATGCATACATAAACCCACCAATCGCCGCGAACAGATTTCCGCGTATAATGCCCGGTTTAGCTAACTGATAGTATGCTTTTATATTAATGTTAATTCTCGCATTACTTTTATTTAATAATACATTACCATTTTCGATTTTCGTGTTATATTTAACTAATAAGAGGGTAGATTTTAAAAACGAAGTTTTAAGCTATGGCCAGGAAACACAAGTCAAACAAATCCAGTAATACTATCGGTCTAGTTTTTCTTGGGATACTTGGTCTTGCACTTCTAATAGCCCTTCTACTGCAGGGCAATAACGTTGCTCTTTTGAATCCGAAAGGTCAAATTGCCTCTAACCAATACAATTTACTTCGTAATTCCACATTGATAATGCTCATCTTGGCAATTCCGGTATTAAGTACTATGTTTTATTTTGCTTGGAGATATCGCGAAGATAATCCGAAAGCAGTTCACGACACAGGCAAAACACATAGTAAGAAACTTTTTGTATTCTTGTGGACTATTCCTTTCATATTTTTAGTTATTTTAGGAAACGGTATGCTTCGAGCAAATTACGACCTTGACCCGAAAAAGCCAATAGATTCGACCAAACAAACTATAACCATTCAAGTCGTAGCATTGCAGTGGAAATGGCTATTTATATATCCGGAGCAGGGGATTGCAAGCCTTAATTTAGCTGAATTTCCTGTAGACACACCGATCAAATTTGAGCTCACTGCCGATGAAGCGCCGATGAATTCTTTTTGGATACCGAACCTCGGTGGTCAAATCTACGCTATGACCGGGCATTCGACCACACTGAATTTGATGGCTAACAGTCTAGGAGATTTTCCGGGAAGTGCCGCTGAAATTAACGGCGAAGGTTTCTCTCGAATGAATTTCACAGCTCGATCGGTTACTGACTCTCAATTTTCACAGTGGGTTAACGAAGCCAAAGCAAACGGTCAAGTTTTAAACTGGGATGCTTACGAAGAATTGATAAAACCTTCAGAAAATAACGAAACTTCGCTTTATTCAAGCGTCGAAGCTAACTTATATGCTAAAGTTTTAATCAAATACATGAACGTAGAAGGGCACTAAAGGACGACTATAAAATGAAAGAATTACTGCTCGGCAAACTAGACAAGAACGCGTTACCTCACGAATGGTTCACGATCGGTGGTTCAGTCACATTTATCTTGATGTTCTTAGCGGTCGTCGCATTCATTACCTACAAAAAACGCTGGCGTTGGCTTTGGGATGAATGGCTAACATCGGTCGACCCGAAGAAAATCGGCATCATGTACTTCATAGTTGGTGGATTTATGTTATTACGAGGCGCTCTGGACGCTGTTATGATTTGGCTTCAACAGTCACTATCGGCTGGCAGTTCACACGGTTATTTATCGGCTGATCATTTCCAACAAATATTCACAGCTCACGGCAACATTATGGTCTTCTTCGTAGCCATGGCGTTCATCTTTGGCTTAATCAATTACATTGTTCCACTACAGATCGGAGCTCGCGACTTAGCGTCGCCATTCTTAAACACCCTCGGTTTTTGGTTATTCGTTGCCGGCGTCGTTATGGTTAATATGTTTTTCTTTCTCGGCGGTGAATACGCTGCTACTGGATGGCTTGCTGTAGCGCCACTATCTGGCACCCAGTTCAGTCCTGGAGTAGGGGTGGATTATTGGCTGTGGAGTTTGCAGATTTCGGGTATCGGAACCACACTGGGAGCGATAAACTTCATTGTCACTATCTTAAAGATGCGCGCTCCCGGTATGAGCCTGAAGAAAATGCCATTATTTACCTGGGGCTCACTGTGCAGTATGGTTATGGCGGTTACAGTCTTCCCGCTATTAACGGCCACGCTTTTCCTACTTTTTCTTGATCGACATTTTGGTTCACACTTCTTCACGACAGATTTAGGTGGTAATGCCATGATGTACACCAACCTTGTATGGATGTGGGGTCATCCTGAGGTCTACATCCTAATGCTCCCAGCATTTGGAGTATATTCTGAGATAGTTTCGACCTTCACACGCAAAAAAATAGCAAGTTATGCCTCTAACGTTATCGGCATGATTGGCGTGTCAGCTTTTGCTTTATTAGTATGGCTACACCATTTCTTCACGATGGGTTCTGGTGCCGATATAAATGCTTTCTTTGGATTAATGACGATGGTCATCGCGGTTCCTACAACAATGTTGTTTATTAACTGGCTGGTTACGATGTACCGTAGCAAAATTCTTTTCAAAACTCCGATGTTATGGTTCCTCGGTTTTGTCGGTACATTTTCATTTGGTGGTATGACTGGTGTTATTTTAGCGATGCCGCCTGCTGATTTCCAGCTACATAACAGCTTATTTTTAGTTGCTCATTTTCATACTATGACAATCGGCGGAGTTCTGTTTGGTGCGCTAGCAGGAATTTCATATTGGTTTCCGAAGATGACCGGACTTCGGCTCAATGAGCGCATTGGACGATATGCCTATTGGTGTTGGGTAAGTGGTTTTGCTCTAGCGTTTGTTCCTTTATACATTCTCGGCTTAATGGGAGCTACACGCCGTTTAGACCATTATGAATCATCTACTGGCTGGCAACCGTTCTTTATTGTGGCACTTTTAGGCGGAATTCTAATCATGGTTGCGATTGTCTTACAAGTTGTACAAGTTATCGCAACGATAATACAGCGCAAGCAACTAGCCGTTAGCGGAGATCCATGGAATGGTCGCACGCTTGAGTGGTCAACGGCACCAGTACCTCCGGCTTATAATTTTGCCGTTATCCCGGAAGTAACCGGTTCGGATGCGTATTGGGATATTAAACAGCAAGCAAGTAAAAAAGTTGTATACGAGGACATTCTGATGCCTAGAAATACTGCATCGGGTATTTACATATCAGCATTCGCGTTTCTAACCGGTTTCGCCTTTGTCTGGCATATAAACTGGCTTGCAATCGTCTCGATTATCGGTATTATCGCAGTTATAGTTTCTAGAAACTTTGATGAAAACACCGAGTATGTTTTATCGGCAAAAGAAGTCGAAAAGATCGAGACAGAACGAAACAAAGAATTCGCTTCAAAACAGCACGATATCAAAAAATACGAAGATGCCGACATGGGTCTAATAGAATTTATTCGTGTAGTTCTGAATTGGGCACTTAAAACCGTGAGGTTGAAGAAATGAGTGAGATTAAGATAGCCCATCACCTTCAGCACGAACGTGCAGCCGCTGATCGAACATTATTCGGATTATGGATGTATATCATGACAGACTTACTCATGTTTGCTGTTCTATTTGCAGTCTATGCCGTTTTACAAAACAGTACAGCTGGTGGACCTCATGGCCATGATATATTCAGTCTTAATTTCGTAATGATAGAGACTTTATTGCTTCTCACAAGTAGCCTTACATGCGGTTTAGCGAGCTTATCGGCTAAGAACAAAGACAAGAAGCAACTTTTTATTTGGCTCGTTGCGACGTTTTTGCTTGGTGCCATGTTTTTGTCGCTTGAAGTATGGGAGTTTTCTAAATTAGTTAATGAGGGTCATACTGTATCTACTAGCGCCTTTTTATCGTCGTATTTTGCACTAGTTGGCAACCATGGACTTCATATTTTAGCCGGTCTTATCTGGATTATTGTTTCGTCAATATTTATTCGCAAACGTGGTCTAACGCACCACATGCAACGCAAAATTAACGCTTTTAGCATGTTCTGGCACTTCCTAGATATCGTCTGGATATTCATATTTACATTAGTTTATTTGAGGGCATTCATATGAGAAAATCAGATACCACCAAAAAGCAAAACGACGTTTTCAAATACGTTATCGGTTTTCTTGTCTGCATAATCCTAACTATAATTCCGTATTCACTAGTCATGAACGAATCGTTAACAGGTGGCAAGCTACTTTACGTTGTTCTAGTATTTGCCTTTTTGCAATTATTTATACAGATGTTTGTTTTCTTACATTTAGGTCGGGAGAAAAAGCCTCTATATAACACAGTATTTTTCGCCTCAACATTTTTCATAATACTTATCGTAGTCGTGGGTTCGATTTTCATCATAGATCATTTGCATTACAACATGAGCCCAGAAGATACAACGCATTATCTAGCACAGCGTGAGAATATCTCCCAGGTAGAAGGGCAGGAAACAGGCGCTTGTAGCGAACTTCGGCAAAACCATTCAGTCGTGATAAAAGATGGCGAGGTCTCGCCGATAATAACCGATGCTAATCTTTGTGATACTCTAACTATTACTAACAATGACGATGAAACTAGAGAGATAGCCTTTGGTTCACACCCAAGCCATGACTCATATGCCGGAGAAGAAGAAATTTCCTTGCGCAGTGGCAAATCCGAAACGATTACTCTAAGTGTCGAGGGTACTTATTCATTCCACGATCATTTAGACCCAGATACATATGGGTACTTTATCGTCAGCGAATAAATATATTAATAAACGTTGCGATTATGATAATAATATTTCTATATAGTATTATTATGTGATTGACTAATATATTAATTATATTGGTCGTAATTTTTATTTATAATCCTAAATATTAATCCTACTTTATTAGATTAAATTTTAGTTAGGCAGTTTTTATGGAAGAGACAATCGAAAATAACGAAAACCGTCATCGAACAGCAAAAGAAAGGATAATGCGGTTTAACCTAGCAGCATTGGCAGTATTATCTTCGTTTTTTGTTATGAATTATGATGATGATGTTTCTACAAATAACAAAGTCTCGGCTGAAAATATAATGGTTGAACCTATTACATCCGATGGAGCAGACGCTTCTGTTTCACCCGCACGAATCCCTATCGATATAGTTGCACCCAGTACTGTTACTTTACCTGCTAATGAGCTTAATAAAATACGAAATCTAACAGTAAGTTTTAATGGATGTTCAGCATCAATAATACTTGATAATCAGGCACAGCCTCTTGGAATAATTGGCGCAAAACATTGCATCATTCAAAAAGATTACTCTAACTTCCTATGGTTTGGACATAATTTTGTACACTCTGGCACAATGAGACATATAGGTCTTTTACGTAATATTCTGCAAGATCCGAAAAATGACATATTCTATTTAGGTGATTTTGGACATACTAACGAAGAAGTACGACAGCAATTAATTAATAACAATCAACTAATCGAACAATCTTCAATTCCTTTGAATAATCTAATGTATGTTGCAGGATTCCCAAGCTACAACAATCCTACTGATGAACTTAAAATTATTCCATTGGCATATGGTGGGAATCTACAATGGCCGAATGGGTCTACAAGTCTTCCTTCAGGATTCGGTAATTGGGAGGCAGCAGGCGTATCGTGTTCAAATCGAGATAGTGGCGGTGGTATATATGTTGAACTTCCTAATTTAGGTCCGGTACTTTACGGGCCACTCTCAAGTAGAGCAGAATTCAGTCCAGTTCTCACTGTTCCATACGATACAAACTACGGCGAAGAGTTGAGAGTTTATTTTTCAAACCAATCAGGTCTAGATATTGATCACACCCAGTTTGTGTGCATGACTGCCACACCCTAATTTAATTTTGAAGAAAACCAAATATTAATTTAGCCTTGCTTATTCTACCCAGCCGAACCTGCCACCAGGTCCAAATCGCTCAGCAGCACCTTGATCTCGTCTACTTTCATAATTCGCAATTTCATCAGATGTCAATTCATTCGC